>JBKHYE010000107.1:0-26405 GCA_046565705.1 Actinomycetes bacterium
TGGCGCGCCACGCTCGACGGCCGTCGCCTCGAGCCGGTCGACGCCTGCGGGTGGGCGCAGGGCTTCGAGCTGCCCGCCGCGAGTGGTCGGCTCGAGGTCCAACACGAGGACCGAGCGCGCACCGGCGCGCTCGTGCTGCAGGGCGCGGCGGTGCTGCTGACGGCGGTGCTGGCCCTTCCCGGCGCCCGGCGCCGCAGCGGCCTCGAGCCGGTCGACGCCGCCGCGCCCCAGCCGGGAGCGCGGTCATGAGCCCGGTCCCGCTGCGGCTCGCGGTCGTCGTCGTGCTGCTGGGCGGTGTCGCGGCGCTCGGCGGCAGCCTGGACGCGCCGACCGCACCGGCCGCCGAGGAGCCGGCGCAGGTGCCCGTCGTCGGCGCGCAGGCCGTGTGCCCGGACCTCCGGCAGGTCGCCGGCACCACGGTGAGCGCCGTGTCGGTCGGCGTCGCCGACGTGGCGGGCGACGACGGCGCCGCGCTCGACGCCGTCGTGACCGCACGACCGCTCGGGTCGGTGCGGACGGCGACGCCGCCGGTGCTGCCCGTCCCTGCCGAGGGCGCGGCGGCGGCCGCTCTCGCCCAGGACGTGAACGGCGGGGCACTGGCGGTCGGCGCCACCGGCGCCGACGCCGCCGGACTCGCCGTCCAGCAGAGCGCTCTCGTCCAGTCGCCGACGGTGCGCGGACTGGCGACGGCGTCGTGCCCGAGCCCCCGCACCGACGCGTGGCTGCTCGGCGGCGGGACGCGCGTCGGTGAGCGGTCCACGCTCGTCCTCGCCAACCCGGACCTGCAGGAGGCGGTCGTGGACGTCTCGGCGCTGAGCGGCGAGGGCCCGGTCGACGCGCGACCGGGCCGGGGCATCACCGTGCCGGCCCGCGGCCGCACCGAGGTGCCGCTGGAGGAGTTGGCGCCGGACCGGTCCCGGCTGGCGGTGCGGGTGCAGGCGACCCGCGGCCGGGTCTCGGCGGTGCTGCGGCACGAGCGGTCCGACGGTGTCGTGCCGCGCGGGGTCGCCTACGCCGCGCCGGCCGGCGAGCCCGCCGAGGAGCTCGTCGTGCCGGGGATGCCGGCCGGACCGGGCGGACGGTCGGTGTGGCTCGTCAACCCGGGCGAGGTCGACGTGACGGCTGAGGTCGAGGTGACGACCTCCGACGGCCAGTTCGTGCCCGACGGTCTGAGCGGGCTGCCGGTCCCGGCGGGGTCGACCGTGTCGGCCGACCTCTCGGCCGTGCTCGGCGCGACCCCCGCGGCGCTGCGGGTGCGGGCGAGCGGGCCTGTGCTGGCGGTCGGCGTCGCCGAGAACGCCGGCGCCGGCGACGTGCGTGACGTCGGCCTCGCCGGCCCGGCCGGCCCGCTCGGGGCGCCGGTCGTGCTGTCCGACGTCGTGCTCGGCGCCGTGGACACGACCGTGCTGCTCTCGGCGCTGACCGGCGACGGAGTGGTCGAGCTCGCCGTCCTGCCCGTGGCAGGTGCCGTCCGCGTGCCCGCGGCGCCGCGCCGCGTCGAGGTGCCGGGCGGGCGCACCGTCGCCGTCCGGCTGGCCGACCTCGTGCCGGCCGGCATGGTCGGCCGGGTGGCGGTGCAGGTGCGTCCGGACCAGCGGGCTGCCGACGTGCACGTCGGCGCCGTCGACGCCGCGACGCGCGCCGAGGGGCCGCTGCTCGCCCTGTCGACGCTCACGGCTCCCGCGACGTCGGTGCCGCAGCCGGTCGTCGTCCGCGACCCCGCCGTCGGCGCGGGGACACGGTGAGCGGTCAGTCGTCCTGCGGGTCGATCTCGTCCGGGCTGCGGCCGAGCAGCCGGGCGATCTGGTCGACGACGACGTCGTGCACCAGCTCGGCCAGCTCGGTCCGCGAGCTCGCCCGCGCCTCGAGCGGCCGCCGGTAGAGCACCACGCGCGCCGGGGTCGCCTCCCCGCGCGGCCCGAGCCGGGCGGGCACCAGCCGCCCGAGCGGCACGGCGCCGCCCGCCGTCTCGTCGGCGACGACGTCGGCGTCCGCGGTGGCGTCGAAGCCCGGCGGCACGTGCGGCACGTCGACGACGGCGAACTCCACGCCGCGCAGGTCGTCGGCCCAGCGCTGCTCGAGCCGCTCCACGGACTCGTGCACCAGGTCGTCGAACCGCGCGCTCGGCGTCGGCGCTGCGGGCACCCGGACGACCGAGCCGCCGACGTCGACGAACGGCCGGACGAGCGGTGCGCGCAGCCCGCGCCCGCGCCGGTCCCGCCGCGCTCGGCGTCCGCTCCGCACCCGGGCAGCGTAGGGGGACCGACCGCCGGGCGAGTGCGGTCCCGGCCCGACACGGTGCCGGTGCTGGCAGTCGGGGACGGGGGCGGCTACCGTCGCCGCCTGGAGCCGGGGCCCGGAGTGCGCCCGGCCGGTCCTCGCGGAGGGAGCACGGTGAGCCCTGTCCGGCGCTGCTCGCGCACCGCCTGCACGCTGCCGGCCGTCGCCACGCTCACCTACGTCTACGCCGACTCCACCGCTGTCGTCGGGCCGCTGGCCACCTACGCCGAGCCGCACACCTACGACCTGTGCGAGACCCACGCCGAGCGGCTGACCGCGCCGCGGGGCTGGGAGGTCGTCCGGCACGAGGCCGAGCACCCCGACGTCGTCGCCGCGCGCACCGCGGACGACCTCGTCGCCCTCGCCGACGCCGTCCGCGAGGCGGCGCGCCCCGCGCGCACACCGGGCCCCGCAGCCGAGCCGGGCACCGGGCGCCGCGGCCACCTTCGGGCGCTGCCGACCCCGACCTGAGGCGGGGGCGCGGACCGCGTCCGGAACCGGATGTCCGTTTTGCCCGAGAAACGCCGCAGGCTCAAGCGATCCGCGGGGTCGTGCCGAAGCAGCGCTGTCACCCGGACGGCTCTACAGACCGCCGTCCGCCGCGATCCCGCCGAGGAGCCCCGATGAGCCTGGTCACGACCCCCGCCCGTGCCCTGACCACCTGCACCGGCTGCGCGAGCACCCGGGTCACGGCGATCACCATGACGCTCACCGACGGCTCGATCGTCGACTTCACCTCCTGCCACACCTGCGAGCGCAAGCGCTGGACGCAGGAGGGCCGGGAGCTCGACATCACGACGGTGCTCGGCAAGACCCGCAAGGTGAAGGCCGCCTGACCCGGACCGCCTCCCGGCAGCCTCGCGCCGCCGTCTAGGGTCGCTGCCGTGGCACGCGACCTCTCGACGATCGTCAAGGCATACGACGTCCGGGGCACCGTCCCCGACCAGCTCGACGCCGACGTCGCCCGCGCTCTGGGCGCCGCGTTCGCCCGGTTCACCGGTGCGCCGCAGATCGTCATCGCCCGCGACATGCGTGAGTCGGGCGTCGAGCTCTCCCGCGCCTTCGCCGAGGGCGCCACGGCCCAGGGCGTCGACGTCGTCGACGCCGGGCTCGGCTCGACCGACCTCCTCTACTACGCGGCCGGCACCCTCGACGTGCCCGGCGCGATGTTCACCGCGAGCCACAACCCCGCCCAGTACAACGGCATCAAGCTGTGCCTGTCGGGCGCCCGGCCGGTCGGCCAGGAGTCCGGGCTGCGGGAGCTGCAGGCCGAGGCCGAGCGCTTCCTCGACGAGGGGCTGCCGGCCCCCGCCGAGCGGCAGGGCGAGATCACCTCGCGCGACCTGCTCGCCGACTACGCCGCCTACATGAAGCAGCTGGTGCCCGGGCTCGACGCCGCGCGGCCGCTGAAGGTCGTCGTCGACGCCGGCAACGGCATGGGCGGCCACACCGTCCCCACCGTCTTCGCGGGCCTGCCGCTCGAGCTGACCGCGATGTACTTCGAGCTCGACGGCTCGTTCCCGAACCACGAGGCGAACCCGATCGAGCCCGAGAACGTCCGGGACCTGCAGGCCAAGGTGCGCGAGACCGGCGCCGACCTCGGCCTGGCCTTCGACGGCGACGCCGACCGCTGCTTCGTCGTCGACGAGAAGGGCGACGTCGTGTCGCCGTCGGTGCTCACCGCGCTGATCGCCGAGCGCGAGCTGGCGAAGGAGCCGGGCTCGACGATCATCCACAACCTCATCACGTCGCGGGTGGTGCCGGAGGTCGTGCGCGAGAACGGCGGCACGCCGGTGCGCACCCGGGTCGGGCACTCGTTCATCAAGGCGGAGATGGCGCGCACCGGCGCGGTGTTCGGCGGCGAGCACTCCGGCCACTTCTACTTCCGCGACTTCTGGAACGCCGACTCCGGCATGCTCGCCGCGCTGCACACCGTCGCCGCGCTCGGCGGGCAGGACGGCACGCTCTCGCAGCTGCTGCAGCGGTACTCCCGCTACGTGGCGAGCGGCGAGATCAACAGCACCGTCGACGACCAGGCCGCGCGCATCGCGGCTCTGAAGGAGAAGTACGCGGACGCCGAGCTCGACGAGCTCGACGGGCTCACCGTCGACCTCGGCGGCGGCACCTGGTTCAACGTGCGCGCCTCGAACACCGAGCCGCTGCTGCGCCTCAACGTCGAGGCGCCGGACACCGCCACCATGGAGCGGGTCCGCGACGAGGTCCTGGCCGTCATCCGCGGTTGAGCAGCGGCTGGTCGGCGGCTCGCCGCCGACCGTCGCTAGGCTGCCGCCCATGCAGCTCGACCCCGCCCTGCTCGACATCCTCGCCTGTCCCGACTGCCTGTCGCCGCTCGAGGCCGACCCGGACGCGAACGGGGGAGCGGGGGAGCTGCTCTGCACCGGCTGCCCGCTGGCCTACCCCGTCCGCGACGACATCCCGGTGCTGCTGGTCGACGAGGCACGCCGTCGCGAGCCGGCGTGACGGCTCCGGCCGTCGTCGACCTCGACGACCCGGCGGCGGTCGGAGCCGCCGACCCGGGGGAGATGCTCCGCGCGATCGCCTCGAGCGCTGCGCAGGTGCGCGAGGCAGCGCTCCTGACCCGCGACGCGGGCGTCGCGCGGCTCGGTGAGGGCGGACGTCCGCGCGCCGTCGTCGTCTGCGGCATGGGCGGGTCCGGCATCGCCGGAGACGTGCTCGCCGCCGTCACCGGCATGGCCACGCCGACGCCCGTGCTCAGCCACCGGGGCTACGGCCTGCCGTCGTGGGTCGGCCCCGGCGACGTCGTCATCGCGGTGTCCTGCTCCGGCTCAACCGAGGAGACGCTGTCGGCCCTGGAAGAGGCCGTGCGCCGAGGCTGCCCGCTGGTGGTCGTCGGTGCCGAGGGCTCACCGGTGCACTCGCTCGCCCAGCGCGGCCGGGCCGTGTTCGTGCCGGTGACCCAGGGGCGACAGCCGCGGGCGTCGGTCTGGTCGCTGTCGACTCCGCTGGTCATGGCCGGGCACGTGCTCGGCCTCTGCGACGGGTCGGACGACGTCGTCGACGCCGGCGCTGCGGCGCTGGAGGACGTCGCCGTCCGGTGCCGTCCCGACGCCGACGAGCTCGTCAACCCGGCCAAGCAGCTGGCTCGGCACCTGCACGGAGCCGTGCCCGTCGTCTGGGGCGCCTCGCCGCTCGCCGGTGTCGCCGCCTACCGGCTGGCCTGCCAGCTCAACGAGAACGCGAAGGTCCCCGCCACCTGGGGCGTGCTGCCCGAGGCGAACCACAACCAGGTCGTCGCCCTCGACGGTCCGTTCGCCGGCACCCCGTCCGGGGGCGACTTCTTCCGCGACCGCGCCGACGAGCCGGAGACCGCCCGGCTCGCCGTCGTGCTGCTGCGCGACGCCGACGAGCATCCGCAGGTCGCCCGCCGCGCCGACGTCACCGAGCAGCTGGCGCGCGAGCGCGGCGTGCCCGTGCACGTGCTCCGCCCGGAGGGTTCCTCGGCCTTCGAGCGGCTGGCACGGCTCGTCGCGCTCGGCGACTACGCCAGCACCTACCTCGCGGTGCTGCAGGGCATCGACCCGACCCCGGTCGACGCCATCACCGCGCTGAAGGCGGCCATCGCGCGCTGACGCCTGCGCGTCGGTCTGGTGACGGTCCGGCGGACCGGGACCTCCGCCTCTTCCGCGATCCGGGCGGCGGGCGCACACTGCGGTGGAGGACCCGACGTCCGGGAGGTGGTCCGCATGGGGACCGTGCACTGCCCGCTCTGCGGGCTCCGCTTCCGCCACGGCACCGAGCTCGCGCAGCACGCGCGCGACGACCACTCACCGGCGCCGCAGCCCGAGACGCGCGAGACGGTCGTCGTGCCGCGCGCGCACCACGTGGTCGAGACCCCCCTCGACCAGGTCCTCGCCAAGAAGCGCGAGGAAGAGCGCCGGCAAGAGAGCTAGGAGAACCGCTTCAGCGCCATCTGCGCCGTCATCGTGGCGGTCTGCACGCCGTCGTCCTCGCGGGTGAAGGCGATCTCGACCGGGAACACGGCGACACCGCGCTCGCCCAGGGAGGCGCGCGCCGCCACCGCGTCGCCGGCCAGGCGAGCCGTCGCGACCAGCGGCCCGCGCGCCACCGCCGAGTAGGAGATCTCGGCCGACTTCACCAGCGGCACCGCGCCCTGCTCGACGAGGTCCCCGAACACCTCGAGCAGTACCACGAGGCCGCACGTCTCACCGAGCCCGAAGATCGCCGCGGCGTGCGGGCCGCCGACGTGGTTGTGCAGCTCGGGCCCGGCGTCGAGGCGCAGGACGACCTCGTCGGCGCTGCTGCGGACGACGCGCGGCCTGAGCACCCGCACGAAGCCCTCGGCGCCGTGCACGAGCTCGGCGATCGCGGCGCTGTCCACGGACGGCAACCTGCCACACGCGCCGCAGTGACCGCCGAGGGAAGAACGTCGACGCGCCCGCCGTTACCCTGGAGGTCCGGCCGGCGGGCTCTCGCCCGTGGCCGCCACAGCAGCGGCAGTCCCTCCGAAGCCTCGGTGAGCGGTTCCCCGCGATCATCCGACGCTGCACACGAGGAGACCCTGTGCCAGAGACCCGCACCCACGACTTCCGCGTCGCCGACCTCTCGCTCGCCGAGTTCGGCCGCAAGGAGATCCGGCTCGCCGAGCACGAGATGCCCGGCCTCATGGCCATGCGCGCCGAGTACGGCGCGAGCAAGCCCCTCACCGGAGCCCGCATCACCGGCTCGCTGCACATGACGGTGCAGACCGCGGTGCTCATCGAGACCCTCGTCGAGCTGGGCGCGCAGGTCCGCTGGGTCAGCTGCAACATCTTCTCGACCCAGGACCACGCCGCGGCCGCCGTGGCTGTCGGCCCGAACGGCACCGTCGACGACCCGCAGGGCGTCCCCGTCTTCGCCTGGAAGGGCGAGACGCTCGAGGAGTACTGGTGGTGCACCGAGCAGTCGCTCGACTGGTCCGCCGAGGGCGCCGAGGGCCCGAACATGATCCTCGACGACGGCGGCGACGTGACGCTTCTGGTGCACAAGGGCGTCGAGTTCGAGAAGGCGGGCGTCGTCCCGCCGGTCGATCCCGAGACCCACAGCGAGGAGTACCAGGTCGTCCTCGAGACGCTGCGCCGCTCCCTCGACAGCGACCCCCAGCGCTTCTCGCGGATCGCCGCCGGCATCAAGGGCGTCACCGAGGAGACCACCACCGGCGTCATGCGGCTCTACGAGTTCGCCAAGGCCGGCACGCTGCTCTTCCCGGCGATCAACGTCAACGACAGCGTGACGAAGTCGAAGTTCGACAACCTCTACGGCTGCCGGCACTCGCTCATCGACGGCATCAACCGCGCCACCGACGTGATGATCGGCGGCAAGGTCGCCGTCGTCCTCGGCTACGGCGACGTCGGCAAGGGCTGCGCGGAGTCGCTGCGCGGCCAGGGCGCCCGCGTCATCGTCACCGAGATCGACCCGATCAACGCGCTGCAGGCCGCGATGGAGGGCTACCAGGTCACGACGCTCGACGACGTCGTCGAGACCGCGGACATCTTCATCACCGCCACCGGCAACAAGGACGTCATCACCGCCGACCACCTGCTGCGCATGAAGCACCAGGCGATCGTCGGGAACATCGGCCACTTCGACAACGAGATCGACATGGCCGGGTTCGCCAAGAGCAAGGGCGTCGAGCGCCGCAACATCAAGCCGCAGGTCGACGAGTGGGTGCGCCCCGACGGCCGCACGGTCATCGTGCTGAGCGAGGGCCGGCTGCTGAACCTCGGCAACGCGACCGGCCACCCGTCGTTCGTCATGTCGAACAGCTTCACCAACCAGGTGATCGCGCAGATCGAGCTGTTCACCAAGAACGACCAGTACGACAAGCAGGTCTACGTGCTGCCGAAGCACCTGGACGAGAAGGTCGCGCGGCTGCACCTCGACGCGCTCGGGGTGAAGCTGACGAAGCTCACCAAGGAGCAGGCCGAGTACATCGGTGTCGACGTCGACGGCCCGTACAAGAGCGACATGTACCGGTACTGAGCCGGGTCCGCCCGCGCGCCGCACCGAGGGTCGGGCCGCGCCCCGCTTGCTGCCGAGCAAGCGGGGCGTAGCCCGACCCTCCGCGTGTCGCCTGCGACGCGCCGCCGGCGCTCCTGTTGCTTGGAGATCTCACAAGGTCGGGTTGTCGTTTCACCCGACGGCACGGGAGGAGCCGGCCTCGGCTGTGGCGAACCTCACGGACGCCCGGCACCGCGCCGGGCGGACCTCCGGAGGCTCGATGCTCTCCCGCCCGTCTTCCCGCCGGCGCACCGGCGCGCGCGTGGCCGCGGCGCTGGCCGTCGCGACTGCTGCCGCGTGCAGCAGCGCGCCGGCGCCCGACACGCTCAGCGCCAGCCGCGCCGGCGACCGCTCCGGCCAGTCAGGGGTCGTCGACGATCCGGCCACGGCGGAGGTCGAGGGCGTCGTCGACCCGGTCACCGGCGAGCCGGTCACGACGGCGACCGGCGGCACCACGGCCAGCGGCGCGGCAGGCGGTGCTGCGTCGGGCGGGACGGCCGCCACCGGAGGAGCGGCCGGTGGCGCGGCGACCGGGCCCGGCGGAGGCGGCGGCACCGTCGCGGCGCCCCCGCGCTCGACGCTGTTCTCCGGCAAGGAGGACACGATCGGCATCACGCCGACGTCCATCACGATGTGCGCGCACGCCGCTCTCACCTACGGCGCGGCGTTCAACACGACGGACGCCGACTTCAACGTCTACTGGTCCGCGGTGAACGACGCGGGCGGCATCTACGGCCGCAAGGTCAGCGTCACCTACGAGAACGACAACTACCAGCCGGGGCCGGCCGTCGAGGCCGCCCGCGCGTGCAAGGCGAAGAACCCGTTCCTGCTCATCGGCGGCATCGGGTTCGACCAGATTCCGGCGGTGCGCAACTACGCCGAGGAGCAGCGCATCCCGTACCTGCACCACACCGCGACGGTCGAGGGCAGCCAGGGCCTGAAGTACAGCTTCACCGGGCTGCCCACGGTGGAGCGCACCGGTGAGGCGTTCGCCCAGCTGTACCTGCAGAAGTTCAAGGGCAAGCGGCTCGGCATCATCAAGCGCGACGGCGACAACTGGGAGCCGGGCGTGCGGGCGTTCAAGGCCTTCCTGAAGGCCCGCGGGCTGGACCCGGTCGTGGCGGAGCGAGCCGTACCGCAGAACAAGGGCAACTACACCGACGAGATCCTCGCCATGAAGAACGGCAAGGGCGGCGCCGCCGAGGTCGTCTGGCTCTGGGAGAACGCGCTCGGCAGCACGCAGATCGTCAAGCAGATGAAGACCCAGCAGTACTCGCCGAACCTCATGCTGTTCCCGTTCAACCTGACGTCGCAGACGCTCGACGGTGACGCGATGAACCCGCCGATGGACGGCGTCGCCATGTTCTCCGCGTTCAGCAAGGGCGACTACAGCGGACCGTTCGCCGCGTACGCCGACGACGTCAGGCTGTTCGAGGCGCAGTACCGCAAGTACCGGCCGGGCGCGGACCTGAACGGCGTCGGCGGCGACCTGCTGTTCCTCAACTGGCAGGCGCAGAAGGCGCTGCACGACATCCTGCTGGTCTGCGGCAAGGACTGCACGCGCAACCGCTTCGTCGACACCATCACCACGTACAAGAAGCGGCCGACGAGCAGCGTGTGCCCGCTCGACTTCACCCGTGGCGACCGCCGGCACGGGTCCGACCAGCTGACGTTCATGCAGACCTACCGGTCGCCGTCGGGCAAGGTCAACTGGCGCAACACCGTCCACTGCGTCGGGCCGGCGTGATGGGCGGCCTCGGTCAGGTCCTGGTGCTGGGCCTCATCTCCGGCAGCATCTACGCGCTGTTCGCGCTCGGCGTCGTGCTCATCCACCGCGGCACCGGCGTGCTCACCTTCGCCGGTGGTGAGGTCGGCACGGCGGCCATCTTCTTCGCCGCGTTCCTCGTCACCGACTCCGGCTTGCCGTGGATCGTCGGCGCGCTCGGCGCGATCGGGCTCGCGATCGCCATCGGGCTGCTGTTCGAGCGGCTCGTCGTGCGGCCGATGGTCGGTCGCGACCCGGTCGCGGTCAGCGTCGCGACGGTCGGCCTCGGGCTGTTCCTGCTCTCGCTGGAGTTCCGGCTGTTCGGCGAGAGCCCCCAGCAGCTGGCCGGTCCGGTCGAGGCGGGGTTCACCGTCGCCGGCGTCATCGTCACCCCCACGCAGGTCTTCGGACTGGTGCTCGCACTCGCGCTCGGCTTCGGCCTGCAGGCGGTGCTGCGCCGCACCGACTTCGGTCTCGGCATCCTCGCCGCAGCGCAGGACCCCGACGCCGTCCGGCTCGTCGGCGTGCCGCTGTCGCGCATCTCGATGACGATCTGGGCGGCCGGTGCCGCGCTCTCGGGCATCGCGGCGCTGCTCGTCGCGCCGACGGTGGGCGCCTTCGGTCCCGGCTACGCCAGCGAGCTCTACGTCATCGGCCTCGCCGCGGCCGTCGTCGGCGGGCTGAGCAGCCTGCCCGGCGCCGTCGTCGGCGGCGTCGCCCTCGGTATCGCGACGTCGGCCGGCACCCGCTGGCTCAGCGGTCTCGACCTGCCGGGGCTGCAGTACCTGATCGTGCTCGCAGTGCTGCTCGTGGTGCTCCTCGGCCGGCAGACGCTGCCGGACCTGCTGCGCCGCGTCGACCCGCCGGCCTCGACACCCGAGCCCGCCCGCACGCCGACGGAGGTCAGCGCATGAGCACCGCCACCCCGGCCGCCCGCCGGCTGCCGGTGCCCGGCTTCGTCGTCGCGCTCGTGCTCGCCGCGGCGCTGCCGCCCACGCTGGGCGCCGTGCTGCTGTCGGACAAGCTCGCGCTGCTCGGGTCCAAGGCGTGCGTCTTCGCGATCGCGGCGCTGTCGCTCAACCTGCTCATGGGCTACGCCGGGCAGATCTCGCTCGGCCAGTTCGCGTTCGTCGGCGTCGGCGCGTTCACCACCGGCGTCATGACCGGCGTCGACCAGGTGCGCGCGCCGTGGCTGGTCGGGCTGGTGGCTGCCGCGGCGGTCGGCGCGCTGCTCGCGTTCCTCGTCGGCCTGCCGGCGCTGCGGCTGCGCGGGCTCTACCTGGCCGTCGTCACGGTCGGCGTCGCGTACGCGTGCTGGCAGTCGCTGTTCCGCGTCGAGTGGATCGGCGGCGGCTCGGCCGGCAAGGTGACGCCGCGCCCGTACGTCGGCGAGACGGCGATCGGCAGCGACCAGGCGTTCCTCGCCATCGCCTGCGTGCTGCTCGTCGTCGTGTGGAAGCTCGACGTCAACCTCACCCGCTCGCGCATCGGCCGGGCGTTCCAGGCGCTGCGCGCCGACGAGCAGGTGGCGGCGTCGTTCGGCGTCGACGTCGCCCGGTACAAGCTGCTGGCGTTCACGCTGTCGGGCGCCTTCGCCGGGATCGCCGGCAGCATCTACGGCACCGCGTACGGCACGGTGACGTCGGCCGACTTCGCGTGGAGCTGGTCGCTCGTGCTCGTCGTGGTGGTCGTCATCGGCGGACTCGGCAGCCGAGCGGGCGTCGTGGTCGCGGCCGTGGCGCTGGTGCTGCTCCCCGAGGTGTTCATCTCCGTCTTCGGCGAGGGGATCCGCGGGATCGACCTCATCCTCAACGCGGCGCTGCTCATGTTCACCATCGCTCGCCACCCGGACGGCTTCGCCGGCGCCGTGCACCACGCCCGCGAGGAGCGGGCGCGCAAGCGGGGCGGTGAGCCGCCGCTCCCGCCGACGCGGCCGAACCTGCCGGCGCTCAGCCGTCCGCCAGGCATGCCGCAGGCGCCCCGCGCGCGGCACGGCGTCCCGGTCCTGCACGCCAGCGGCGTGAGCGTCCGCTTCGGCGGTCTGCAGGCCGTCGACGACGCCGAGATCCGCGTCGACCGCGGCACGATCGTCGGCCTCATGGGCCCGAACGGCGCCGGCAAGACGACGCTGTTCAACGCTGTCACCGGCGCGCTGCGTCCTGACAGCGGCCGTGTCGTGCTGCTCGGCCGTGACGTCTCCGACCTGCCGCCGCACGAGCGCGCCGCGCTCGGCATGAGCCGCACGTTCCAGCTCATCGGCTTGGCGAAGAAGCAGTCGGTGTACGAGAACCTGCTCATCGCCCAGCACCTGGCCGCGCCGTACGGAGTCGTGTCGGCGCTGACGGGCGTCGGCCCGAGCCGCTGGTACGAGCGCGACCTGCGCGCCCGCGCGGACGAGGTCATCGAGGGCCTGGGGTTCCAGCACTTCCGCGACACGCAGGTCGGCCGGCTGTCGCACGGCCAGCAGCGCATCGTCGAGATCGGCTGCGCCCTCGTCACCTCGCCCGAGCTCGTGCTGCTCGACGAGCCGAGCGCCGGCATGAGCCCCGCGGCGGCCGAGGACCTCGCCGCCACGCTGCGTGACGTGCGCGACTCGCTGCACCGCACGGTGCTGCTCATCGAACACAACGTGCCGCTCGTGCTCGAGGTCGCCGACGAGCTGTACGTCATGGCCGCCGGCCGGGTGATCGCCGACGGCGAGCCGGTCGAGGTCGTCACCCGGCCCGAGGTCGTGACGGCCTACCTCGGCACTGCGCCGAGCCGCGAGGAGGTGCTGGTGCCGTGACCGAGCCGCTGCTCGTCCTCGAGGACGTCACCGCCGGCTTCGGGCCGGTCACCGTGCTGCACGGCGTCTCGTTCGAGGTGCCGCGCGGCACCATCGCCGGCGTCTTCGGCCTCAACGGTGCCGGCAAGAGCGTGACGATGAAGACCATCGCCGGCACCGTCGAGGCCCGCTCCGGGCGCGTGCTGCTGAACGGCCAGGACGTCACGCGGCTGTCGCCGGAGAAGCGCGTCGCGATGGGCATGGGTCACGTGCCGCAGGGGCGCCAGGTGTTCCCCGGGCTGACCGTGGAGGAGAACCTCCGCCTCGGCGCCTACACGCTCCGCCGCCGCGACCGCGCCAGCTGGCCGGCCGCGCTCGAGAGCGTCTACGACCGCTTCCCCGTGCTGCGCGATCGTCGCACGCAGCTCGCCGGCACGATGTCCGGCGGTCAGCAGGCGTCCCTGTCGGTCGCCCGCGCGCTGGTGAACGAGCCGTCGATCGTGCTCGTCGACGAGCCGAGCGCGGGCCTGTCGCCGGTCGCGCAGCTCGAGCTGAACGAGGTGCTGCAGACTGTCGCCGACAGCGGCGTCACGATGGTGCTCGTCGAGCAGAACGTCGCCTTCGGGCTCTCGCTCGTCGATACCGCGCACCTCATGCAGACCGGCCGCGTCGTGCACTCGGCACCGGTGCAGGAGCTCGACGAGACGACCCTCGCGACGCACCTCGGCATCGGCTCGGTGCTGCGGGCCGCCACCGGGTCGGCCCTCGCCGCCCGCCAGTCCGACGTCCCGACGCAGAGAGGAGGCGCTCGTGCCCGTCGTGGAGCGTCCTGACGGAGCCAAGATCGCCTACAGCGTCGACGGTCCGGAGAACGGCCCGGCCGTGCTGCTCGTCATGGGGCTGGCCTGGCCCGCCGCGATGTGGTTCCGCGTGGTCCCGTGGCTGTCGGACCGCTACCGAGTCGTGCGCGCGGACAACCGGGGCGCCGGCGAGACCGGCGACGTCCCCGGTGCGCCGTACACCGTCGAGACCATGGCCGGCGACTGCCTGGCGGTGCTCGACGAGCTCGGCATCGCGTCCGCGCACGTCGTCGGCATCTCCATGGGCGGCCTGCTCGCGCAGGAGATGGCCGTGGCATCGCCCGACCGCGTGCGCTCGCTGTGCCTGATGGCGACCCACCCGGGCATCGCGCACTGCGTCATCGACCCGGAGACCCTCGCGTTCGTCACGGCAGGCCGCGCCGACATGACGCCGCGCGAGGCCGCCGAGGCGTCGCTGCCCTACAACTACGCGCCGACGACGCCGCGCGAGCGCATCGAGGAGGACTGGGCCGTGCGCCTGCCGCTGGCCTGCACGCCGGCCGGCTACACCGCGCAGGTCCATGGCACGTTGCCGTGGACGCGGTTCGACGACCTCGGCCGCGTCTCGGCGCCGACGCTCGTGGTCCACGGCGAGCTCGACACCCTCGTCCTGCCGGTCAACGGCCGCACGGTCGCCGAGCGGATCCCGGGTGCGCGGTTCGAGCTGGTCGAGGGCGCCAACCACGTCCTCGTGACGGACGAGCCCGAGCGCGTCGGCGGCCTGCTGCGCGACTGGCTGGAGCACCAGCCGTGACGACGCTGCGCGTCGTGCGCGGCACCGGCGTCGCCGCGGTCTCCGAGCGCGTGCTCGCCGACCTGGACGTGCTCGTGCCGCGGCTCGGCGAGGCCTACCGGCGCGAGATCCCCGAGTACGCCGCCATGACCGAGGCCGCCATGGCCACCGACGTCCTGCCCGTCACCCGGCGGCTGGTGACCACGTTCCTCGAGTGCCTCGTCGCGGACCGCCCGCCGTCGTCGGCCGAGCTCGCCGCGTTCGAGCAGTCCGGCCGCGAGCGGCTCCACATGGGCATGCCGCTCGAGTCGGTGCTGCACGCGTTCCGCATCGCCGGTCGGGAGGCGTGGACCGCGCTGTGCGCCTCGGTGCTGCCGGGGGAGGAGACGCTGCTGGCGCCGATGGGCGCCCGCTGGATGGACGTCGTCGACCGGACCTCGAGCGCGCTCGCCCGCGCCTACCTGGCCGCCAGTCACGAGCGGATCCGGTCGGTCGACAGCCGTCGCCGCGAGCTCGTCGAGGCGCTGCTCGCCTCCGACGAGCCGGCCGAGGTCGCGGCGGTGTCGCTGCGCTTCTCGACGGCGCTCGCACCGACGTACGTGCCCGTCCTGGTGTGCGGCGCCGGCGCCGCGGCCGACATCGACGCGCTGCTCGCCGCCGCGCCGGCCGGCACGCTCGGTGGTCACCGCTCGGCGCGCGGCAGCGACCGCGTGCTGCTGCTCGTGCCCGAGCGGCTCGTGACGCCGCTCGCCCGGCCCGGCGCCGTCGTCGCGTGGGGAAGGCCCGCGGCGTGCGGCCGCGAGCTGCTCGACGAGGTGCGCTCGGTCGAGCAGCTGCTCGCCACGGCGCTGGCCGAGGGCCACCGCGAGGGCGCCTTCGGTCCGGACGACCTGCTGGTCGAGCAGCTGCTTCTCGGCAACGAGCGCGTCGCCGACGCCCTGCGTCGCCGGGTCGGCGACGTGCTGCGCGACCGGGACCCCGCCGGCGTGCTCGTGCCGACACTGCGCACGTACCTTGCCAGCGGGTCGGTGCCCGAGACGGCGCGGCTCGAGCACGTGCACCCGAACACCGTCTCCTACCGGCTCGGCCGGGTCCGCGAGCTCACCGGCCTCGACGTGCGCGTGCCGCAGGACGCCGCCGTCCTCGTGCTGGGCCTGGGCCTGCCGGAGAGGGGCTGACGTGCAGGGGCTCATGGGGCAGCAGCCGCTGACCGTCCGCGCGATCTTCGACCGGCTCCGCACCGTCTACGCCGACGCCGAGATCGTCGACGCGTTCGAGGGCGGCATGGGGCGCTCGACGTACGGCGCGATGGCCGAGCGGGTGCTGCGGCTGGTCACCGTGCTGCGCGAGCTCGGCGTCCAGCCGGGCGACCGCGTCGGCACGTTCGCCAACAACTCGACGCGCCACGTCGAGCTGTACTACGCCGTGCCGCTCGCCGGTGCCGTGCTGCACATGGTGAACATCCGGCTGCACGACGACCAGCTCGAGCACGTCGTCGCCGACGCCGGCGACAGCGTGCTGTTCGTCGACGACGACCTCGTCGAGCGGCTGGCGCCGGTCGCGCAGCGGATGCCGTCGGTGGGCTCGTTCGTCCGCCTCGGGAAGGGCGACAGCGCGGGCATCCCCGGCCTGCTGGACGGCGAGCTGCTGCTCGAGGCCGCGGCCCCGACGCCGGTCGACGAGCTGCCCGAGCTGACCGAGGACATGGCGTGCGGCATGTGCCACACGTCCGGCACCACCGGCATGCCGAAGGCCGTCGTCTACAGCCACCGCTCGACGTACCTGCACGCGATGGCGGCGTGCATGGTCGATCACCTCGCGCTGTCCGAGCGCGACCGCGTGCTCCCCGTCGTCCCGCTCTTCCACGCGTGCGGCTGGGGACTGCCGTACGCCGCCCCGTTCACCGGTGCCGAGCTCGTGCTCGCCGGCGCCGACACCTCGCCGCAGGCGCTGGCTCGCGTCATCGAGTCCGAGCAGGTCACCTGGGCCGCCGGCGTGCCGACCATCTGGACGTCGCTGCTGCCGCTCGCCCGCGAGGGTCGCGCCGACCTGTCGTCGCTGCGCACGATCGGCATCGGCGGGTCCGCGACGCCGCGCGCGCTGCTCGAGGCCTACGACGCGATCGGCGTCGAGATCCTGCAGATCTGGGGGATGACCGAGACGTCGCCGGTCGCCGCGTCGTCACGCCCGCGTCGTCGGCACCGCGGGTTGTCGGAGGAGGAGCTGCGGGACGTGCGCGCGATGACCGGCACGATCTTCGCCGGTCTCGAGGCCCGCATCGTCGACGACGAGGGCCGGCCGCTGCCGTGGGACGGCGAGAGCGTCGGCGAGCTGCAGTGCCGCGGCCCGTGGGTGGCGACCGAGTACTGGGGCGGCATGCCCGAGAAGTTCGACGGCGACTGGCTGCGCACCGGCGACATGGCGGTCATGGAGCGCGACGGCTACTTCCGCATCGTCGACCGGAGCAAGGACCTCGTGAAGTCCGGCGGCGAGTGGATCAGCTCGGTCGAGCTGGAGGGTCACGTGCTGGCGCACCCCGCGGTGCGCGAGGCCGCCGTCGTCGGCGTCCGGTCGCTGAAGTGGGACGAGCGTCCCGTCGTCGCCGTGGCGCTCGAGGACGGCGCGTCGCTGACGCTCGACGAGCTGCGCGAGTTCCTGACCGGCCGGGTCGCGAAGTGGTGGCTGCCGGACGACGTCGTCGTGGTGCCCGAGGTGCCGCGGACGTCGGTCGGCAAGTACGACAAGAAGGCCCTGCGCGCCCAGCTCGCGGACCGGGTGCTGCCGTGAGAGCGGCGGTCGCGGTGGCGGCGCTCGCCGCGCTGCTGGCCGCCTCGCCCGGCACGGCGTCCGACGCTCGCGACGCGACCGAGAAGCCCGAGCGGCAGCGGCCGCAGGGCCCGGCCGCCGACCACTTCGCCGACGACGTGCCGCGGCTGCTCGACAGCGAGTGGGAGTGGCCGGTCGGCGGCTTCGGCGGCGTGCACCGCGGCGCGCCGCTGCAGCACGTCCCCGCCGTCTTCGTGCACGGCAACAACGTCGACGCCGGCGACTGGTACCCCGTGCGCGACGCGTTCCGCGCCGCCGGCTGGAGCGACCAGGAGCTGTGGGCGCTGTCCTACAACGGCCTCGGCGGCAGCAACGGCCGCGCGCTGTTCACGCCCAACCCCGAGGCCGACGAGGAGCGCCGGCGGATGGGCAAGGACGCGAACACCTACGTCACCGAGAACGAGGTGAACGTGCCCGACCTCGCGGCGTTCCTCGACGTCGTGCGCGACTACACCGGGTCCGAGCGGTTCATGCTCGTCGGCCACTCGCTCGGCGTCACGCTCGGCCGCGAGACGCTGCGCCAGCGGCCCGACCTG
This sequence comes from Actinomycetes bacterium, assembly GCA_046565705.1. Taxonomy (GTDB): domain Bacteria; phylum Actinomycetota; class Actinomycetes; order Mycobacteriales; family SCTD01; genus DATLGD01. The sequence continues at coordinate 17,804 of JBKHYE010000107.1, forward strand.
CGCGACGACCTCGTCGCGTTCGTCGGCATCGCCGGCGGCAACCACGGCACGTCGTTCTGCCCGCCGGGCAGCGAGGGCAACGTCGTGTCGTGCGACGAGATCGCCGCCGGCACGCCGTGGCTCGAGCGTCTCAACGCGGAGATGCCGGCGCGCCCGCCCGGCGGGTGGATGACCGTCTACGACGGCTCCGGCGTCGCCGACCCGGCGTTCCTCGCGACGTACGCGCCGTCGCCGCGGCTCGAGGGCGCGGACAACCGCGAGTTCCCGGGCACGTACCACAACGACCTGCGCCTGGACCCCGCCATCGTGGCCGTCTACCGGACCTTCCTCGAGCAGGCGTCGGCGGACGCACTGGCCACGCCGTCGTGGCGCGGGGCCGGGCGCTCGCCGCAGCGCTGACCACGCCGGGCGTACCGTCCGGCCATGGGCCAGTCCTCGCTCGACGACGCCGTCGCCTCCGCCCGGGAGCGCTTCGCCGCGGCGCGACCGCGCACGCGCGCGCTGCACGAGCAGGCGCAGCAGGTCATGCCCGGCGGCAACACCCGGACCGTGCTGTACCACCAGCCGTTCCCGCTGCGCGTCGTGCGCGCGTGGGACGCCCTGCTCGAGGACGCCGACGGGCACGTCTACGTCGACCTGCTCGGCGAGTACTCGGCCGGGCTGTACGGCCACTCGCACCCCGTCGTCGTGAAGGCGATGGTCGACGCCGTGCGGGAGGGCCTGAGCCGCGGTGCGCACACCCACCGCGAGGTGCTGCTGGCAGAGGCGGTGTGCGAGCGGTTCCCGTCGATGGAGCGCGTGCGCTTCACGAACTCCGGCACCGAGGCGAACCTGCTCGCGCTGTCGGCAGCCAGGGTCTTCACCGGTCGCGAGACGGTCGTCGTGTTCGAGGGCGGCTACCACGGCGGCGTGCTGTCGTTCGCCCGGGGCCCCTCGCCGGTCAACGCGCCGTACGACGTCGTCGTCGCGACGTACAACGACGCGGCGTCCGCCGTCGCGCTGCTCGAGGCGCACGACGTCGCGTGCGTACTGGTGGAGCCGATGCTCGGCTCAGCGGGCTGCATCCCGGGAGACCCGGCGTTCCTGCACGCGCTGCGCGACGCGACGTCGCGCACCGGTGCGCTCCTCGTGCTCGACGAGGTGATGACGTCGCGCACCGGGCGGTCCGGTCTGCAGGGCGAGCTCGGGTTGCGACCCGACCTGACGACGCTCGGCAAGTACGTCGGCGGTGGCAGCTCGTTCGGCGCGTTCGGCGGGCGTGCCGACGTGATGACGCTGTTCGACCCGTCGCGCGCGGACGCGCTGGCGCACGCCGGCACCTTCAACAACAACGTCGTGTCCATGGCGGCAGGTCACGCCGGGTTGACGCGCGTCTACCCGCCCGACGTGGCGGAACGGCACACGCGTGCGGGCGATGCGCTGCGCGCACGGCTGCTGGACGTGCTGGCCGGGACGCCGTTCACGGTCACGGGCGTGGGGAGCCTGATGGCCCTGCACCCGACGGCGGGCCCGGTGCGCACCCCGGCGGACGTGCCGGCGGACAAGCGCCTGCTGGAGCTGCTGTTCCTCGACCTGCTCGAGCGCGGCTACTACGTCGCGCCGCGCGGCTACCTCGCGCTGAGCCTCGCCGTCACGGCGGACCAGCTCGAGGGCTTCGTCGACGCGGTCAGCGACGCCGTGCGCAGCCGGTCGGACCTGTGGCTGCAGCCAGCCGGAGCACTCTCCGGCTGAAGCGATCGCTCCGCCAAAAGTCCTGTGCACAAGCGCATTTGCCCTTGCCATCGCGCGCCAGCCGCGCTAGATTCTCGAACATGAGTTCGAACAGCGGCCCGGTCGGTCAGCAGGTGCTGACCCCGGCCGCCGGGCGCGCCGACGGGATGCTGACCGCCGTCGCCGAGCACGAGCACCGGCTGGCACAGCGTGAGCGCGACCGCTCGATCGCGCACGCCGCGCTGCTGACCGACGTGCTGGCGCTGGCCCGCGACAACGACGCCGCCGGGCTGGGTGTCGGGACGCCGGCTCAGCTGGCGCTGGTGCTGGACTGCAGCAGCTGGCGCGCCCACGACCTGCTCGCCCAGGCGCACCTGTTCGACCGGCTTCCCGGCGGGCTGGCGGCGCTGCGCGCCGGGATGCTCACTGAGGAGCAGGTCCGTGCGGTCACCACCGAGCTCGAGCCGCTGGCCGGCGCCGACGCGGAGCTGGTCTGGCAGCACCTGCAGCGCCGGCTGACCGCCGAGCGCGACCGCGGGATCAACCACCCGCCCGGCCGGCTGCGCGAGCTGCTGCGCCGGCTGATCGCCGAGCTGCTGCCGACCGAGCTGTCCGAGCAGCGCCGGCGCAACGCCGTGGAAGACGACGTCAACGTGACGCGGCACGGCGACGGCACCACCAGCATGACCATCGACGGGATCAGCGGCCCGAACACCCAGGCCGCGCTGAACCGCATCGCCGAGCACGCCCAGCCCGCCGGCAGCTGGGACACCCGCACAGACGGCCAGCGCCGCCGCGACGCCGCGGTGGACCTGCTCACCGGCCGCACCAGCCTGCCGCTGCCCGCCGAGGCGCCGGTGCACCCGGCCCACCGGCCCACGACCTGCGGCTGCCCGCTCGGCACCCAGGTGCCGTGCGGCCTCGACGTCGGCGTGCTCGTCCCGCTCGCCACCACCCTCGGCCTCAGCACGGTGCCGGCCGAGCTGCTCGGCACCGCCAGCACCGGCGGCGGCGTGCTCGACCCCGAGCTGCTGACCGACCTGCTGCTCAACGCGCCGCGGCTGACCGCCGTGTTCGTCGACGAGCAGGGCACCCCCGTCGCGGTCGGCGACACCACCCTCACCCCTGCGCAGCGGCACGACCCCGCCGCGCTGCAGGCCGCGCTGCTCCGGCTGGCCGCCGGCCCACCGCGCGAGGTGTTCCCCGTCCATCCCGACGACCACGACCCGCCCGGCGGTCGCCCTGCCGACGACGACCCGCCCGACGACCCGCCCGACGACCCGCCCGGCGGTCGCCCTGCCGACGACGACCCGCCCGTCGACGGTCGCGCTGCCGACCACGACCCGCCTGACGACGCCCCTGCCGACGCCCCTGCCGACGACGCTGCTGCCCCGGTCGAAGGCGCTGACCCTGCTGGCGTCGGACCGGGGCCGCTCGTCGTCAGCGACGAGCACGTGCTCGCGCGCGCTGCTCTCGGCCTGCCACCGGACACCGGGCCGCCGGAGGCTGCTCGCAGCACCACGTCGACCGCCCCCGCGGTGCGCACCCCGCCGGCCGCAGCGGCCCCTACAGCATCCGGCCACGCTTGCGCGCGCTCGTCCAGACCCGGTCTGTGCGCTGCGAGTGGCCCGGCTGCGGCGCCCGCGCGCAGGTCTGCGACCTCGACCACGACCTGCACTGGCCCGACGGGCCGACCTGCGCCTGCAATCTCGGCGCGATGTGCCGCTACCACCACCGCGTCAAGCAGACCGGGTGGACAAAGACCCGCGAGCCCGACGGCAGCGTGCTGTGGACCAGCCCCACCGGCCGCCGCTACCGCACCCCGCCGCGACACCCCGCCGTCCCCACCCCGCGACCGCCCGCACCCGCCGACCCGGACCGCGAGGCCTGGCTCGTTCTGCCCGACGCCGTCCGTGACGACCTCGACCGGCTCTGCGACCCGCGGTCACCGCTGTGGCTGGAGTGGGAGCGCTCGCTGGGCGAACCCACCTGGCTTCGCGCCACCCCCGACCACGACCCCGGTGCTGGTGTCGACCGCGTCGGCGATCTCCTCCGCACCGGTCGCAGCCTCTGGGAACTCGACCGGCACGACCCCTACGCCTGGCAGGAGCCAGCGCCGCCACCCGACGAGCCGCCGCCCGACGACACCTGACCCGTCAGGTCAGGAAGGCGCGACGAACCCGCCCGGCCCCGGCTCCGGCGGCGTCTGCGGTTCAGGTCGGGACGCCGGTGGCGCAGCAGGCCGCGGCGCCGGTCGGAAGCCCCCGCCCGGGTTCGCGGAGGTCCCTGGCGCGGGAGCGCCGTAGCCAGACGGTGGGCTCGGCGAACCGGCTCCGCCGTACGGGCCTGGCGCTCCGTACGGGCCTGGCGCTCCGTACGGGCCTGGCGCCGCGTACCCGCCGGCCGCCGCGTACTGCCCCTGGTCGCTGCGCTGCTGCCCGAGCCTCAGCTCCTCCCGACGACGCCGCTCGGCCAGCACCGCAGACAGCACCGCCCAGCCCGGCGTCCCGGGCGGCGGCGGTGGCTGCACCGCCGCGGTCACGGCCGCGAGCAGCCGGCCACCCAGCTCCTGCCGCGCGTCGGGCGTCAGCTGGTCGGCGCGGCTGACGAACTGGCGCACTGACAGCGCCAGCTCGTCGGACAGCCCCGACAGGTCGAGACCCGCCGCCCACCCGGCCAGCTGCGGCGGCATCATCGCGACCCGCCCGCTGCCCGCCGCGACGCGCTCCTGCAGCACGATCGTCCCTGCCAGCAGGTCGCCGATCCGCTTGTTGCGCGAGTTGAGCAGCGACGTCACGACGGCCGCCACGAAGAAGGTGATGCCGGGCCGCTCGAGGAACGCGCCGGCGAGGCCGCGGACGAACGCGTGCCGGAACCCGATGGGGCCGCCGTCGTCGCGCACGACCCGCAGTCCCATGGCCATCTTCCCCGGGGTGCGACCGCGCAGCAGCGTCTCGAAGGCCACCGGGTAGACGATGAGCACCAGCACCAGCGTGAGGATCCCGAGCGCGGCGGCCGCGGCCTCGCTCGCCTCGACGGCGACGGCCCCGGTGACCATCGCCAGCACGAACAGGAGCACCAGCTGGATCAGCGCGTCGAGGGAGCCGGCGACGATGCGCGAGGGCAGCGCGGCGGGTCGCAGCTCGAGCGCCACCGCCTCGCCGACAACCAGCGAGCTGCCGTGCGGCTGTGGCAACGGTCGTCCCTCTCCTCGGCGCTGCAGTGCCCGACGACGCGCCGTCCGCGCGATCCCCTGCGGCCTAGTGTGCACGCGTGGACCTCGACGCGTACGTCGCAGCGCACCGCCGCGACTGGGACCGGCTCGAGGAGCTGCTGAGGAAGGCGTCGCGACCTCGCCGCCTGTCGGGTGCGGAGGTCGACGAGCTGGTCGACCTGTACCAGCGCGCGGCGACGTCGCTGTCGGTCGTGCAGAGCGCGAGCCCCGACCCGGCGCTGGTCGCGCGACTGTCGTCGCTGGTCGCGCGGGCGCGCTCTGCGGTGACCGGCGGCCGCGCCGCGGTGTGGCGCGACGTCGGCGGGTTCCTGCGCGAGGGCTTCCCGGCGATCTGCTACCGCACCCGTTGGTGGTGGGCCGGTGCCGCCATCTTCTTCCTCGTCGTCGCGCTCGGGTGGGGCACCTACATCGCCAGCAGTCCGGAGGCGCAGCTGGCCGTGGCGCCGCCGGAGGTGGTGAAGCAGCTCGTCGAGGAGGACTTCGAGAACTACTACAGCTCCGACCCGGCGCAGGACTTCGCGGCGCGCGTGTTCACGAACAACGCCTACGTCGCGGCGCAGGCGATCCTGTTCGGCGTCCTGCTCGGCATCCCGGTGCTGTTCGTGCTGTACCTCAACGCCGTCAACGTGGGGGTCGCCGGCGGCCTGATGGCGGCCAACGACCGCACCGGACTGTTCTTCGGGCTGATCCTGCCGCACGGCCTGCTCGAGCTGACGGCCGTGTTCGTCGCCTGCGGGCTCGGCCTGAAGCTGGGCTGGACCGTCGTCGACCCGGGGCCGCGGACGCGCTCGCAGGCGCTCTCCGAGGAGGGCCGCGCGCTCGTGCTCGGCGCGCTCGGCCTGGCGCTCGTGCTGTTCGTGTCGGGTCTCGTCGAGGGCTTCGTGACACCCAGCGGGCTGCCCACCTGGGCCCGCGTCGGCATCGGCGTGGTGGTCGAGGTGCTGTTCCTCGCGTGGGTGTTCGGCCCCGGCCGGCGGGCGCACCGGGCCGGTGTCACCGGCGACCTGTAGAACGACCTGCGCGGTGACCTCCGGCCCGCGTCGGCCTGAGCCGGAGCGCTTCCCCGCGCCGACGGGTGTGGCGACGGCTCCGCGGGGGGACGCTGCGCCCCGTGAAGACCCTGCTGATCGTCCTCGTCGTCCTGGCGGTCTTCGCCGTCGTCGCGGTGCTCGTCATGCGCAAGCGCTCGGAGGCCAACGTCGAGCACAAGCGCGCCGAGGCGCACGACCACCGGCTCCGCGCGCAGGAGACCGAGCTCGAGGCCGAGCGCACCGAGGCCGAGGCGCGAGCCCGTTCCGCCGCCGCGCAGCAGGAGCAGCTCGCTGCTGAGCGGCAGGTGCAGGAGGCCGAGCGCCGGCGCGCCGAGGCCGCCGACCTGTCGTCGCGCGCCGACCACGTCGACCCGGACGTCGACCGCGACGGCCGACCCGGCTAGGCCGGGCCCGACGCGTCGAGAGGCCCGGGCCGCCAGCCCTGCGGGTCGACGCCGCCCGGGTGCGGCGCGGCGGGGTCGTACGGCTGGCGGCTGAACACGAAGCTGCCGAGGTCGAGCGCCACCGGCTCACCGGCGTCGTCGCGGACGACGCGCAGCACCTCGCCGGCGTGGTAGCCCTCGAGCCCGACGAACGTCCCGTCGCCGCGCGGGCGGAACCGCGAGGGGCGGCCGGGTGCACCGATCCCGGCGAGGTGCAGCAGGCCGTCCGCCGCGAGCCGCACGCCGTAGCCGTACGGGCCCCAGTACCAGGTGCCGACGAGCGCGAGCAGCTGCGGGTCGACGTCGCCCAGCGGCTCCCACACCGGACCCGGCGACGGCTCGAGCTCGTGCAGCGTCTTCAGCAGGTCGACGACGAGCATCCCGTCGAGCCCGGCCGTCGCGTTCGTCAGCGCGACACCGCCGACTCGCGCGGTGCGGTCGACCAGCACGCCGGCGAGGAACCCCGGCATCGACCCGCCGTGCCCGATGACGACGCCGCCCTCGTGCGGAAGCACCTGCAGCCCCAGGCCGTAGCTCGCCCACGCCGGTGCGGTGACCTGCACACCGGCCGGCTCCGCCATCTCCTCGATCACCGCGGCCGGCAGCACGTCGTCGGTGCCGTCGAGCAGGAAGGCGGCGAACCGGCCGAGGTCGGCGAGCGTCGCCCACAGCTGCCCGGCCGGCGCCATCGCGGCCGCGTCGTGCTCGGGCTCGGGCAGGACGACGTCGGCCCACGGGTGCACCGCCCAGCCGCGCGCGGCGCGACCCTCCGGACGCGGCGTCGTCCGCGTCATGCCCAGCGGCAGCAGCACCTCGTCGCGCACGACGTCGGCCCACGGGCGGCCGCGCAGCCGCGCGACCAGCTCGCCGAGCATCCCGTAGCCGAGGTTGGAGTAGTGGAAGCCGCGGCCGGCGTCGCCGACGACGTCGTCCGGCGACGCGCGCTGGACCAGCTCGTCGAACGGCACGCCGGGCGTGCGCTCCCACCACTCGGTCGGGCTCTCGGCGCGCAGGCCGGCGACGTGCGCGAGCAGCTGCGCGACGGTGCGCGAGCCGAACGGGGTGCCCGGCACGTGCTGCTCGAGCGGGTCGTCGAGCCGCAGCCGGCCCTCCTCGCGCAGCCGCATGACGGCGACCGCGGTGACGGTCTTGCTGATGGAGCCGAGCCGGTACTGCACGTCGTCGTGCGGCTCGTCGACGGCGCCGCGACCGGCCGACCACACCAGCCCGCCGTCGCGGACGACGCCGGCGACGAGGGACGGCAGCCGCCCGTCGCGCTGCGCGGCGGCGGTGCGCGCGAGCAGGCGCGCGGCGGTGGACGGCAGCACCTCGGGCATCCCGCGACCGTACGTGCGGCTACAGCCGGCCGGCGGCCTTGAGGGACAGGTAGGCGTCGCAGACAGTGGGCGCGAACGTCTCCGGCGGTGCCTCGACCACCTCGACGCCGCGCCGCCGCAGCAGCGCCGCCATCCGGCCGCGCTCGCCGCGCACGCGCTCGGCGGCCGCGGCGTCGTACACCGCCTCGACCGAACCGCCGCCGGCGGCGAGCTGCTCCACGCGCGGGTCGGACACCGACGCCAGCACGACGACGTGCCGCGCGGTCAGCGACGCGAGCACCGGCAGCAGACCCTCCTGCAGCGGCGCGGGGTCGAGCGAGGTGAACAGCACGACGAGCGACCGGTGCCGGGTGCGGCGCAGCACCTCGCCGACCAGCCGTCGGCCGTCGGCCTCGACGAGCGCCGGCTCGAGCACCGCCATGGCGTCGACGACGCGCGGCAGCACGTCCTCGTGCCCGGCCTGCTCGACGGCGGCGCGCACCGTGCGGTCGAAGGCGAGGAAGTCGGTGCGGTCGCCGGCGCGGCCGGCGAGCGCGGTCAGCAGCAGCGCGGCGTCGAGCGCGGCGTCGAGCCGGGGCACGTCGCCGACGCGACCGGCGGACGTGCGCGACGTGTCGACGACGAGCAGCACCGACCGGTCGCGCTCGGGGCGCCAGGTGCGCACGACGACCCCCGTGCTGCGGGCGGTGGCGCGCCAGTCGATGGAGCGCACGTCGTCGCCCGGCACGTACTCGCGCAGCGCGTCGAACTCGGTGCCCTGGCCGCGGGCGCGCAGCGCGATGGACCCGTCGAGCTGGCGCAGCCGCGACAGCTTCTCCGGCAGGAACCGGCGGGAGGTGAACGGCG
>JBKHYE010000108.1:0-10208 GCA_046565705.1 Actinomycetes bacterium
CCAAGACCACGGCGAAGAAGACGTCGGGCACGTCGGCGGCGAAGAAGACCACCGCCAAGAAGACCGGGGCGAAGAAGGCGCCGGCCAGGAAGTAGCACGAGCGCAGAGAGGGCCCCCGGCGAGCGCCGGGGGCCCTCGCGCGTTCAGCGGCCCCGTCGGTCAGGCAGTTCGCGAGCCCCGACCGGCTGCGTCCTTCGCCGCCCTCGGCCGCAGCGCGGCGGGTACGTGGTGGGCGTCGACCGGGCGACCGTCCTCGTCGAACGACAGCACCCACACGCTCCCCTTCGCCGCTTCCACGTCGTCGGGCGCCAGGTCGCCGGCCAGCCGCTCGACCAGGTCGGGCGCGACCTCGCCCTGCGTGCACGCCACGGTGACCCGCCGATCCGCCACCGCCTCCCGGACCCACGCCGTCACGCCATCGGGGTCGGCGCGCCAGGCAGCCGCGGTGAGCTGGTCGGCGGGCTCGACCGGCAGGCCGGTCGAACGGGCGAGCGGCGCCAGGGTGTCGGTGCACCGCCGCAGCGGGGCCGACAGCAGCCGCTCCGGGCCGTAGAGGCAGAGCACGCCGACGACGGCCTCGGCCTGCGCTGTGCCGTGGTCGTCGAGGGGGCGCTCGGCGTCGTCCCCGATCCACTGCGTCTTGTCGCCGGCGGTCGCGTGCCGCACGAGCAGCAGCGTCCGCGTCTCGACCGGTCCGGCCAGCAGCCGCTCCAACGGCTCGCGCTCCTGCTCGCGCGTCAGCACCGAGCCGACGTCGGTCGCAGGCACCCACCTCAGCTGGTCGATCTCGGACGTGGGCACGAAGCTGCCGCCGGTGGCGCGCATCGACCACCACTGCACCGTCTTCGGGCGCCGGACGCCGGCCTGCACGACGTCGTAGCTCGTCGTCCCCAGCGACCGGCCGACCGTGCCGGTGCAGCCGGTCTCCTCCTCCACCTCGCGCACCGCGGCCACGACCTCGAGCTCGTCGCGCTCCAGCTTGCCCTTCGGCAGCGACCAGTCGTCGTACTTCGGCCGGTGCACGACCGCCACCTCGACGCCGTCGCGGCCCGGGCGCCACAGCACCGCGCCCGCCGCGCGGATCGGCCCGTCAGCCACCGGCGCCGCGCTCGGCGGTGCGCCGCAACAGGTGGGTGTGCAGGTCGCGGCAGGGCTGTCCCGGCTCGGGGAGCTGCTCCCAGCAGCCGTCAGGGCCGAGCCGCCAGTGCCGGACCTCCGGCGAGAAAGCCGCTTCGAGAACCGCGTCGAGCTCGGCGCGGGCCCCCGGGTCGACGACGCGCACCAGCGTCTCGACGCGGCGGTCGAGGTTGCGGTGCATGAGGTCGGCGCTGCCCAGCCAGTGCTCTCGGCGCTCGCCCTCGCCGAACACCATGACGCGGGAGTGCTCGAGGAACCGCCCGACGACGCTGCGCACCTCGATCGTCTCGGACAGCCCCGGGACGCCCGGTCGCAGGGCGCAGATCCCGCGGATCAGCAGGTCGACCGGCACGCCCGCGCGGCTGGCCCGGTAGAGCGCGTCGATGACCTGCTCGTCGACGATGCTGTTCGCCTTGATGCGCACCCGCGCCGGGCGACCGGCGCGCGCGTGCTCCGCCTCCGCCTCGATCCGCTCGACGAGCCCGCCGCGCAGCCCGTGCGGCGCCACGAGCAGCCGCCGGTACGACGTCTGCCGGCTGTAGCCGGTGAGGGTGTTGAACAGGTCGGTGAGGTCGGCGCCCACGTCGGGGTCGGCGGTGAGCAGGCCGAGATCCTCGTAGACGCGGGCTGTCTTGGGGTTGTAGTTGCCGGTGCCGATGTGCGCGTACCGGCGCAGCGAGCCCTTCTCCTGACGGACGACCAGGCACGTCTTGCAGTGCGTCTTGAGACCGACGATGCCGTAGACGACGTGGCACCCGGCGCGCTCGAGCGCGCGCGCCCAGCTGATGTTCGCCTGCTCGTCGAAGCGCGCCGTGATCTCGACGAGGACGACGACCTGCTTGCCGGCGCGCGCGGCCTCGATGAGGGCGTTGACGATCGGCGAGTCGCCGGACGTGCGGTACAGCGTCTGCTTGATGGCCAGCACGTGCGGGTCGGCCGCCGCCTGCTCGATGAAGCGCTGCACGCTCGTCGCGAACGACTGGTACGGGTGGTGCACCAGCACGTCGCCGTCGCGCAGCGCCGTGAAGACGTCGGCTGCCTTCTCGCCCTCGGCCAGCCTCGGGTGGGTCGCCGGGACGTACGGGTCGTCCTTGAGGTCGGGGCGGTCGGCGTCGTACACCTGCCACAGGGACGACAGGTCGAGCAGGCCGGGGACGCGCACGACGTCGTCGAGCGAGATCTCGAGCTCGCGAACCAGCAGCTCGAGCACGTGCTCGGCGATGTCGGGCGCCACCTCGAGCCGCACCGCGGGCCCGAACCGGCGGCGGGCCAGCTCCCGCTCGAGCGCCTGCAGCAGGTCCTCGTCGCGGTCCTCCTCGACCTCGACGTCGGCGTTGCGCGTGACGCGGAAGGCGTGGTGCTCCTTGACCTCCAGCCCCGGGAACAGCTGCTGCAGGTGCGTGCCGATGAGCTCCTCGAGCGGCAGGTAGCCGGTGCCGTGCTCGAGCCGGACGGGCACGAACCGCGCCACGTTGTTCGGCACCTTGATGCGCGCGAAGTGCTCGGCGCCCGTGGCGGGGTCGCGCACCAGCACGGCCAGGTTGAGCGACAGCCCGCTGATGTACGGGAACGGGTGCGCCGGGTCGACCGCGAGCGGCGTGAGCACCGGGAAGACCTGGTCGCGGAAGTACTCGTGCAGCCGCTCCTGCTGCCCGGTCGGCAGATCGCGCCACAGCACGATGCGCAGTCCCTCGGCCTCGAGCGCCGGGCGGACGTCGTCGGAGAAGACCCGGGCGTGCTCCTGCGCCAGCTCGCCGGCGCGGGTGGCGATGAGCTGCAGCTGCTCGCGGGCCCCGAGCCCGTCGGCGCTGCGCACCGCCAGCCCCATGCTCTGCCGGCGCTTCAGACCCGCGACGCGGACCATGTAGAACTCGTCGAGGTTGCTCGCGAAGATGGCGAGGAACTTCGCGCGCTCCAGCAGCGGCGACGACCGGTCCTGGGCCAGGGCGAGCACGCGGGCGTTGAAGTCGAGCCACGACACCTCGCGGTTGAGGAACCGGAAGTCGCCCAGGTCCTCGTCGGTGCGCTCGCGCGGTGCGGCGCCGTGCTCCGTCAGCACGTCGTCGCGCGGTGCCGCGGCGCGCGCAGGGGTCGTCGTCACGGCGCCATGGTGCCCGGAGCAGGTGAACGGCACGCCACCGCGGCCACTCCGAGGTCCGCGGCCACCGCCGCGGTGCGCGGCCCGACGCCGAGGGCGAGCGCGTCGCGCAGGTCGGCCATGGTGTCGACGTCGCGACGGACGCCGTCGGCCGCCGCCAGCACCTGCGCGCCGTCGGCGACGTGCCGCGCCAGCGACCGCGTCCCGTACCGCGGCCGCAGCGGCACGCCCGCCGTCGACGCGAGCACGGTCGTCCCTGTCCCGGCGGCGTCGGGGACCACCGCCGTGCCGTGCGCGCTGTGCAGCACCGCCGCCAGGTCGTCGGCTCGCAGCGCCGGCAGGTCCGCTGACACCGCCGCGACGCAGGCGGCCGGGTCGCCGAGCAGGGCGGCGCCGTGCGACAGCGCGGCGTCGATGCCGCGGTCCGGCTCGTCAGCCACGACGGCGGCGCCCAGGCGCCGCACGGCATCGGCCACGTCCGGGTCATCCGTCACGACGAGGACGCGCTCGACGACGGCGCACGCGCCGGCAGCCGCGACGACGTCCTCGGCGAACGCGAGCGCCAGCGCCCGCCGCGCGGCGTCGCCCAGCGGCGCCAGCCGCGACTTCGCCACCTCGAGCCGCTTGACCGGCACGACGACGCGCCACGGCGCCACCTCGTCGCCCGCGCCGGTGATCACGCGTGCCATTCTCCCTGCTGGACCGCCGGCCCGGGACCCGGCCGGCGCCCGACGACCGCGACCCTCGACGCGGCGGTGGGCGCCGCGAGACACTCGGCGAGCAGTGAGGGGAGGGCGACATGCGCAGGCTGCCGATGGGGCCGTGGATGCGGTTCGCCGTTCTCGTCATCAAGCCGCTGCTGCTGCTGCTCACCCGCCGCGACTGGCGCGGCCAGGAGAACGTGCCCGCGACCGGCGGCGTCATCCTCGCCGCGAACCACATCTCGCACGCCGACCCGCTCACGCTGGCGGACTACGTCATCTTCGGTCTGCACCGAGTGCCGCGGTTCATGGCCAAGGACACGCTGTTCAAGGGCAATGGGCTGGTCGGCCGCGTCATGCGGGGCGCCAAGCAGATCCCGGTCTACCGCCGTACCGCGGACGCCTCGCTCGCGCTGCGCGACGCCGTCCAGGCGCTCGACCGGGGGGAGTGCGTCGTCATCTACCCCGAGGGCACGGTCAGCCGCGACCCGGACAAGTGGCCCATGGCGGCCAAGACGGGTGTCGCCCGGCTCGCGCTGCTCTCCGGCGCCCCGGTCGTGCCCGTGGCGCAGTGGGGGCCTGAGCGCATCCTCGACTCCTACCGCGACGGCGGGTTCCGGCCGCTCCCTCCCAAGCGCGTGCAGGTCGTCGCCGGCCCGCCGGTCGACCTGTCGGCGTACCGGGGACGCGAGCTGTCGGCCGACGTGCTGCGCGATGCGACCACCGAGGTCATGAAGGCGCTGCGCTCGATGCTCGAGGACCTGCGCGGCGAGCGCGCGCCCGAGACCTTCTTCGTGCACGACCCGAAGGGCGTGCGGACCACGCAGGACAGGAGGTCCGCGTGACGCGCGCTGCCGTGATGGGCACCGGCTCGTGGGGCACCGCGTTCGCCAAGGTGCTGGCCGACGCCGGGACCGACGTGACGATGTGGGCGCGCCGCGACGAGGTCGCCAAGGCGGTCCGCGAGACGCACGAGAACCCCGAGTACCTGCCCGGCGTCGTGCTGCCGCCGAACCTGACGGCGTCGTGCGACCCGGCTGAGGCGCTCGACGACGTCGACTTCGTCGTGCTCGCCGTGCCGTCGCAGAGCCTGCGCGACAACCTCGCCGGCTGGGCCGCCGACCTGCCGTCCGGCGCCGTGCTGGTCAGCCTCATGAAGGGCATCGAGCTCGGCACGAGCAAGCGGATGAGCGAGGTCGTCGCCGAGGTGGCCGGCGTTCCTGCCGAGCGGGTCGCCGTCGTGTCGGGGCCGAACCTGGCCAAGGAGATCGCGGCCGGTCAGCCGGCGGCGACCGTCGTCGCCTGCACCGACGCGGAGGCCGCGGCGCGGCTGCAGGCCGCCAGCACGACCCGCTACTTCCGCCCCTACACCGAGACCGACGTCGTGGGCTGCGAGCTCGGCGGGGCGGTCAAGAACGTCATCGCGCTGGCGGCCGGCATGGCCGAGGGCATGGGTCTCGGCGACAACACCAAGGCCTCGCTCATCACCCGCGGGCTCGCGGAGACCGCCCGACTCGGCGCCGCGCTCGGCGCCGACCCCATGACCTTCTCCGGCCTGGCCGGGCTCGGCGACCTCGTCGCCACCTGCACGTCGCCGCTGTCGCGCAACCGCACGTTCGGCGAGAAGCTCGGCCGCGGTCAGACGGTCGAGGAGATCCTGGCGCAGAAGCAGCAGACCGCCGAGGGCGTGAAGAGCTGCCGCGCGATCCTCGACCTCGCGCGCAAGCACGGCGTCGACGTCCCCATCACCGAGGCGGTCGTGCGGGTCGTCGCCGCGGAGATGACCCCGGTCGACATGCTGCGCAGCCTGATGAGCCGGGAGACCAAGGCCGAGAAGCAGTAGCCGCCTAGCCTCTACCGGCATGCCCGACGACCGCGGCCCCTCGACCCGTGCCGTGCACACACCCGGCCTGCCCCGGCTGGCGCAGACGCCGCTCGCGCTGCCGGTGCACCGCGCCACGACGTACGCGTTCGAGACCGCGCAGCAGTACGCCGACGTGCTCGCCGGCGACCTCGACGGGTACTGCTACTCGCGCATCGACAACCCGACTGCTGACGCCTTCGCGGCCGCCGTCGCTGCGCTGGAGGGCGCCGGTGTCGACGGCGACGTCGTGGCGCAGCCGTTCGCGTCCGGCATGGCGGCGATCTCGACCGTCCTGATGTCGATGACGTCGGCGGGCGCGCACGTCGTCGCGCCGCAGCGCATCTACGGCGGCACGTACGGGTTGCTCACATCGGTGCTGCCCCGCTTCGGGGTCTCGACGACGTTCGTCGACACGACCGACGCCGAGCAGGTCCGGGCCGCGCTGCGCCCGGAGACCGCGGTCGTCTACGCCGAGACCCTGGCGAACCCGACCATGGCCGTGGCCGACCTGCCCGGACTGGCGGGGGCCGCCAGGTCGGCCGGCATCCCGTTCGTCGTCGACTCGACGTTCGCGTCGCCGGCGGTGTGCCGGCCGCTGGAGCACGGCGCGGACCTCGTGGTGCACTCGGCCACCAAGTACCTCGGCGGCCACAGCGACGCGACCGGCGGCGTCGCGGTCGGGCGGCCGGAGCTGCTCGCGCCGGTGCGGCGGGCCCGCATCGACCTGGGCGGTCAGCTCTCGCCCGACGAGGCGTTCCTCCTGCACCGCGGGCTCGCCACCCTGCAGGTGCGGGTCGAGCGGCAGTGCCGCACGGCGCTCGCCGTCGCGCAGGCGCTCCTCGACCACCCCGCCGTCGTGCACGTCGACCACCCCGGGCTGCCCGGCCACGCGAGCCACGCGCGCGCCCGGGCGCTGTTCGACGCCGACCGCTACGGCGCCGTCGTCACGGTCGCGCCGCGCGGCGGCCGCGCTGCGGGTATGGCGCTGTGCGACGCGCTGCGGCTCGTCGCGGTCGCGACGTCACTCGGCGGCACGCACAGCATGGTCAGCCACGTCGCGTCGACGACGCACCGGCAGCTCGACGACGACGCGCTGGCGGCCGCGGGCATCGACCCGGGCGCCGTGCGCATCAGCATCGGGCTGGAGGATGCCGACGACCTGCTCGCCGACCTCGGCCAGGCGCTCGACCGGCTCTGAGCGTCAGCGCCCGAGGGCGCACGCGGCGAGGTCGACGTCGCCGTCGTCGTTGTAGAGGTGGAACGCCAGTCGGGCCCGACCGGCGCGCCCGGAGCACCGCACCCCGGCGGCGCGCAGAGCGTCGACGTCGGCGTCGAGCGAGACGATCGCGCTCGTGCCCGGCGGCAGGTCGAGGCGCTCGCGGAACGCGTTCGCCAGCCGGACGTCGTGCCGGTGCACCGTGTCGACGCCGATGGCCAGCAGCGCCTCCAGCGCGGGTGCCGTGCCCGCCCACGACGGCCACACCGGTGACACGTCGAGCCGTCGGGCGTCGTGCGCCAGGCGCAGCGGGGCGCCGTAGTACGCCGTCGGCACGTCGTCGCCCGCGTACCACCCCGGGGCCGTGGGCGTCAGGCCCGGCAGCACGTCCGGTCGCACGGTCGTGAAGGACGTGCCGCGCGGCGACAGCATCCACTTGTACGCGGCGGTCACGACGACGTCCCAGCGCGAGGCGTCGAGCGGCAGCCAGCCCGCCGACTGCGTCGCGTCGAGCAGCACGCGCGCGCCCGCGTCGTCGGCAGCGCGGCGCAGCGCGTCGAGATCGACGAGCTCGCCGCTGCCCGACTGCACGGTGGACACGGCGACCCAGTCGCAGCCGGCCGCGACGGCGTCGGGCACGTCGGGCAGCGGCACGCACGTGCAGCGCAGGTCGGTGCGCTGCAGGAACGGCCACAGCAGGCTGGTGAAGTCGCCCTCGGCGAGCACCACGCGCGAGCCCGCCGGCAGCGCGCCGGCGACGACGCCGACCGTCACGGAGACCTGCGACCCGATCGCCACCTGCTCGACCGGCACGCCCACCAGCCGCGCGAACATCGCCCGTGAGCGCTCGACCGGCGCGTGGAAGACGTCGAGCGAGCCGGCGCCGTCCTGCCACGTCCGGACGTGCTCGCCGAGCGCGCGCAGCGTGCCCGGCAGCGGCAGGCCGCAGGTCGCCGTGTCGAGGTACCCGCGCGCGCCGGGCAGCTCGTGACGGACGTTCGCGAGGGCGGTCACGGCGCCACCCTCCCAGGTGCGGCCGCCTGCCGGGGCTAAGGTCGGCGTGTGGACCGCCCCGGCGCCGGAGCGCGCACCCGCGTCGCGGTCGTGTTCGGCGGCCGGAGCACCGAGCACGCGATCTCGTGCGTGTCCGCGGGCAGCGTGCTCGCCGCGCTCGACCGCGACCGCTACGACGTCGTCGCCGTCGGGATCACGCCCGAGGGACGGTGGGTCCTCGCGCCCGACGACCCCGCCCGGCTGGCCATCAGCGGCCGCGAGCTGCCGTCGGTGAAGGACGGGCCGGCCGTCGCGCTTCCTGGCGACCCGACCGTGGGCATCGTGCCGCTGGACGCTTCCACCGACACCGCGGCCGGCGTGCTCGAGCGGGTCGACGTCGTCTTCCCCGTGCTGCACGGGCCGTACGGCGAGGACGGCACGATCCAGGGGCTGCTCGAGCTCGCCGGTGTGCCGTACGTCGGCTCCGGCGTGCTGGCGAGCGCCGCCGCCATGGACAAGGCCGTCGCCAAGCCGCTGCTGCGCGCGGCCGGGCTCGCGGTGGCCGACGCCGTCGTCGTCCGGCAGCGCGAGTGGGCCGCGGACCAGGCGTCGTGCCGCGAGTCGGTGCGCGCGCTGGGCCTGCCGGTGTTCGTGAAGCCCGCCCGTGGCGGCTCGTCGATCGGGATCAGCAAGGTGAGCGACTGGGCCGATCTCGACGTCGCCGTCGAGGACGCGTTGCGGGCGGATCCGAAGGTGCTCGTCGAGGCGGCCGTCGTGGGCCGGGAGGTCGAGTGCGGCGTGCTGGACGGCCCGGACGGGCCGGAGGCGAGCGTGCCGGCCGAGATCCGCGTCGTCGGCGACTACGAGTTCTACGACTTCGACGCGAAGTACCTCGACACCGCCACCGAGCTCGACGTCCCCGCCGACCTGCCCGACGAGGTCGCGCAGCGACTGCGCGCGCAGGCGCTCACGGCGTACACCGCGCTCGACTGCGAGGGGCTGGCGCGGGTCGACTTCTTCGTCGGCGACGACGGCGCGCTGACGGTCAACGAGGTCAACACGATGCCGGGCTTCACGCCGACGTCGATGTTCCCGCGCATGTGGGCGGCCAGCGGGCTCGACTACCCCGCGCTCGTCGACCGGCTGCTGCAGTCGGCGCTGCGGCGCGGCACCGGGTTGCGCTAGAGGCGCCCCAGCGTCCAGCCGGTGATGTCGACGAACCGGCCGCGCCACAGCCCGTGCCGGAAGGGGTCGCCGTCGGGCATCACGGTGACGGCGTCCTTGAGGTGCACGAACGACAGCGGCTCGGCGGCGTCCTGCGCGGCAGCGGTGCTCTGCACGATGTGCTGCTCGACGCTCTCGAGGTCCGCCGCGAAGCGCTGCGCCTCCTCGTCGCCGGTGGTGCGGATCTGCTCGCGCAGCAGCCGGATCCACTCCGGCGAGCCGATGAGCTCGCCCGACACGATGCCGGTCGGGGTCCACAGCGTCACCGCGACGGAGAAGCCGCCGGCGTTGGCCATGCTCGCGAGCAGGTCGAGCAGCCAGTCGGTGTCGAGCGAGCGGACAGAGGTGACGGGTTCGGGCGCGGTCACGAGGGCTCCGGGGTCGGGAGGTCGACGAGTGGCGGGGCGGTCGGGTCCTGCGGCAGGGCGCGGTCGAGGGCGTCGGTGAGGCGGACGACGACGTCGCCGCCGCTGTAGTCGTCGGGGATCGTCACGGCAGCGCGCACGGTGCGGCCGTAGGTGGTCCAGCGGGTTGCGGACCCGACGTCGCGGGTCGTGAACGCGACGCCGTTGACGACGAACGGCGGCTCGTCGCGCTCCGGTGCCTCGACACCGCACTCGACCACCACCGGCGGCTCGCCCCACGCCGCCGTGCGGCCGGTGTCCGGCTCGACCGGGCGGCGCGCGACGCCGTCGCCGACGTCGTGGGGCAGTGCGTCGAGCAGCGCGCGGCAGGACGTGTCGACCTCCGAGCCGGCGGCCGGCGGCGGCGGGACCTCGACCGGACCGGCGGCAGGATCGGAGCCGGAGCAGCCGGCCGCGCCGGCGACGAGCAGGACCGCGGCGAGCGCTCGGCTCAGAGGTGCACCACGGGGCACGTCAGCGTGCGGGTGATCCCCTGGACGCCCTGGATGCGGGCGACGACCAGGCGGCCGAGCTCGTCGACGTCGCTGGCCTCGGCGCGCACGATGACGTC
>JBKHYE010000109.1:0-10571 GCA_046565705.1 Actinomycetes bacterium
TGCTGGCACCGGCGACCCGCCCGGCGACGAACTCCGAGCGCTGCCGGACGTCCACGACCCGGCGGCCGTCGAGCGCCTGCGTGCCGAGGACTGCTGTGCTGGTGGTCGCCCGTCCGCCCTGCTGCCAGGCGGTCAGGCCACCGGCGAGCTCGCCGAGCAGCCGGTCGTAGCCGATCTTGCGTGCCTGCCAGACGACCTCGGCCGGGTCCTGGTCGTCGTCGCGGACGACGACGAGCGGAGTGGTCGGGTCGGCGGTCCAGCCGAGCCAGGTCGCGAACACCGGACGCAACGGGATCGAGATCGACCCGGGCAGGTGCGCCGCGGCGAACTGCTCGACCGGGCGGACGTCGACGACCAGCGCACCGGTGCGCGCCACGACCTCCACCTCGGCGGGGGACAGCGCACGCAGGTCGGCACTCGCCGGCAGCGGCGCCGGCCCGCGCCGGTTCACCTCGGCCAGGTGCCGGAAGTAGCGCGGGTAGCTGCCGAGCCCGCCGAGCAGCTGGGTGACGAAGGCGTCCTCGTCCTCGGCGCGCAGCAGCGCGTTGCTGGCCTTCTCCTGCCCGATCGTGCTGCTGCGCTCGGCGTTCGGCGGGGCCGCGCAGAACGAGCCAGCGCCGTGCGTCGGCCACACCGCGACGTGCTCGGGCAGCTCGGCGAGGCGCTGCAGCGACCGCCACTGCGCCCGGGCGAGCTCGTCGGTGCGGTCGGGATGGACGAGGTCGGTGCGGGCTGCCGCGCCGACGATGAGCGATCCGCCGGTGAACACGCCGAGGGGAAGGTCGCCGTCGAGCAGCAGGAAGCAGACGTGCTCGTCGGTGTGCCCGGGTGTCACCAGGGTGCGCAGTGTCAGCCCGCCCAGGTCGACTTCGTCGCCGTCCGCCAGGCCGCGATGGTCGTAGTCGCGAAGGCCGGCGGCGGAGGCGAGCAGCTGAGCACCCTCGCGTGCGAGGTCGAGCGCGCCGGTGACGAAGTCGGCGTGCAGGTGGGTGTCCGCGGCGAACGCGACGGACAGCCCGCGTGCGTGCGCAGCGGTGCGCAGCGCGCGCAGGTCCCGACTGGCGTCGACCGCCAGAGCGCGCCCGTCACCCAGGTTGACGAGCCAGCTCGCGTTCCCCAGGCCGTCGTCGACGACGGGCACGACGTCGATGCCCATGGCGGTCCCCCTTCGTCAAGCGAACGCTTGATAAGAGTGCCTCGCGTCGCGTATCGTCGTCAAGTGTTCGCTTGAGAAGGGGGACCGTGGTCGCTGACAGGCACGCCAAGGACGCGCTGTACGACGCGCTCGCGTCGGTGGCCAAGGCGATGGGCAACGGCCGCCGCGCCGAGCTGATCGATGTCCTCGCGCAGGGTGAGCGACGCGTCGAGGACCTCGCGCGCGAGATCGGCCAGAGCGTGGCGAACACCAGCCAGCACCTGCAGTTCCTGCTGCGCGCCGGCCTGGTGCGGACCCGGCGCGAGGGCACCCGGGTGTACTACTCGCTGGCCAGCGGGCACGTCGCTGACCTGTGGCGGGCGATGCGCGACGTCGCGGCGGAGCACGTCAGCGCCGTCGACGCCCTGGCCACCGCCTACCTCGGCGACCGCACTCAGCTGGTCACCGTCGACCGGGACGAGCTGATGCGCCGGCTGCGCACAGGCGACGTCGTGGTGCTCGACGTCCGGCCCCCGGCCGAGTACGACGCCGGGCATCTGCCGCGTGCGGTGAACGTCCCGCCCGACGAGCTCGAGGAGCGGCTGCGCGAGCTCCCGGCCGACCGCGACGTCGTCGCGTACTGCCGCGGCCCGCTGTGCGCGTACGCGGACACGGCTGTGCGGCTGCTGACCGAGCAGGGCCGGCCCGCGGCCCGACTGGTGGACGGTCTGCCGGAGTGGGCCGCGGCGGGCCTGCCCGTCGAGAAGGCCACCGGCTGACCGCTGCGTGCGTGGTGGCCTTGTCAGCGTCGGCGGACCTTCGCCCAGGTCGTCTTCCCGCCGGTGGCCTTGGATTCGGTGCCCCAGTCTTCGGCGACGCCTGCGAGCAGGGTCAGGCCTCTGCCCGACTCCAGCAACTCGTCGGGGTCTTGATCGGCGCTCATCACCTCCGGCAGCCGGTCGTCGTCGTCGCTGACCTCGATGTGCACGCTCTCGTCGGTGACGACCACCGCGATGTCGAAGCTGTGGTCGGAGTGGCGGACGGCATTGCTGACGAGCTCGTTGACGACCAGGCCGGCGGCGAAGGTCACCTCGTCCGGCGCGTCGGCCAGCGCCGCGACGGCGAAGCGGCGGGCAAGCGGAACGGCGACCAGCCTGGCCGGCAACCGGCGTCGCAGCACCCGCTGCTCGTGTCGAGGAGCGACGGCGAGCGCGATGGCGCCCAGCAGAGAGCTGTCCATTCCGTGCTCGCCGAGCCGCTCGGCGACCCGCCCGAGCAGATCCTCGGCGCTGGCGCCCCGTCGTCGGTCGAACTCGGTCTGCGCGACCTCGAGCAGCCGCGCAGCGACGTCGACGTGCAGCCGGGGCGGGACCAGTAGTGCGAGCACGGTGGCGCCGTCCCCGTCGGGGACGATCACGTGCTCGTCGGCAGCCGTGGCGGCCGCGCTGAACGCGGCAACCGGCGCGGTCGTCGTCATGGGTGCGGTGAGGATCAGCACGTCGTTGACGCCCGCGACGGCGAGCCAGTCCGCCTGCGGACCGACCTGCACGATGACGCCGGAGGCCGACCCGTGCAGCTCGTCGACGACGTCAGCCACGTTGCGGGCGGCCATGCCCGGTGGCGTGCCGCGGCGTCGCGCGAGTGCCAGCACGCCCTCACACGCCACGGCGAGGGCGGGATCGGCCGGCGCTTCGATCAACCAGCTGAGGGTGGTGACGCCGACGGCACCGGCCAGCCCGAGCGTGCGCGGCACCGCCGTTGCCGTGTCTCGCACGAGATAGGCCAGATGCACGTCGTCGGCCAGCGTGGTGCTGTCGACGACGCCCAGACGTCGCACCTGCTTGTGCCGGTCGACCACGATCGCGGTCGCGGTGATGCCGGCCAGCGTGGTGAGGGTGTCCTGCTCGGCCGCGGTGAACACCCGCGGCTCGTTCCACGAGAGCCCGAGAACCCCCACGAGGGCGCCGCCGGAGCGCATCGGGAGCGCACACGCCGATCGGCTCGGAGTGTCGGCTGACCACGCGCGAAAGCGTGCCCGCTCGTGCTCGATGTTCTCGACCCACACCGCCTGACCGGTGCGCGCTGCCTCAGCCATCGGCACGGCCGCCGAGACGTCGAACTCCGACCACTCCTCGCGGGTCTGCGGCCGGTGCTCCAGCCCGACGACTCCCACCAGCCGCAGTGTCGATGGCGGCTCGAAAGCCGCCACGGTCACCACAGCAGCAGCGAACGCCTCGCGCAGCGCCGGCACGACGACGTCGGTGGCGCTGCCACCCGTTGCGCCGACGCCGAGCTGGTCCGTGAGCGAGCTGAGCAGCCGCGTCAGGGACTGGTCGGTCGACACGGAGGCACTCCGGTGTGGACATCACGCGAGAGGGACGGTCAACGCGTTGTACCCACGGCAGCCGAAAGGGAAGGGACGCCAGGCGTGACAGTCGCGTGACGCTCGCGTCGGCCATCCCGCCGGGCCGCGCGCACGCCGTCAGGTCTCGGTGATGAAGGCGATAACGGCAGCGTTGAACAACTCCGTGCCGGTGTCCATGGCCACGTGGCCCTGGCCGGGCAGCACGACCAGCCGGGTCGCCGGCACGTGCGTTTCGAGCAACTGCATCGAATCCTGGAGGAAGGGCGCACTGCGGTCACCAACGACCAGCAGCGTCGGCACCGTCCAGTCCTGGAACCGCTCAGCGTCGAAGGAGTAGCCGTCCTCGAAGCGCTGCTCCCGCGACAGGGTGTGGGCCGCAGCCAGCCGCGCCGGCCACGACGGTGCGGCCCGCACGGCTCGAAGCTGCGCGTCGTCCGCGCCGACCACTTCGCGGAAGAAGGTGGTCACCGCGCCGTCGCGGTCTCCGGCCGCGACGAGCGCGTCGAGCCGATCGAGCAGCTCCGGTGGTGACGGTGGCGCGACCACCGGCGGCTCGTAGAGCACGAGCCGGCGCACCGACGAGGTGAGACGAGCGCCCTCGAGTGCGCAGACTGCGCCGTAGGAGTGCCCGAGCAGGTCCACCGGGCCGCCGGTGCGCGCCGCGATGGCGTCGACCACGGCGGCGACGTCACGGAACTCGTCGGCGATCGAGTAGCCGTCGCGGTCGGAGCTGCCGCCGCGGCCCCGCCGGTCCAGCGCGTACACGGTCGACACCGCCGACAGAGCAGGCAGCACCGGCGTCCAGCGTGTGTGGTCGGCGCTCGTGCCGTGGACCAGGACGAGTGGCCGGCCACTGCCGCCGCACGGCCACACGGCGATGCGGACGCCGTCCGGAGCGGTGACGTGCTCCGGGCTGTCGGGCATGGCCGCCCCCTCCGTTCGTACTGCGTGGCGAGCGCGAGTACGGCGAGTTGCACTCTCCTCGCGGGCCGGCCCCGTGTCGAGTCGCCGGCGGTCAGCCTCCTTCCGGTGCGCAGTCAGTGCGCGGTGACGTGCTGCCCGGTCAGCCGCACGTGCAGGGCCTCGCTGTGCTCGTTGAGGCCGACGACCTCGGCGGTGACGCCGCGCACGGCGAACTTCGCCACGACGGCGTCCAGCGTGGCGACGGCGGAGCTGTCCCAGACGTGCGCGTCGGTCAGGTCGATCACGACGTTCGGCGTGGGGTCGGCGTAGTCGAAGGAGTGCACGAGCTCGTTGGTCGAGGCGAAGAACAGCTCACCCGTGACCGCGTAGATCCGCTCGACGCCGTCAGGGTCGACGACGCTGGTGACGTCGACCAGGTGCGCGACCCGACGGGCGAAGAAGATGGCGGCGAGCAGCACGCCGGCGACGACGCCGTAGGCCAGGTTGTGCGTCCAGACCACGATGCCGACGGTGGTCACCATGACAGCCGTCTCGCTCTTCGGCCTGCGACGCAGCCCCTGCCAGCGCAGCGACGTCCAGTCGAACGTCGCGACGGCGACGACGAACATGACCGCGACGAGAGCGGCCATCGGGATGACGGCGACGAGGTCGCCGAATGCCATGATGAGCACCAGCAGGAAGAACCCGGCGGAGAAGGTCGACAGGCGGGTACGGCCACCCGACTTCACGTTGATCATCGACTGACCGATCATGGCGCACCCCGCCATCCCGCCGAGGAAGCCGGTGGCGACGTTCGCGACGCCCTGACCACGGCACTCGCGGTCCTTGTCACTGCCGCTGTCGGTGATGTCGTCGAGCAGCTGGGCGGTGCAACCGGGCGCGCCGGGAGGGCGTGCTACGCGGGGGCGTGCAGGACGAGACGCAGAGCGCCGGCCAGGGGCTGCGACGATCCGCGCCCGTGCTGTCCGGCTACGAAGGCAAACCTACTGTCACGTGAGGGTCTTCGGGGAAGTCGCGGTTGTGGCGCTTGCCACGGCGCAGGACCGGCGTCAGCCACCAGGGTGCTGCTCGTCGGCCGGCTTCGTCCGGTCGGGCGTCGCCCGACTGCGTGCCCGGCCGCCGCCGGCGCCGGCGCGCTTGCGCGGTCGTTCGCTGCGGCCGCCGCCCGCCTCGGTGCCGTGCAGCCTGAGCTCCAGCTGGGCTGCCTCGACGTCGGCGTGCACCACCTGGACGACCACGGCGTCGCCGTAGCCCAGCCGGTGCCCGGCCGCGTCGACGAGCGCGAGGCCGTCGTCGGACTCCTTCCAGCCGCGCCCTGGCAGCTCGCGGCTCGCGACCATCCCGGTGACGTGCGAGCCGTCGAGGGTCACGAAGACGCCCTTCGCGCCGACGCCGGTGACGCGGCCGCGGAACGTGCTCGAAGGCTCCGCGGCGACCTGGCGGGACAGCGTGACCAGCCACAGCATCTTGCGCGTCTGCCGCTCGGCGACGGCGGCGGTGCGGGTCACGGTGTTGAGGTGCTCGCACACCGGGCTCAGGTCGCCGCCGTCGGGGTAGTCCGCCAGGTCGCGGTGGCCGGCCAGGAACGCGTGCACCACCCGGTGCACCGTCAGGTCGGCGTACCGGCGAAGTGGGCTCGTGAAGTGCACGTAGCCGTCGGACGCCAGACCGAAGTGCCGGCCGGGCTTCGGCACGTAGCTCGCCCGGCCGAGGAACCCGAGCAGCACGTCCCACACCGCTGCAGCGGTCTCGTCGGCAGCTGCGTCGAGCTGCGCCGACAGCGCCGCGAGGTCGAGCGGGGTCAGCTCCGGCCCGAACCCGGGGTGGAACCCCGCGGCGGTGCAGAACGCCTCCAGCGCCGGCGCGGCCTCCGGACCCGGCGCCGGGTGCACGCGGAACACGCCGGGCAGCCCCCGGTCGGCGAGCCAGCCGGCGACCGACTCGTTCGCCGCCACCATCAGACGCTCGATGAGCAGGTTCGCCGGGTTCGACGGCGTGGCCGCGACCTGCTCGGCGACGCCGTCGACCACCTCGACGGCGAGCTCCGGCTCGACGCGGCGGGCCTCGACCCCGCCGCGCCGCAGCCGCTGCACCCCGAGCCGCGCGCCTGCCGTGCGCAGCCAGCGCAGCGCGTCGACGATCTCGGACGGCACGTCATCCGGCACGGAGCCGGCGAGCACCGCCGACGCGGTCTCGTAGGACAGCCGCAGATCGGAGCGGATGCGGCTGGCGTACACGTCCGCCGCGGTGACGGCGCCGTCGGCAGCGATGCGCATCTCGACCGTGAGCGCATCCCGGTCGGCACCGGGGATGAGGCTGAGGGCCTTCTCGCTCAGCTCCCGCGGCAGCATCGGGCGCACCCAGCCCGGCAGGTACAGGCTGGTACCGGTGCGCCTCGCCTCGGCGTCGAGGGCGGTACCGGGCCGCACGTGCGTCGCGACGTCGGCGATGTGCACGAGCACGCGGATTCCGCCGTCGGGGTCGGAGCGGTAGACCGACAGGGCGTCGTCCAGGTCCATCGAGTGGGGGGCGTCGATGGTGAACGTCGGGAGCGTGCGCAGGTCGCGCCGGCCGGCCGCACTGCGGCGCCGCCCGCCCGGCGCGTCCGCCAAGCGCGCGGCCTCTGCCCGTGCCTCCGCCGGGTGCTCAGCCGCGATGAGGTGTCGAACGCGGACGCGCTCGAGCAGGGTCTCGGCGTCGAGCGGGTCGGGCCACTCGTCGGAGGGGTCGGCGGTGCGGTCGCCGGTGATGTCGGCGAGCACGGCGGCACCGACGGGCAGGTCCTCCACCCGGCCCTCGAGCGACCACTGGCCCGAGCCCAGGTAGGGGTCGAGCCGCAGCCGCAGATCCTCCTCGACGACGCCGAAGACCTCAGTGCGCGGGCGCTCGACCACCGTGACCTGCGTGGCGGTCGAGCGGCCGTCCTCCTCGAGCATGAGCGTCACTTCGACGTGGTCGCCGTCGAGCAGCGGCCCGGTCAGCGGGGGTGGGACGAAGCACGAGGTGAGGGGCTGCCCGGTGGCGCCGACCAACGGCTCGGCCAGGTCGACGAAGCCGAACCCCCGCACATGCGGGCGGAACACCCCGGTCGACGCCACGGTGGGCGGCGGGGGTGCGGTCGGGCGGGGCTGGCGAGCGGACTGCCGGGTCACGGGTGCCTTCCTGAGCGGGTGCGGCCTGTCGCGATGCTCTCGCGCGACGCGACGAACGGGGGAGGCGGCCGCCCCTCGGGCCGGACGGCGACCGTCAGCCGCTGGACTGCCCGGCTCGCGTCCGGCCGTCATCGGCGCCGCCCGCTGCGCGTGGTGTGCCGGGCCCCGTGCGCCTGCAGGTCGGCGGCGAAGCTCTCCGCGGTGTCGAGCTGGGTCCGCAGCCGCTCGATCCGGCTGTCGGCGATCTCGCGGTACAGCGACAACCGGTCCAGCAGTTCCTTGCGCGCGGACCCGCTCAGGTCCGGGGCGGACAGCGCGTCGAGCACCTCGAGCAGGTCGCGCATCTCCTCGAGGCTGAACTCGAGCGGCTTCATCCGCTTGACGAGCACCAGGCGCTCGACGTCGGAGTCGGTGTAGAGCCGGAAGCCACCCTGCGTGCGCGCCGAAGGTCGCACCAGACCGACCTCCTCGTAGTAGCGGATCGTCCGCAGGCTCAGCGACGTGCGCTCGGCGACCTCGCCGATCTGCATGTGGCGCTCGCGCATGCGGCGCTCCCTCCGCTTCCTCTCGCCGGGCTGGCTGTCGCCAACTCCAACCTAACGTTAGAGTAGGAGTGTTGCCACGGCTGAGAGATGGTGTAGCCGATGCCGACGATCCGGGTGACGACGTCGTACGGGCAGTGCGTGTACGACGCCGACCGGGTCGTGCGGCTCCCAGCGCGACCGAGCCGGGACGGTCGAGCGCGCCCGAGCGTGACTTCGCAGATCGTGCTTGTCGCCGCGGCATGACCTTCGGCCCTGGTGGGACCACGTGAACGGCGCGAGGCTCGACGCGTGACGACACCGACGCTCTCCCGCCCGCCCGGCTATCCGGACGACTACGTGTGCGACGAGGTGCTCGAGGACGGGCGCGTGGTGCATGTGCGCCCGGTCGTGCCGGACGACGTCGCGGAGCTGCGGCGTGCCGTGCAGCGCGCTGACCCGGAGACGATCCGCCGGCGGTTTCTCGGCGGCGGCCCGCCGACGACGGACGCGCAGCTGCGTCGACTCGTCACCGTCGACTACGACCGCCGATTCGCGGTCGCGGCGTTCGACGATGACGGCACGGGCGTGGGCATCGCGCGGTACGAGGGCGAGCGGACCTGGCCCGTCGTCGAGGTCGCCGTCGCAGTCGATCCCGCGTGGCGCGGGGTCGGGCTCTCGCGCGCCCTGATGCGCGCCGTGCTGCGCCGGGCGGTGGAGCGGGGCGCCACCGCGCTGCACGCGGAGTTCTTCGCCGACAACGTGCGCGTGCGCCGGCTCATCGCCGAGGCCGGCCTGGCGGAGCGGCGCAGCATCGACCTGGGTGTCGTCGCTGACGAGATCTCGCTCGACGGCGTCATGCTGGAACAGCTCGCCCGCTGACGCCGCGTCGAGGAGGAGTGGTGACCTCGCCTGCCATCACGACCGAGGGGCTCACCAAGCACTACGGGTCGGTCGTTGCGCTCGACGACCTCGACCTCGTCGTCGAGCGGGGGGAGGTGTTCGGATTCCTGGGACCGAACGGCGCGGGCAAGTCGACGACGATCCGGCTGCTGCTGGGGCTCATCGCGCCGACGGCCGGTCGTGCGTCCGTCATGGGCGTGCCGGTGCAGGACGCGGCACGCGCGCACCGGCACCTGGCGTACGTGCCCGGCGACGTCGCGCTCTGGCCGCAGCTGACGGGGGCTGAGGTGCTCGCCCTGCTCGGCAACCTCTCGGGGCACGTCGACGACGCCTACCGCGATAAGCTGGTCGAGCGGTTCGAGCTCGATCTCAACCGCCGCTGCCGCGCGTACAGCAAGGGAAACCGTCAGAAGGTCGCGCTGGTCGCTGCGTTCATGACCCGGCCCGACGTGCTGCTGCTCGACGAGCCGACGTCGGGACTCGACCCGCTCAAGATGGAGGTCTTCCAGGACGTCGTACGCGAAGCGGCGGGGCGCGGCCAGACGGTCTCCCTCTCCTCGCACATCCTCGACGAGGTCGAGGACGTCTGCGACCGCGTCGGCATCGTGCGAGACGGGCGACTGGTGGAGCTCGCGACGCTGGAGGAGCTGCGCGGTTCGCAGGCCACCGTCTACGACGTCCGGCTGGCCGGCGACGTGCCTGTGCTCGACACGGTGCCGGGCGTCGTCGGCGTCGCACCGGTCGACGGCGGCGTGCGCGTCACCGTGGCCGGCTCCCCGGCGCCGCTGCTCTCGGTGCTCGCCCGGTACGACGTCACGTCGCTGCGAACCCGCGACAGCGACCTCGAGGACGTCTTCCTGCGCTACTACCGCGGAGCGGCACGAGGATGAGTGCGGCGCTGCTGCGCCTGCCGCTCCGGCTCGTCCGGCGGGGCGCGGTGCTGCTCGTGCTGACGGCGTCGGGGTACGCGCTCGTGGAGGTCGTCTCCTATGAGAACACCTACACCGACGGCGCCTCGCGCGCGCAGCTGGCGCGGCTCGGCGACAACGCGGCCGTGCGCGTGCTGCAGGGCGCTCCGCGAGCTGTCGACACCGTCGGCGGCTTCGTCGTGTGGGACGCCGGGTGGTTCCTCGCCCTCGTGGCGTCGGTGTGGGCCGTGCTGGCCGCCACGCGGCTCGCCCGCGGCGAGGAGGACGACGGCCGCGCGGACGTCGTCCTCAGCCGGCCGGTGCGTCGACGTGACCTCCTCCTGGCGCAGCTCGCCGCAGTGGGTGCCGGTGCGGTCGCCTTCGGGGCCGCTGTCGCGGCCACTCTGATCGCTGCCGGGTTGCCGGCCGGCGGCTCGCTGCTGTTCGGCGCCGGTCTGGCCGGAGTCGGCGTGACGAGTGGATCGGCCGGGGCGTTGGCCGCGCAGCTGCTCGACGTTCGTCGTCGCGCCGCCGCCGCCGCCGTGGCGTTCGTGGGTGTCGCGTTCGCGCTGCGGATGCTCGGCCACAGCGCCGACGACCGAGACGCCCTTCTGTGGGCGACGCCGCTCGGGTGGCTCGACCAGCTGCATGCCTTCTCCGGCG
>JBKHYE010000110.1:0-7097 GCA_046565705.1 Actinomycetes bacterium
ATCGTGCCGGTCGACTCCGAGCACAGCGCGCTGGCGCAGTGCCTGCGCGGCGGGCGCGCCGCCGAGGTGAAGCGGCTGGTGCTCACGGCCTCGGGCGGTCCCTTCCGCGGCCGCAGCCGCGACGAGCTGGGCGACGTCACGCCGGAGCAGGCGCTGGCCCACCCGACGTGGGACATGGGGCCGGTCGTCACGGTCAACAGCGCGACGCTGGTGAACAAGGGCTTGGAGCTCATCGAGGCCCACCTGCTGTTCGACGTCCCGTACGACGCGATCGACGTGGTCGTCCACCCGCAGTCGGTCGTGCACTCGATGGTCGAGTTCGTCGACGGCTCCACGCTGTGCCAGGCGAGCCCACCCGACATGCGGCTGCCCATCGCCCTGGGCCTGGCCTGGCCCGACCGTCTGCCCGGCGTCGCGCCCGCCGTCGACTGGAGCGCCGCGCAGACCTGGGAGTTCCTGCCGCTCGACGAGCAGGCCTTCCCGGCCGTGGGCCTGGCCCGGGCCGCCGGCGAGCGCGGCGGGACGGCGCCGGCCGCCTACAACGCGGCGAACGAGGTGTGCGTCGAGGCCTTCCTCGCCGGGCGGCTGCCGTTCCTCGCGATCGTCGACACGGTCGCTGCGGTTCTTGATGACCACCCCTTCAGGGAACGGCCGAGCCTGGCCGAGGTGTTGGAGGTGGAGGACTCGGCGCGCACCCGCGCCCGCGAGCTGGTCTCGCGCGTACGTCCGGAAGGTCAGGTGTCCTGAGCCGTGGTGCTCCTCGGAGTCGTGGCGTTCGTCGTCGCGCTGCTGCTGTCGGTGGTGCTGCACGAGGCGGGCCACTTCGTGACCGCGCGGCGCTACGGCATGAAGGCCACCCAGTTCTTCGTCGGCTTCGGCCCGACGCTGTGGTCCCGGACCCGCGGCGAGACCGAGTACGGCGTCAAGGCCATCCCGGCCGGCGGCTTCGTCAAGATCGTCGGGATGACGCCGCTCGAGGAGATCGACCCCGAGGACGAGCCGCGGGCGTTCTACCGCCAGCCGGCCCGGCGCAAGGCCGTCGTGCTCGCGGCCGGCTCCGTCGTGCACTTCCTCATCGCCGTGGGCCTGGTGCTCGGCACCACCTTCGCGTTCCCGTCGGTGGACGACGACGCCCCGGTCGTCACCGCGCCGATCGAGACCATGCCGGCCAGCGTCACCGTCGCCGAGGGCGCGAGCGAGCGCACCGTGCCGGCGCCGGCAGCGGGGCTGCTGCAGGACGGCGACCGCGTGCTGTCGGTCGACGGGCAGCGCACCGAGACCTGGCGCGAGGTCGTCGAGGTCGTGCGCGAGCGGCCGGGCGAGCCGCTGGTGTTCGAGCTCGAGCGCGACGGCAGCCGCACGACCGTCGAGATCACGCCGGCGCCCGTGCTGCGTCCTGACCTCGACGACCCGCAGCGCTCGGTCGAGGTCGGCGCGATCGGCGTCGGCCAGGACATCGTCCTCGAGCGGCTCGGCCCGGGCGAGGCGGTCGCCGAGAGCGCCGACCGGCTCGAGCTGATGGTCACCGGCACCTACCGGGCGATCACCGAGAAGCTCGGCACGGTCACCACCATCTACTCGCCAGAGCGAGACCGGGAGGGTCTCGTCGGCCTGGTCGGCGCGGCGCGCATCAGCGGTGAGGTCATCGACCTCGAGGAGATCCCGTTCGTCCTGCGGGTGGCCGACTTCCTGCTGCTCATCGCCGGCCTGAACCTGTTCATCGGCATCTTCAACCTGCTGCCGCTCCTGCCGCTCGACGGCGGCCACCTGGCCGTGCTCGGCTACGAGAACGCGCGCGACAAGCTGCGCCGGCTGCGCGGCTACCGCGGCGAGTTCCAGCGGGTCGACTTCAACCGGCTCATGCCGTTGACCTACGTCGTCGTGCTGGCCTTCGTCGGGCTGACGTTGTGGATCATGGGCGCCGACATCGTCAACCCGATCCGGCTGAACCAGTAGCCGCACGCGGCGCTGCGCGCTGATCACGAACGGCGGGCGGGCGCGGGCGCGCCTACGCTGGGGCACGTGACCGTCCCCGTCGCACTCGGCATGCCGGCCCTGCCGCCGGCCCACCTGGCCGAGCGCCGGCGGACCCGCCAGCTGAACGTCGGTGGCGTGCTCGTCGGCGGCGACGCCCCGATCAGCGTGCAGTCCATGACGACGACGAAGACCGCCGACGTCAACGCCACGCTCCAGCAGATCGCCGAGCTGACGGCGTCGGGCTGCCAGATCGTCCGCGTCGCCGTGCCCGACACCGACGACGTCGAGGCGCTGCCCGCCGTGGCCCGCAAGTCGCAGATCCCGGTGATCGCCGACATCCACTTCCAGCCGCGCTACGTCTTCGCCGCCATCGACGCCGGGTGCGCGGGCGTGCGCGTCAACCCCGGCAACATCAAGAAGTTCGACGACAAGGTCGGCGAGATCGCCAGGGCGGCGGGCGACGCCGGCATCCCGATCCGGATCGGCGTCAACGCCGGGTCACTCGACAAGCGGCTGCTCGCCAAGCACGGCAAGGCGACGCCGGAGGCGCTCGTCGAGTCGGCGCTCTGGGAGTGCTCGCTGTTCGAGGAGCACGGCTTCCGCGACATCAAGATCTCGGTCAAGCACAACGACCCGGTCGTCATGGTGCAGGCCTACCGACTGCTCGCGCAGCAGTGCGACTACCCGCTGCACCTCGGCGTCACCGAGGCCGGCCCGGCGTTCCAGGGCACCATCAAGTCGGCCGTGGCGTTCGGCGCGCTGCTGGCCGAGGGCATCGGCGACACGATCCGCGTCTCGCTCTCCGCGCCTCCCGTCGAGGAGGTCAAGGTGGGCCTCGCGATCCTCGAGTCGCTCAACCTGCGCCAGCGCGGCCTCGAGATCGTGTCGTGCCCGTCGTGCGGGCGGGC
This sequence comes from Actinomycetes bacterium, assembly GCA_046565705.1. Lineage (GTDB taxonomy): Bacteria > Actinomycetota > Actinomycetes > Mycobacteriales > SCTD01 > DATLGD01. The sequence goes on from JBKHYE010000110.1 coordinate 2,886, forward strand.
GCAGGTCGACGTCTACACCCTCGCCGACCAGGTGACCGCGGGGCTCGAGGGCATCACGGTGCCGCTGCGCGTGGCCGTCATGGGTTGCGTCGTCAACGGCCCGGGCGAGGCGCGCGAGGCCGACCTCGGCGTCGCCTCGGGCAACGGCAAGGGGCAGATCTTCGTCAAGGGCGAGGTCATCAAGACCGTCCCCGAGTCGCAGATCGTGGAGACCCTCATCGAGGAGGCCCTGCGGCTCGCCGAGGAGTACGACGGCCCGTCGGGCGAGCCCGCGGTGGGCGTCTCGTCGTAGCCGCGCCGCCGCGACCGGCGTCGCCGAGGCGTTTCTGCGTGGGCAACGCGCGGTTACGCTCCGGCGGTGCTGCGGACGACCGGTGAGGCGCGGGTTCTCGGACCCGCCGACCTCGACGACGTGCGCGCGGTGCTCACCCGCGACCCCGTCACCGATGTCTTCGTCGCCGCGCGGGTGGAGCCGGCCGGCGTCGACGCGTGGCGGTCGGGTGCCGAGCTGTGGGGCTACGGGCCGCGTGGCCGCCTCGAGGCGCTGTGCTGGTCGGGCGCCAACCTCGTGCCCGTGCAGGCCGGCCCCGCTGCGGTCCGCGCCTTCGCCGACCGTGCGCGACGCACCGGCCGGCGCTGCTCGTCGATCGTGGGGCCGTCCGAGTCGGTCGACCTGCTGTGGGAGCTGCTGCGGCCGCACTGGGGCCCGGCGCGGGACGTGCGGGCCGGCCAGCCGCTCATGGCGATCGACGGCCCGCCGCTGGTGCCCGCCGACCCGGCCGTGCGTCGGGTGCGGCCCGATGAGCTCGACGTCGTGCTGCCGGCGTGCGTCGCCATGTTCACCGAGGAGATCGGTGTCTCGCCGCTGGCCGGTGACGGCGGCGCGATGTACCGCGCGAGGGTGGCCGAGCTCATCGCGGCCGGCCGCGCGTTCGCCCGGATCGAGGACGGCGCGGTGGTGTTCAAGGCCGAGATCGGTGCGGCGTCGGCGTACGCCTGCCAGGTGCAGGGGGTGTGGGTGCACCCGTCGGTTCGCGGCCGCGGGTTGTCGGTCGCCGGCACCGCGGCGGTCGTCGAGCTGGCCCGCCGGCGCGTCGCGCCGGTCGTCAGCCTCTACGTCAACGACTACAACGTGCCGGCGCGGCGGGCCTACGAGCGCGTCGGCTTCCGGCAGGTCGGCACCTTCACCAGCGTCCTGTTCTGAGCCCTGCCGCGAGCAGCTCGGCGACCCGCCGGGTCCGGCACGGCGCCGGACCGCGGCCGGCGGTCGCCAGTGGCCGCGGTCACACCCGACGGCGGTGTGCTGCACTTCCCGCGAGACGTCCGCGAGGACCGCTGCGGCCAGGGGTCTGGCCGGCGCGCACGAGGAGACCAAGCATGGCGCTGCAGGTGAAGCCGGGCACGACGTGGGACGAGGTGTACGCGCGGGCGAGCGCAGCCGCGCCCGAGGCGTTCGAGGGCGACCGCCTCCGCAACCTCGTCGGTGGTGAGTGGCGGCGCGTCGGGTCACCGGGCGAGCACGCCAACCCGGTCGACGGCGCGCCGATCCCGGGGCCGCCGCGGGTCACGCACGACGAGGCGGTCGAGGCAGTCGCGCACGCCGCCCGCGAGCACAAGGCCTGGGCCGACGTCGAGCTCGACGAGCGCAAGGCGCGGGTGGCGCAGGCGGTCGACGGGCTGCAGGCCGAGCGCGACACGCTCGCGCTGCTGCTCGCCTGGGAGATCGGCAAGCCTTGGAAGCTCGCCTGCGCCGACGTCGACCGCGCCCTCGACGGCGTGCGCTGGTACCTCGGCGAGATCGACCGGCAGCTGCAGGGCCGCACGCCGCTGCCCGGGCCGGTCAGCAACATCGCCAGCTGGAACTACCCGATGTCGGTGCAGGTGCACGCCGAGCTCGTCCAGTGCCTGGCCGGCAACGCGGTGGTGGCCAAGACGCCGTCGCAGGGCGGTTTCCACACGCTGACGCTGGCCCATGCGGTGATGAAGCGGGCCGGGCTGCCCGTGACGCTGGTGTCCGGCGTGGGTGGCCAGCTCGGTGACGTGCTCATCCGCTCCGAGGAGATCGGCTGCCTGGCGTTCGTGGGCGGCCGTGCGAACGGCCGCAAGGCGGCGACCGCGCTGGCCGACACGGGCAAGCGGCACTTCCTCGAGCAGGAGGGGCTGAACGCCTGGGGCATCTGGGACTTCAGCAAGTGGGACGAGCTCGCGGCGCACCTGACCAAGGGCTTCGAGTACGCCAAGCAGCGGTGCACCGCATACCCCCGCTACGTGGTGCAGCGCGAGCTGTTCCCGGCGTTCCTGGAGATGTACATGCCGGTCGTGCGCGGCCTGCGCTTCGGGCACCCGCTCGCCGTCGAGAGCCCGCAGGACGACCTGCCGGACCTGCAGTTCGGGCCGCTCATCTCCGCGACCAAGGCCGCCGACCTGCACGAGCAGTACGCCGAGGCGATCGCCGGCGGCGGCATCCCGCTGTACCGGGGGTCGCTCGACGACGGCCGGTTCCTCGACGGGCAGGACACCAGCGCCTACGCCGCTCCGACGTGCGTGCTCGAGCCACCGCCGTCGTGGACGCTCCGCCACGCCGAGCCGTTCGGCCCGCTCGACTCGATCGTGCTGGTCGACAGCGAGGCCGAGCTGCTCGCGGCGATGAACGCCTCGAACGGCTCGCTCGTGGCGTCCGTCGCTACCGACGACCTGGACTTCGGCGCGCGCATCGCCGAGGAGCTGCAGGCGTTCAAGGTGGGCATCAACAAGCCGCGCTCGCGGGGTGACCGCGACGAGGTCTTCGGCGGCAAGGGCGCATCGTGGAAGGGCGCGTTCGTCGGCGGCGACCTGCTCGTGCAGGCCGTCACCGAGGGGGAGGGCCCGCTGTACGGCAACTTCCCGACGTACTCGTACTACCCGCGACAGGTCTGACGCCGGCGACCACCGGGTGCGCGCTCAGCGCCCGCGTGCGCTGGCCAGCCCGCGCAGGACCAGGTCGACCCGGCGCCCGTCGACCTCGACGTCGTCGGCGCACGTGCGGCCGATCTCGGCGACGTCGTCGACCGACCGGGCGCCGTGCTCGCACAGCACCCGCGCCAGCCGGCCCTCGGTCCACTTGTTGTCGTGGCTGACGACGCTGCGGCGGCCACCGCTCTCGCGCAGCACCCGGACCGCGACGGCGTGCGGAGCCCGCGCGAGCGCGGCGTAGGCACCGGACCGCAGGTCGACGACGAGCCGGTGCTCGGCCAGCAGCGGCTCCACCACCGGGCGCCAGAGCGGCGCCAGCCCGCCGAGACCCGGCACGGCGGTCGACCCCGACAGCCGGTAGGCGGGCACCGGGTCGGTCGGGCGGAGCAGGCCGAGCAGCGCGCTCGCCACCAGCAGCGAGCGGTCGGCGCGGCGTCGCGCCGAACCCCGCAGCGTGCTGTAGCCGAGGTTCTCGTAGACCACGCCGGTGTACCGCTCGAGAGCCGGCCGCGTCGGTGCCGTCGTCAGCGCGGCGTCGTCCGCGACCAGCGCGGCCTGGCCCGCAGACAGGCCGAGTGCCCGCTGCAGCGCGTCCGGCTGCTCGCGGGCGGCGCGCTCGACGGCGTCGACCACCCGCGCCCGCACCGGGCCGAGCTCGGGGAACGACAGCTGAGGCAGGTCCAGCGGCGGTCCGTCACCGCCGGGCGCCTTGCCCTCCGACGGCGGCAGCAGGACGAGCACGCCGGCCAGGCTAGGAGTCGTTCGCGTCGAGCCGCCGACCGAGCACGGTGACGTCGACGACGTCGTAGCCGAGGGCGCGGTAGAAGCCGACCGCGACGTCGTTGTCGACGCGCACCATGAGCTGCAGCTTCACTATCCGCCGGTCGACCAGCCACTGCTCCGCGGCACGCACGAGCGCACTGCCGACGCCCTGCCGGCGTGCCGCTCGGTCGACGGCGAGGTAGTACACCCAGCCGCGGTGCCCGTCGTGGCCGAGCATCACCGTGCCGACGAGCCGGTCCGTGTCGAGTGCCGCGAGCACCGTCGACGACGGGCCCTCGAGCGCCCGGGCCAGGTCGGCGACGGGGTCGTTCCACGGCCGGGTCAGGCCCGCCTCGTGCCACAGCCGCACTGCGGCGTCGTGCAGGTGGTCGGGCAGGTCGACGACGTCCACGGCCCGCAGCCTGCCGGAACGCCGACGGGGCGGCGCCGCCACGGCACCGCCCCGTCGTCACGGGCTCAGGTCAGCAGCGGAGGTAC
>JBKHYE010000111.1:0-24858 GCA_046565705.1 Actinomycetes bacterium
CCCCGGGTACGCGGCAGTCAGTGCCGCGCGGACGCGTGCCGCCGCGCCGGGGCTCCACCGCACGGTCGCGGGCAGCGCGACCGCCTCGACCCGCGCCCGCTCGGCGCGGAACCCCCGGTCGGCGAGCACCACCCGGCCGGACGCCGCCACGACGGCGTTCGCGGCGCCGAGCGAGACCGTCGCGCTGCCCGGCCGGTGCATCGCGTACAGCCCACAGGTGCAGCCGCGCACCGGCGCGGCGTGGTCCGGGTCGAGCGCGCACACCGCCCGCTGGTCGGCCGTCCACGCGCCGAGCTCGGCGTGAACCATCGGCAGCAGCCGGCCGTCGACGAGGTCGAACTGCCGGTAGCCGCGCAGCTCGCCGGCGACCAGGTCACGGTCGGACGGGCTCACGCCGGCGCGGGCTCCCGGTCGGGCTCGGCCGGTGCCGGCTGCTGCGCCGGCTCGGGCTCAGGCCGCTCAGGGAGCGGTTCGAACTCCACCTCGCGGCGTTCCGTCCCGATCCCGCCCATGCCGGCCATCGTCCGCCCGGCGAGCGCCCTTGTCGAGCGCCGGGCCCGGCGGGGTGAACTCCAGGACGTCGAGCCCGCGCCCGCCGAAGTCGCCGACGTAGGTCAGGTAGCCCTCGACATCCGGGTGGACCAGGGCGCCCCAGGAGTTCGCGCCGGGTGCGATGTACCGCCCGGCCGTCACCGGGTTCGCCGGGTCGCTGAGGTCGACCACCTGCAGCCCCGCGTTGTAGGAGCCGGTGAACAGGTAGTCGTCCTTCGTGCTCATCACGTGCACCGAGCACACCGCGGCCGGGGTGCCCTGCGCGACGAACCACTGCGCGAGCTCCTCGATCTGCGTGAGGTCCTCGGAGACGCGGAACGTCGCGATGCCGCCGGTGCTGCCGCAGCCGCCGTGGAGGTCCTCGTCGGTCGTGATGATGACGTCGCTCTGCCCGTCGAGGAACTGCGCCTCGTGCACGTAGCGCTGCGGCAGCCCGTCCGTGGCGGTGCGCTGGTGGCGCAGCAGCGCGACCGGCGCGTACGGGTCGGTGATGTCGAGGATGTAGAGGCTGCCGCTGTTGTTGCCCTGGAGGTAGTTGCCGCCCTCGGCGACCAGGGCGATGTCGCGCTTGGCGCGGGTCGGGTCCGCGATGCCGTCACCGTTCTGGTCGATCCACTGGTCCTGCGGCAGGAGCACGTCGCGGTCGGCGTAGATCTCGATGTCGTGGATGCTCGTCGACCCGCCTCCGACCGGCCGGTCACCGCGGTACGGCGACTGCTCCCACAGGTCCTTGGGGCTGACCGAGACCAGACGCTCAGGCGCCTGCGGCGTCTCCCCCAGCATCGGCTTGAGGTCGTAGATGCGGAAGTTCACCAGCCCGGACGGGATCCACCAGCCGCGGCTGTCGACGATGTCGCCGTTGTGCGACTCGCCGTTGTCCCTGTCGGTGTACCGGAACAGCAGCTCAGGGTTCGCCGGGTCCGTCCAGTCCAGGAACTCGGTCTGCTGCGTGCCGTTCGTGCGGCCGGTGCCGTTGAGCGTGACGATGTGCCGCTCGACACCCGCGGCGTCCGTCATCACGGTGGCGTCGGGGACGGCGTCGGCCCGCACGCCGATGTCGGCGTCCGGCTGACCGGGCTGCGGACCGGGGAAGAACTCGCCGAGCACCTTCGGGCTGCGCGGGTCGCTGACGTCGAACAGGCGCATGCCCAGGCCGTAGGCGCCGACGTAGAGCCGGTCGCCCTCGAGCACCGAGTGGCCACCGGTGGCACCCGGCACCGTGGTGACGTAGGAGACGTTGTCGGCGATCAGCGAGACCGGCGCGGCCTGCGCCGAGACGACCACGGGGACGGCGCCGGCGACCAGCGCCGCAGAGACGGTGAGCCGGACGAGCACCGGGCGAGACGGTCGGGGCACGGCTGGGGACCTCTCGGACACGGCCCGCCGGACGCGGACCTCCGCCATGCCCCTTCGCCGTCGACGGCCGGACTCCTGCTCAGCAGCGTGAGCCGGCTCACTCGACCCGGGTGAGTCGGCTCACTCGACTCGCGCGAGCGACTCCCGGGTCAGCTCGGCGACGCTGCGGTGCCCGGACAGGCCCGACTGAAGGTCGAGGTCGGCGAGGAAGCAGCGCAGCACGTGGTGCACGCCCTCCTCGCCTGCGAGCGCGAGCCCGTGCACGTACGGACGACCGAGCAGCACCGCCGCCGCGCCGAGCGCGAGCGCCTTGCAGGCGTCCGCGCCGGACCGGATGCCGCTGTCGAACAGCACGGGCAGGCTGCCCGCCGCCTCGACGACGCCGGGCAGCGCGTCGAGCGACGCCACCGCGCCGTCGACCTGTCGGCCGCCGTGGTTACTGCAGACGACGCCGTCGGCACCGATGTCGGCGGCGCGGCGGACGTCGTCCGGGTGCTGGACGCCCTTGAGCACCAGCGGCAGCCGGGTGTGGTCGCGGAGGAACGCGATGTCGTCCCACGTGAGCGCCGGGTTGTTGAACAGCCCGACGAACTTCAGCACCGCCGCGCCGGGATCCTCCTCCGGCGTCTTCTCCAGTCCATCACGGAACACGGGGTCCGACAGGTAGTTCGCGATGCCGATCGACTGCAGGAACGGCAGGTACGCGCTGGCGAGGTCGCGGGGGCGCCAGCCGAGCTGCCAGGTGTCGAGCGTGATGACGACGGCCTGGTAGCGGGCCGCCTCCGCCCTCCGCACGAAGGAGGCGGCGAGCTCCCGGTCGGCGGGCCAGTACAGCTGGTACCAGCGGGGCGACCCCGGCGCGGCGTCCTCCCCGGCAGCCGCGATGTCCTCCATCGTGTGCGACGCCGCGGTCGAGGCGACCATCGGCACGCCGAGCCGCGCAGCCGCACGGGCGACGGCGGGCTCGGCGCCCTCGTGCACGATCGAGAGCACGCCGACCGGCGCCAGCATCACCGGCGCGGGCATCGCCGTGCCGAGCACCGTGGTGCTGTGGTCGCGCTCGGCCGGGATGCCGCGCAGCATCCGCGGGACGAGCCGCCAGCGGTCGAACGCCTCGCGGTTCGCACGCATGGTGTCCTCGGCGCCCGCCGCACCGGCGACGTAGCCGACGGCTTCCGGCGTCATCGCCTCGTGCGCGGCGGCCTCCGTCTCGCGCCAGCCGAACGGCAGTGTCGGCTGCTGCCCGAACAGGCCGTTGAGGTAGACCTCGTTCTGGAAACCGGCGAACGGCGTGCTCACGTCGAGCCCTCCCGGTGCAGTGCGACCCTTCACCGCGAAGGGCTCGGCTCGTTCTACAGGAAGGACCTCCCCGTGGCGGTCGACCCCCGAGGCGCGGACCTCAAGCGCTACCTGGCCGAGGACCCCGGCGGGCCGGTCGTGATGCTGAACCTGCTGCGCTACAAGCCGGACGGCGGTCGCGAGCGCTACCTCGAGTACATCGAGCACTTCCGCCGCACGGCGGCTCCGTACGGCGCCGAGGTGCTCTACGTCGGCGACGGCTCGACGGCGCTGGTCGCGGAGCCCGGCCAGTCGTGGGACGCCGTGCTCCTCGTCCGCTACCCGAGCCGCCAGGCGTTCAGCGACATGGTGCGCGACCCGGCGTACTCCGCCGGCACGCACCTGCGGTCCGAGTCGCTGGAGGAGGCGGTGCTCCAGGCGACGGTGCCCTGGTGAGGACCGCGCTCGTCCTCGGCGCCGGAGGGCTGACCGGGCAGGCGTTCCACCTGGGCGTGCTGACGGCGCTGCAGGAGCTCGCCGGCTTCGACGGCCGGGACGCCGACGTCGTCGTCGGCACGTCCGCCGGGTCGCTCGTCGCGGCCGGGCTCGCCGGCGGGCTCTCGGCGCGCGACCAGTGCGCGGCGCTCTCGGGCGAGCCGATGTCGCGCGAGGCGGAGGAGCTGCTGCGCGCCACGCGAGCACGGGCGGCGGGCGTCCGGCTGGCGCAGGAGCCGCCCGCGACCGGTCGCCGACCGCTGGCTCCCGCAGCGGTCATCGCGGCAGCCCGGCGGCCGTGGTCAGTACGCCCCGGCGCCGTCGTCTCGTCGCTCCTGCCGGCCGGCCGGACCAGCACCGAGTCGATCGCCTACGGCGTGCGCAAGCTGCACGGCGACCGCTGGCCGGACCGGGACCTCCGCATCTGCGCGGTCCGCGCGCGGGACGCCCGCCGCGTCGTGTTCGGCACCCCGACCGCTCCGCGCACCGACGTCGGGACGGCGGTCGCCGCGTCCTGCGCGATCCCCGGGTACTTCGCGCCGGTGCTCGTCGACGGCGAGCACTACGTCGACGGCGGCGGGCACTCGCCGACCAACGCCGACGTCGTCCGGCACGACTCCCCCGACCTCGTCGTCGTCTCGTCGCCGATGAGCTTCGGCCGCGGCGCCGGTCGCACGCCCGACGCCGCCGTCCGGTTCGCGGTGCGGCGCTACCTCGCCCGCGAGGTGCGGCTGCTGCGGCGCCGGGGCGCGACGGTGGTGGTCTTCCAGCCGACCGCGACGGACCTGCGCGCCATGGGCCTGAACCCGATGCGGCTGATGCGCGCCGACCGCGTGGTGCGCACCGTCGCCGACAGCGTGCGCGCGCGGCTCGAGGCGCAGCCGCGGCTCGTCGACACGCTCGCCGGAGGATGACCGCTCCGGACCTCGCCGTGCTGCTCGGTGACGAGCGCACCGAGCAGGCGCGCCGGCAGGCGCTGCGCCGGGCGAAGCGGGGCGCCACCGGGCTGCTGGTGCTCGCGGCAGCGGTGTACCTGCTGACCTTCCTGGCCGACGACGGCGAACACGGCGTCGTCGGGTTCGTGTGGGCCGCCGCCGAGGCCGGCATGGTCGGCGGCCTCGCCGACTGGTTCGCCGTCACGGCGCTGTTCCGGCACCCGCTCGGCATCCCAGTGCCGCACACCGCGCTCATCCCGAAGCGCAAGGACGAGCTGGCCGCCAGCCTCGGCGACTTCGTCACCGGGCACTTCCTCACCCCCGCCAACGTGCGCGCCCGGCTCACCGACGCCGACGTCGTCGCGCGGGTCGCGACGTGGGTGACCACCGGCGGCACCGCCGATCGGCTGGGCCGCGAGCTGGTCGGGACCGCCGCCGCCGCGCTCGACGTCGTGCGCGCCGACGACGTCGTCGATCTCGCGCTCGAGGTCGCGCGGCGCGACGCCGCGAGCCGCTCGTACGCCGGGCTGGCCGGGTCGCTGCTCGCCGACGTGACGCAGGGCGGGGCGCACCGGCCGCTGCTCGACGTCGCGCTCCCCTACGTGCGCCGGCTGGTGGAGGACAACCGCGCGACGGTGCGCGCGACGGTGCGGCGGCTCGTCGAGAGGCGGAGCTGGCTGCTGTGGCTGTTCGCGACCGACCGCCGCATCGACCGGCTCATCGACAACTGGGTCGAGATCGCGCGGGAGGTCGAGGCCGACCAGCACCACGAGCTCCGCAGGGCGCTGGAGGAGTTCCTGCAGCGGGTCGCGCACGACCTGCAGGCCCAGAGCGAGCTCGCCGCCCGTGTCGACGGGCTGGTCGACGACGTGCTGCGCGACGACGACGTCCGCGACTGGCTGCTGCGTGTCGTCGACGGCGGGCTCGTGCAGCTGCGCGGCACGCTCGGCGACCTCGACGGGCCCGGCCCCGACCGGGTCGCGCGGGCGCTGCGCAGCGTCGGCCGGCGGGCCCTCGACGACGCCGACTTCCGCAGCCGGCTCGAGCAGGCCCTCGAGAGCGCGGTGCTGCACGTCGTCGAGAACTACGCCGACGAGTTCACCGGGCTCGTCGAGGACACCGTCGCCCGCTGGGACGGCCCGGCGACCGCCGACCGGATCGAGCTGGCGGCGGGGCGCGACCTGCAGTTCATCCGGGTCAACGGCACGGTCGTCGGCGCGCTGGCGGGCGTTCTGATCCACGCCGTGGCGGTGCTGCTCGGCTGAGGTCGCTGCCGGGCTGAGCCCTACCGGTACTGCGCGGCGAGCGCGAGCACCTTCTTCACGTACCAGTCGGCGTGGTTGTAGGCGAAGATCGCGTCGTACAGACCGCTCTCGCCGCGCGAGGCGCCGGAGACGCACAGGTAGTGCGCCGCCGAGGGCACGGCGTCGAGCGGGTTCATGATGTCGGCCTTGCCGTCGCCGTCGCCGTCGATCCCGTAGTGCTCCCACGTCGAGGGCAGGAACTGCATCGGACCGAGGGCGCCGGCGCTCGACGGGCCGAGGTGCTTGCCGTGCGCGCTCTCGACCTGGCCGATGGCGGCGAGGACGGTCCACGACAGCCCCGGGCAGTACCGAGCGGAGTCGATGTACAGCTCGCGCCACGAGCTCGGCCGGCCGGACAGCTGCGACGGCGCGACGTCCGGCGGACGGAGCAGGTCGACCTGGACGGCGTCGCCGGCGACGGAGCGCACGGCGCGCTCGAGGTCGTCGGTCTCGGTGTCCGGAGCGGCGAGGACCAGCACCGCGTCGGGGGTCGCGCCGAGGGCGCGCGCGGCGGCGCGGGAGACGACGGCGTCGGTGCGCGGGAGCCCGAACTCGGCGATCGCGCCGAGCCGGAGCGAGCGGCCGGAGAGCTGGACGTCGTCGCCCAGCGGCAGCTTCGCGTCGCGCTGGACGGCGTGGCCGAGGGCCAGCTCACCGCGCGCCACCGCCTGCCAGAGCGCGTCGGAGGTCGCGGTCTCCTTGGGGGTGAAGCTGCGCAGCTCCGAGGGGTCGGCGCCGACGACGGCGAGCTGCGTCGTGCCGAGCGTCGCGGTGCCGGCGTCGAGCAGCGCGCTCGCGGCGACGCCGTCGAGCGTGCGCAGCCGCGCGACCAGCCCGGCCGGCATGGTGGCGGCGGAGCGGACGACGACGTCGGCGGTGTGCAGCGCCCGCAGCGGTGCGACGGCGCCCGGCGCCGTCTGGACCGGCGACGGCGGCACGGCGCCCTTGGGGGTGACGGTGCGCTGGCGGTCCGCGCGGTCCGGCCCGGCGAGCGACTCGTCGAGCGAGGTGGCGGCGTTCGACGTCGCCGTGGTGCCGTCGCGCAGGGCTGCCGCGCTGACGGCACCGCCCGCCAGCACGCCGACGAGCGCCGTCGCGACGACCGCGACCTGCACCCCGTGCCGCTCGGCGAGCCGCTGCCGCACTCCTGCTCCCGTCCCGGCCACCGGGGGGTGGCACGCTCTCGTCGTGGTCCTGCGCGTGGCGAACTGCTCCGGCTTCTTCGGCGACCGGGCCAGTGCCCTGTTCGAGGTGCTCAACGACGGACCCGTCGACGTGGTGACGGGTGACTACCTCGCCGAGCTCACGATGCTGATCCTGTTTCGCCAGAAGGCGAAGGATCCCTCCCGAGGGTACGCAACGTCGTTCTTGCGTCAGCTCGAGCCGGTTCTGGGCACGGTGTCCGATCGCGGCACCAAGGTGGTGGTCAACGCCGGCGGGCTGGCCCCGGCCGCGTGCGCGGCGGCGGTGCGCGACGCCGCGGCCGCGGTCGGGCTGGACCTGCCGGTCGCGCACGTCGAGGGCGACGACCTGCTGTCCCGCGTCGACGAGCTGCGGCCGGCGCTCGACCACCTCGACACCGGCGAGCCGCTCGGCGACCGCGGTGTGCTGACCGCGAACGCCTACCTGGGCGCCTGGGGCATCGCCTCGGCGCTGCGCGCAGGCGCTCAGGTCGTCGTCACCGGGCGCGTCACCGACGCCTCGCTGGTCGTCGGGCCGTGCGCGGCGCACTACGGCTGGGCGCGCGAGGACTGGGACCGCCTGGCCGGCGCGACCGTCGTCGGGCACGTGCTCGAGTGCGGCGCGCAGGCGACCGGCGGCAACTACAGCTTCTGGCGCGAGGAGGTCGCCGACCCGGTGCACCCGGGCTTCCCCGTCGCCGAGGTGCACGAGGACGGCTCGGCCGTCATCACCAAGCACGAGGGCACGGCGGGTGCCGTCACGGTCGGCACGGTGACCGCCCAGCTGCTCTACGAGATCGGCCCGCCCTGGTACCTGGGGCCCGACGTCAGCACCGACTTCTCGTCGATCCGGCTGGCGCAGCAGGCGCCGGACCGCGTGCACGTCACCGGTGTCACGGGCGCGCCGCCGCCGGGCCCGCTCAAGGTCTGCCTGAACATGCTGGGCGGGTTCCGCAACCGCATGGAGTTCGTGCTCACCGGCCTCGACGTCGAGGCCAAGGCGGAACTGGCGCTGGCGGGGCTGCGCGACGCGCTGCCGGTGGAGCCGGCCCTCGTCGACACCCGCCTCGTGCGGCTGGACCGCGAGGACGCGCCCACCAACGAGCAGGCCGCCGCGCTGCTGCGCGTGACCGTCAAGGACGACGACCCGGCCCGTGTCGGTCGGGCCTTCTCGAGCGCCGCCGTGGAGCTCGCGCTGGCGAGCTACCCCGGCTTCACGCTGACCTCGCCCCCCGGCGACGCGGCGCCGTACGGCGTGTACTGGCCGGCGCTCGTGCCGCAGGAGGCCGTCGAGCACGTCGTCGTGCACGCCGACGGCCGCCGCGAGGTCGTCCCGCACACGCCCGGCGTCCCGCCTGCCGCGGCCTCGCGCGCCCACCACCCGAGCGACAGCGACGGGACGGGCGGGACGAGGCGGGTGCCGCTCGGCACGCTGGTCGGCGCGCGCTCCGGCGACAAGGGCGGCAACGCGAACGTCGGCTTCTGGACGCGCACGGAAGACGCCTACGCCTGGCTCGCCTCGTTCCTCGACGAGAAGGCGTTCCGCTCGCTGCTACCCGAGGCCGACGACCTGCGCGTCGACGTGCACCTGCTGCCGAACCTGCGGGCGGTGAACGTCGTGGTGCACGGCCTGCTCGGCGAGGGCGTCGCGAGCAGCACCCGGTTCGACCCGCAGGCCAAGGGCCTCGGTGAGTACCTGCGCTCGCGGCTGGTCGACGTGCCCGAGCAGCTGCTCGGGTGACCGGCGACGGCTGGGACGTCGTCGTCGTCGGCGCCGGCCCGGCGGGCGCGGCGGCGGCGCGGGAGGCAGCGGCGGCCGGCGCCCGGACGCTGCTGCTGGAGCGCGAGGAGCTGCCGCGCTACAAGCGCTGCGGCGGCGGGTTGATCGGCGTGTCGCAGCGCGAGGTGCGCCGCGCCGGTGTCGATGTCGACGCGCTGGCTCTCGACGTCGCCGGGCGGTTCACGTTCACCTCGCGCGGCGGTGCCGGCTACGTGCGCGAGGGCGCGCCGTTCCTGCCGATGGTGCTGCGCGCGGACCTCGACGCCGCGCTCGTGCGGCGTGCGCAGGAGGCGGGCGCGGAGCTGCGGACGCGGACGACCGTGACGGCATACGACGAGCAGTCCGACGGCGTCGTCCTGACGACGAGCGGCGGCACGGTGCGGGCGCGCGCCGTCGTGGGCGCCGACGGCTCGGGCAGCCGCGCTGCGGGCCACGTCGGCGTCGCGTGCGCGCAGGTCGACCTCGGCATGGAGGCGGAGCTGCCCGCCGTCCCCGGCTGGGACGGGCACGTGCTGCTCGACTGGGGGCCGGTCCCGGGCTCGTACGGCTGGGTGTTCCCGAAGGGCGACCGGCTGACGGTCGGCGTGATCGGTGCCCGGGAGCACGGCGGCCAGGTGCGCCAGTACTTCCGCGACTTCGTGCGCCGGCTCGGCCTCGACCTCGACCGCGGCGAGAACGTCGGCGGGCATCTGACGCGGGTGCGCGCGCCGGGGTCGCCGCTGCGGCGCGGTCGGGTGCTCGTCGCCGGTGACGCCGCGGGGCTGCTCGAGCCGTGGACCCGCGAGGGCATCTCGTTCGCGCTCCGCTCAGGCGCGCTCGCCGGTGCTGCGGCAGCCGGCGACCCCGTGTCCTACGACTCCGCGGTCACGGCCGCTCTCGACGCCGACGTCGCGGCCGGACGGCGGGCGCTGCAGGCCTTCTCGCGGCACCCGCGCGCAGTGCACGAGGTGATGCGGCGCGGGCCGGGCATGTGGCCGCGATTCCGCCGCCTGGTGGCCGGCGAGACGACGCTCGCCGAGCAGCTGGCCGACCGGCGCGTGCGCGCTCTCGTGGCGGCGCTCGGCGGGTGACCCTCAGCGCTGCAGCGGCACGCGCACCGGGTCGGCCAGCGCGCCGGCCTTCGCCTCGAGCACCGGGGTGTGCACCTCGGTCAGGCCGGCGAGGAACTGCTCGACCGGCGCGGGCCTGGCCAGCATGAAGCCCTGGACGGCGTCGCACCCGGCGGCGACCAGCAGGTCGAGCTGGCGCTGCGTCTCGACGCCCTCGCCGACGACGGACAGCCCCAGCCCGTGCGCGAGCTCGATCGTGGCGCGCACGATCGCGGCGTCGCCGTACGACGTGGGGGCAGCGGCGACGAACGTGCGGTCGACCTTGACCTCGTGCACCGCGACGCGGCGCAGGAAGCTCATGCTGCTGTAGCCGGTGCCGAAGTCGTCGACGCTCAGCTGGACGCCGAGGTCGCGCAGCCGGGTGAGGACCTCCTCGACGACCTCGAGGTCCGACATCGCGAGCGTCTCGGTGATCTCGAGGGTGAGGCGGCGGGCCGGCAGGCCGTGCTTGGCCAGGATGCGGACGACCGAGTCGGGCACGTTGCGCGCCAGCAGGCAGCGCGGCGAGAGGTTCACGCTGAGCGTCAGCTCACGACCGTCCACGTCGGGCCACGCCGCGGCGTCGCGCACCGCGATGTCGAGGACCGCCATGGTGAGCGGCACGATCAGCGCGGTGCGCTCGACGGCCGGCACGAACCGGCCGGGCGGGAGCAGGCCGTGCACGGGATGGTCCCAGCGGACCAGCGCCTCGGCGCCGGTGGTGTGGCCGGTGTTGAGGTCGATGATCGGCTGGTAGTGCACGCGCAGCTGGTCGGCGGCGAGCGCGGCGTGCACGTCGGCGACCAGGTGCATGCGCTCCGCGCCGGCTGGGTCGAGGGCCGGGTCGTAGGCGACGGCGGCGTTGCGCTTGAGCTTGGCGCGGTACATCGCGACGTCGGCGCAACGCAGCAGCGCCTCGACCGACGTGCCGTCGCGGGGTGCGAGGGCCACGCCGACGGAGGCCTCGACCGGCAGCTCCAGCCCGTCGACGGACACCGGCTCGTTGATGCGGGCGAGCAGCTTCTCGGCGACGATGCGGGCGTGCCCGCCGTTCGGGCAGTCGCGCACGAGGACGGCGAACTCGTCGCCGCCGAGCCGGGCGACGAGGTCGCCGGGGCGGCAGCTGGTGCGCAGCCGCTCGGCGAGCCTGACGAGCAGGGTGTCACCGGCGCCGTGGCCGAGGCTGTCGTTGACCTCCTTGAAGTGGTCGAGGTCGAACAGCAGCACCGCGACGCCGTCGCCGGCGCCCTTCGCCTGCGCGTCGAGGACGTGCGGCAGCAGCTCCTCGAGCCGCTCGTGCAGCGCGAGCCGGTTCGCGAGGCCGGTCAGCGCGTCGACGCGGGCGGCACGGACCTGCTCGGCGTAGTCGCGGGAGTGCCCGAGCGCGGCGGCCGTCGTCGCCGCGAAGGTGTCGACGACGTCCTGCTCGGTCTCGCTCAGCGCGGGCGGGCGAGCGAAGCCGAGGCGGAGCTCGCCGAGGCTGGTGACCGCGTCACCGGCACCGAGCAGCAGCGGCACGACGAGGTCACCGTCGGACGGCTGACCGAGCCGGCCGGGCCGGCTCTGGACGGCGCCGGCGGCGGTGCGCTCGTGCGCCCGGTCGCCCGTGCCCGGCCAGTCGAGCAGCAGCAGCTGGACGCGCTCGACGCCGAACAGGTCGGCGGCGCGCTCGAGCACCTCGGTGAACGTGGAGTCGCCGTCGAGCGCCGAGAAGCCCCGGGAGGCCATCCGCAGCCGGCTGAGCGCGTCGACCGCGGTGGTGCCGGCGAGGCCGGCGCGGTAGCGGCGGAGGACCTCGGCGAGGACGAACGGCCCGACGAGGAGCAGCTCCCAGCGGCGTCCGGCCACCGCACCGAGGACCGCGGCTCCGATCGCCACGTTGACAGCGAGGCCGGCGAACGACGTCGCGGCGTCCTCTCGGAGAGCGGCGATGACCCGACCGCCGGTCGCGGCCGCCACGATCCAGCCGACAGCGAGCTCGTTCAGCAGCAGGTAGGTGGCGACGGCGAGCGCCAGCACAGGCAGCTCGCCCAGTCCCTGCGGTCCAGGTCCGGCGAGCGCGTGGACGACGGCGACAGCTGCCCCGACCGGTGCGGTGTGTGCGGCGAGGTTGACGATCACCCGGCCGGCGGGCTGATGACGCCGCAGCTCTGCGACGGTGGTCGCCATCGCGACGGCGGGCACGACCCACCAGCCGGCGCCCGTGGCCAGGGCGAGGAGCAGCGCCGCCTCGACGAGGCCGGCGACTTGTACACGCCGTCCCCCGAGGCCGAGCGGAAGGCTGATCAGCATGCCGCCGAACAGAAGAGCGTTCGCCCCGACGAGCGCCAGCAAGGGCGGCAGCGGGTGTGACGTCGACAGTGCAACAGCCACGATGAGGGCGACGAAGCCCGCTGCGGACACGACGACCAGGCGCGTCTGCAGCCCGGGACGCGGCTCCGCCGCAGGGCGGCGTCCACTCGCGGGATGCGTCACGGGGAAGGCTCTCGTCCGGGCTGGCACAGCAGGGAACAGTCCCCCGTCGGCAGGATCTGGCAGGAACCTGAGCGCCGAGGGCGGACGAACTGCGGCGAAGCCTGGCAGAGCCGCAGCGAAAGGCCCGGCATTGACCCGTCCGGGTGAACTCGCGATCAGGTGCTTCAGGTCGACCACCTGGTCGACGAAGCACTCACAGCACGAGGCCGCCGGAGGGTGTTGGCGCACCCCACGACGGCCCCGAGCGAACTCCGTACGGACGCCCCGTCGTCAGCTGGCTGGCCAGGACGAGGCTCCACCGATCAACCCCAGCTCTTGCCCACAGCCAGACCCCCCTCTCGACCTTCGAGGCGGGGGCCTTCGGCCTGTCCAGGCCATCCCCGCTAGGCCACTGAGAGTAGGGGCACTGCTCCGGTCGGTGAAGGCGTTTCCTGAAAGAACTTCTCGGACATATGTGCCGTTTCGGCGATGAGCCGGGCGGCCGAGGCGATCGACCGAGCGCGTCAGACTGCGCCGGGTGGCTGCGGCGCTGCTCCGACCGGCTCAGCGCCCCGGCCCGCCGGCGGCTCCGGCGGTGGGCTCGTGGTGAGCACCGAAGCGCCGACGAGAGCGAGTCCGAGGACCGCCGTCGCCGCCACCGCGTGCGCCGGCCGCACGAACGTCGCGAGGACGCCGGCGAGCGCGATGCCGACGCCCTGGCCCGCCGTGACACCCGCGGCGGCGACGCTGAAGGCCCGGCCGCGCGCCGCCGTCACGACCTCCCGGACGAAGGCGACCCGCGCGACCAGGCTGAACGCGCTGCCGGCGCCCGAGAGGGCGACGAGCACGAGCGCCACCTCGAGCGGCGGGTCGGCGACGCACGCCACGAGCGGCAGCAGCGTCAGGACGGCGAGCGGCACCAGCAGCCGCTGCGCCCGGGCGGCGGGCATCCGCGCGACCACGATGAGGCCGACCACGCTGCCGGCCGGGCCGGCCGCGAACAGCAGCCCGATCCCGAGCGGTCCGGCACCGAGCGAGCTGGCCCAGGGCGTCGCGAGCGCTTCCGGGGCGATCGAGCAGGAGATGGCCGCCCAGGTCAGCAGCAGCGGCCGGCGGCACGTCGGTGCCAGCGCCGCTGACAGGCCGGTGCGGGCGTCGCGCATCATCGTCCGCGTCGACGACGCCCAGGCCCACCGCCCCGCCTGCGGGCCGACGTCGGCGGGCGGGTGCTCGCGGAGCATGAGGCGCACGACGAGCGCCGACACGAGGAACGTCGCGGCGTCGAGCAGCAGTGCGGCGCGAGGCGACATCACGACGAGCAGCGCGCCGGCGACGGCGAACCCGACGATCTGGCCGCTCTGGTCGAGCGTCTCGTCGAGGCCGCTCCCCCGCTGGTAGCCGTCGTCGTCGCGCAGCACCTCGCGCATGAGCGGCGCGCGGGCCGCGGCCCACGGTGCCTCGACCGTCGTCGCCACGAGCACCAGCACGAGCAGCAGCCACAACGGCACGCCCGGCAGCGCCATCAGTGCGAACAGCGCAGCGCGCAGCAGGTCGGCGGTCACGAGCAGCCGGCGCCGCGGCACGCGGTCGGCAAGGCCGCCGAGCAGCGGTCCGCCCAGCACCACCGGCAGGAACGTGACGGCGTAGCTGATCGCCGACATCAGCGCGCTCCCGGTGCGCTCGAAGACGAGCACGGTGAGCGCCACCCGCGCCAGCTGGTCCCCGACGAGCGAGATGACGCGGCTCAGCAGCAGCCCGCGGTACTCCCGCAGCCGGAGCAGCCCGGCATAGCTGCTCGGGGCCGCCGACGGTGTCCGCACCGGCGGGAGAGTACGGGCAGACCACCCCCTTCTCGGTGGACCGCGCCGTCGTAGCCTTCGCCGGCCGGACGAGGGAGGCCGCATGGGCACGCGACGGACACGCGCCGCAGGCGTGGCGCTGACGACGCTCGCGCTGCTCGCCGGTGCGACGACCGCCGGGCTCGGCGCAGCGGTGGCGCAGTCGGGCGAGTTCCCGCCGGACGCGCCCGAGCCGCCGCTCACGGCCGTCCCCCGGGCGGAGTGCGGACCCGGCTCCGACCCGGAGCCCGGGATGCAAGGCCGGGTGGCGGCCGGCGACGGCGACGCCCTCGACGGCTCGCGCTGCAACGTCGAGGTGATCGGCCGGTTCGGCGACTCCGGCGGGTTCAAGGTCGAGCGGTACGTCGACCGCGCGGGGCGCGAGTGCGCCTACTACGACACGACGCTGCTCTACCCGACCAACGCGGCAGCCGTGCTGGAGCAGAAGCCCACCGGTGTCGCGGTCCTGGACATGTCCGACCCCAGCAACCCCGTGCTGTCGCGGACGCTCAACACCCCCGCGATGGAGACGCCGCACGAGTCACTGCTGGTCAACCAGCGACGCGGCCTGCTCGCCGCGGTCGCGGGCAACCCGATCTTCCAGGTCGGGCAGGTCGACATCTACGACCTCACCGAGGACTGCCGGAACCCGACGCTGCGCAGCAGCCGTCCGGTGGGCGTGCTCGGGCACGAGGCCGGGTTCTCACCCGACGGCAACACGTTCTGGGCCTCGTCGCTCGGGGGCGGAACGCTGACGGCGATCGACGTCACCGACCCCGGCAACCCGCTCCCCGTGTACGTCGGCAACCACGACACCCACTCGGTGACCATCAGCGAGGACGGCACCCGCGCGTACCTCGCGGCCGGGGCCGGGTTCCCGCGCAACGAGATCGGCTCGACGGCGGAGGTGAACGGGCTCGAGATCCTCGACGTCACCGAGGTGCAGCAGCGGGTGGCGAATCCCGACGTCACGCGCGTCGGCGCCGTCGAGTGGGCCAGCGTCACGATCCCGCAGGCGGCGATCCCGGTCACCATCGGCGGCAGGCCGTACGTCGTCGAGATGGACGAGTTCGCCTACGACGGCAACCGCATCGCCGGCAACGGCGAGCGCGTCGGAGCGGCGCGCGTCATCGACATCAGCGACGAGACGGCGCCGCGCGTCGTCTCCAACATCCGGCTCGAGGTCCACGACCCGGCCGTGCGGCCGTCGCTCGCGGGCGACCCCGGGGCGACGTCGGCGACCGGCGGCTACGCCGGCCACTACTGCGCCGTCCCGCAGCGCGAGGAGCCCGGCATCATCGCCTGCTCCTTCCTCGCCTCCGGCCTGCGGGTCTTCGACATCCGGGACCCGCTCGCCCCACGCGAGGTGGCGTACTTCGTCGCTCCCGTCGAGGGCGAGGAGGCCAACGCCGCCTTCGCCAGCGCCACGTTCGTACCCGAGCGCTCGGAGGTCTGGTACTCCGACGGCAGCCGCGGGTTCTTCGCCCTGCGGCTCACCAACGGCGCCTGGCCGCAGGCCCGGCCGGCCTCCGCCGCTGCGACGCCGGCGGCGACCGCACCGCAGCCCGCGCCCCGCGAGCTGGCCGCCACCGGTCTCGCGCTGCCGGCCTCAGGGGCGCTCACCGTGCTGCTCGCCGCCCTCGCCGTCCGGTTCACTCGGCGCCGCACGGGCTGAGCGCGCCGTGGCGACCTGGGACGACGTCCGCCGGCTCGCCCTCGCGCTCCCCGGCACCACCGAGCGACCGTCGTACGACGCGCTGCCCGCCTGGCGCGTGCGCGACAAGCTGTTCGTCTGGGACCGCCCGCTGCGCCGCGCCGATCGCGAGGCCCTGGGTGACGCCGCGCCTCCCGGGCCGGTGCTGGGCGTGCGCGTCGCCGACCTCGGCGAGAAGGCGGCGCTGCTCGGGGCGCACGCGGACGTCGTCTTCGGTGTCCCGCACCTCGACGGCTACCCCGCGGTGCTCGTCCAGCTGGACCGCGCGCCGTTGCCCCTGCTCGAGGAGCTCGTGCTCGACGCATGGCGGTCGAGAGCGCCTGCGGCGCTCGTCCGGCGGCACACCGATGACCGCACCGATGACAGCGGCCGCGCGCCGTCGTCTGCCCCTCAGGACGGCCGAGGAGGGACCGTGCTGGATCTCCGCTTCCGCGCTCAGCTCGAGAAGAGCCCGGCCAAGGGCGGCTGGACGTACGTCGTCCTGCCCGGGTCCGCCGACGCCTTGGGGACCCGTGGGCGGGTGCCGGTGCGCGGCACCGTCGACGCGCACCCGTTCGAGAGCTCGTTCATGGCGCTCGGCGACGGCAGGCACAAGCTGCCGGTGCGCGCCGACGTCCGCCGCGCCATCGGCAAGGAAGCGGGCGACGTCGTCGACGTGCACGTGCTCGAGCGGCTCGACGGCCGGTAGCGGTCAGCCGAACTCGCGGCGCACCAGAGCGCCGTGCTCGTCGAGCTCGGGCGCCGGCGGACGCGTCGTCGGGTCGTCCCACGCCGTCGCCTTGACCGGGTTGCCCGGCACCGGCAGCCCGCCGGCGTCGGCCACCATCCGCCGTGCCGCCGCCTGCTCGCTCCCGACCGCCTCGGCCACCGTGCTGATCGGCCCGCACGGGACCCCCGCGAGGTCGAGCTCGCCGAGCCAGTGCTCGGCCGACGCCGTCCGCAGCACCGCCTCGATCTCGGTCTTCAGCGCGTCCCGGGCGGTGTGCCGGTCGGCGTTGGTCGCGAAGCGCGGGTCGTCGGCCAGCTCCGGCCGGCCGAGCGCGCCGGCCAGCGCGCGGAAGAGCTGGTCGTTCGCGGCGCACACCGTGATGTCGCGGTCGGCACAGGCGAAGGTGTCGAACGGCGCGATCGCGAAGTGGGCGTTGCCGATGCGGTGCGGGTCGACGCCGGTGGCCAGCCACGCCAGCGCGGCGCCCTCGAGCAGCGAGACCGTCGCGTCGTACATCGCCAGGTCGAGGTGCGTCCCCCGCCCGGTGGTCGTGCGGCCGAGCAGCGCCGTCGTGATGGCGCCGAACGCGTAGAGCCCGGCGGCGAGGTCGGCGACCGGGACGCCGGGCTTCACGGGCGGGCCGTCCGCCGCACCCGTGATCGCCATGATGCCGCTCATCCCCTGCACGACGGCGTCGTAGGCGGGCCGCTCGCGCCACGGCCCGGTGTGGCCGAAGCCGCTGATGGAGCAGTAGACGAGGTCCGGCCGCTCGGCGGACAGCTCCGCCCATCCGAGGCCGAGCCGCGCCATGACGCCGGGGCGGTAGTTCTCGACGACGACGTCCGCCCGGGTCGCGAGCCGCCGCGCGACCTGCCGGTCCCCGGGGTTCTTGAGGTCGAGGGCCACCGACTGCTTGCCGCGGTTGACCCGGGCGAAGTAGAGCGACCGGCCGTCGAGGAACGGGCCGTAGCTGCGCGAGTCGTCGCCGGTGCCGGGTCGCTCGACCTTGACGACGCGGGCGCCGAGGTCGGCCAGCATCATCGTCGCGAACGGGCCGGCGAGCACCCGGGTGAAGTCCGCGATGAGGAGCCCGGCCAGCGGGCCGGCGGACGAGGCGGACGACACGCCGCCATCCTGCCCGGACGGGAACGCGGACCCCGGATGTGGTGTTGTTCAGGACGTGACCGGAACTGTTGCCCCTCCTGCTCCGACCCTCTCCACCGCCGACCGCTGCGACCGCTGCGGCGCCCAGGCCCGCGTCCGGGTCGTCCTCGCCAACGGCGAGCTGGCCTTCTGCGGGCACCACGCCAAGGCGTTCGAGCCTGCGCTGCGCGCGCAGGCGATCGACTGGGTCGACGAGACCGACCTGATCATCTAGGCGCACCCGCTCGTCCCGACGGCCGTCGCTCCCTGTGGAGCGGCGGCCGTCGGCGTCCGGCGACGCGTTCCGGCGCCGGCCTGTCACCCGTCCCGTCCACCCGCGCAGCTCTGACCGGTGCCGCCGCCCCACGCGTCCCTCTGGTCCCGCGGGCGCTGCGGTGGACGGAACGGGTGACGCCGAGTGGACGGCGGGGGCAGCAGGTGGGGCGCGGCGGGTCGGGCGGGCAGCAGGTGGAGCGCCGCGCTCAGAACGCGGCGCGCGCCGTGAACCGCCCGTCCGAGCGCTCCACCGCCAGCGGCAGCCCGAACGCCTCCGACAGCGCCGCCGCCGTCAGCACGTCCTCGACCGGGCCGGCCGCCACGACCCGCCCGCGCGAGAGCAGCAGCGCGTGGGTGGTGCCCACCGGCACCTCCTCGACGTGATGCGTCACCAGCACCGTCGGGGGGCTGTCGGGATCGCTCGCCAGCCGGCTGAGCAGCCGCATCAGCGCCTCGCGAGCGCCGAGGTCGAGCCCCGCAGCCGGCTCGTCGAGCAGCAGCAGCTCCGGATCGGTCATCAGGGCGCGGGCGAGCAGCACGCGCTTGCGCTCGCCCTCCGAGAGGGTCCCGAAGCGCCGGGCCCCGAACGTCGCGAGCCCGACGCGGCGCAGCAGCGAGGCCGCCCGCGCGACATCGGCGTCGTCGTAGCGCTCCTGCCACCGGCCGACGACGCCGTATGCCGCGCTGACGACGACGTCGAGGGCCTTCTCGTGCGGCGGCACGCGGTCGGCGAGCATCGCGCTCGACAGCCCGACGCGGGTGCGCAGTTCGCCGAGGTCGGCCTCGCCGAACCGCTCCCCGAGCAGCTCGACCGATCCGCGGGTCGGGAACAGCCCCGCACCGGCGATCTGCAGCAACGTCGTCTTGCCGGCGCCGTTGGGGCCGAGGACCGCCCACCGCTCGCCGTCACGCACGGTCCAGCTGACCCCGGTCAGGAGCTCGGCCCCCTCCCGCACCACCGCGACGTCGGACAGGGCGAGCACCGGCGTTGACACGCGCAGGAACGTAACGCGCCCTCCCCCGCCGCGCGGGCTCCCCCGCCGCCGCGCCAGGATGTCCGCATGGGCTACCGCTGCTTCGACGTCGAGATCGCCGACGGCGTGGCGCACGTGCGCTGCAACCGGCCGGACGAGCTGAACACCATGGTGCCGGAGTTCTGGCGCGAGCTGCCGGAGATCGTCACCGGGATCAGCGACGACGCCGCGGCACGGGTGGTCGTCATCAGCAGCACGGGCAAGCACTTCAGCGCCGGCATGGACCTGTCGGTGTTCACCTCCGGGCACCTCGCCGGCACCGACGCCGAGCCGGGCCGGCGGCACGCGCAGCTGCGCAGCAACGCCAAGGTCCTGCAGTGGTCGTTCACCGCCCTCGAGAAGGCCCGGGTGCCGGTCCTCGCGGCCTGCCAGGGCGGCGTGATCGGCGGTGCGGTCGACCTCGTCACGGCGTGCGACATGCGCTACGCCAGCGCCGACGCGTTCTTCTGCGTCCAGGAGATCAACATCGGGATGACGGCCGACGTCGGCACGCTGCAGCGGCTCGGCAAGGTGGTGCCCGAGGGCATCGCCCGCGAGCTCGCCTACACCGGCCGTCGGATGCCCGCGGACCGCGCGTACGAGGTCGGCCTCGTCCAGCACGTCTACCCGGACCACGACAGCCTCGTCGACGGCGTCCTCGCGACCGCCCGCGAGATCGCCGGCAAGTCGCCGCTCGCCGTCTGGGGCACGAAGGTGGCGCTGAACTACGCCCGCGACCACCCGGTCGACGACGCGCTCGACCAGATCGCCACGTGGCAGGCCGGCATGTTCCAGCCTGCCGACATGATGGAGGCCTTCACCGCCAAGGCGGAGAAGCGCGACCCGGTGTTCCCGGATCTGCTCCCCGAGCCCCGGGGACTCTGACCGACTCCGCCCGCTGCCCGGTCCCCGCAGCCCCCGTCCCCTCGTGGAGGCTCCCGTGACCGGCCTGCGCGGCGGCACGCCGTTCGAGCTCGTCGCCTCGGCCGCGCCGACGCATCCGGTGACCAAGCGCGAGCTGGTCGCCGTCAGCCGGACGATCGAGCGCGAGGCGCTGGCCGACCCGCCGCCGGCGATCGCGGCGTGCCTGCAGGACAGCCGGTTCCTCACCGACCGCACCCGCGCCGTGTACGCGCAGCTGGCCGAGGCCGGGTGCCCCGGCCGGCTGCACGGCCGCGGGATGCAGTCGTGGCTCGCGCCCGGCGTCAGCGGGGTGTCGCTCGACGACGACGACCCGCTCGTCGACGAGTGGGTGATCGTCGTGCCCGGGCGGGTGCTGTTCGCCGCCACGGACCTGCACGAGGTCGGCCTCGACGACGATGCGCGCGCCTTCCGCTACGCGGTCGTGCGTGACCCGGACGCCGTCAGCGCCGCAACGCGGCTCCTGGGCCTGTAGCGCGGATCAGGGGGTGGCGACGGGCGGCGCCGGGCTCGTCGTCGACGCCGTCGGCGTGGGCGTCGGGCTCGACGTCGTGGGCTGTGGCGTCGGGCTCGACGTGGTCGGCTGCGGCGCCGGGCTGGTCGTCGTGGTGGTCGCCGCGGTGTCGCCCGACGGGTTGTCGGTGCCCGGCGCGCTGCTGCCGGCCGAGAACGTGTGCGTGCCGCCGTACAGGTAGACCGACGTGCCGACGTTGATCTCGCGCAGCAGCCACTTGGCGTCGGCGCGGGTCACGCGCACGCAGCCGTGGCTGGCGGGGTAGGCCGGGACGCTGTTCGAGCCGTGGATGGCCCAGCCCCGGTAGAAGTACTGCGGGTCGTACAGCGTGCCGAGGTCGGCGTGCCGCTCGCCGACGATGCGGCGCTCGATCTTGTACCAGCCGGTCGGAGTGAGCGATCGGGCGCGGGCGCCGTTCTTCTGCCGGTAGCTCGCGCCGTTACCCGAGCTGACCGGCAGGATCCGGCGAATCGCGCCGCCCTTGACGACGTAGAGCACCTGCTTGGTGAGGTCGACCTCGACGCGGTTGCTCGGCGCGGAGGCGCGCAGCGCCGGCTGCTTCGGCGCGGCCAGCGCCTTCAGCGTGGCCGGGCCGACGACGCCGTCAGCCGACAGGCCCTGCACCTTCTGGAACGCCATGAGGGCGCTGCGCATGGCCGAGCCCGGCTTGCCGTCGATCGCGCCGCCGTAGTAGCGCAGGTCGGTGAGGGTCTTCTGCACCGCGACGACGTCGTAGCTCGGCGCCGCCGGGGTGGTGACCGGCGGGGTGGTCGTGGGCGGCGGCGTCGTCGCGGGCGGCGTCGTGGTCGGCACCGGAGCCGGCGTCGTCGTGGCCGACGTCTTCGGGGCGGCGACGGGCGTCACGCTCTGCTCGGCGCCGCCGCTGCAGCCGGCGAGCGCCACGACGGCCGCGAGCAGGGTGGGAACGAGCAGCGGACGGCGGCGCACGGCAGGGCTCCTCGGGACGGTACGGGCTTCTCCTGACGGGGACGCCCGCCGGCGCCGCGAGGTTGCGCGGCGCCGACGAGTGTAGGCCGATCGGCGCTGTTCCGGGCGCAGGCCGTGCCGCCGGTCACAGCCACGGCGTCTGCGCCCGCCCGTCACGGACGCCGCTCGGCCGCCCTGCGCCGCAGGGCCAGCGACAACGCGACGACGAGCAGGCCGACGCCCGCGGCGCCGCCCGCACCCGTCTCCGGCAGCGAACGCGCCGCCTCGACGGCAGGTGCCGGGGCCTGCTCGGCCGGTGCCTGACCGGTGCTCGGTGGCGCCTCCTCCGCGGCCACGACGGAGCAGTCCGCCTCGATGCGCCCGACCGCGGTCAGGATCCCGCCGAGCAGGTGCCGGCGGTAGTCGGGGAGCGCGTACAGGTAGGCCTCGTGGCCGAGCGCGGTGTACCAGCTGCGGCCCTCGCCCACGTCGAGGCACCACGACATCGGGTGGTCCCCCATCACACCGGTGACCCCTTCGGGGATCTCCGGGCCCCGCGGGATCTGCGAGGTGTTGGGGTCCTGCTCGTAGCTGGCCTCGTCGATGGTGAGCAGCACCCGCGACGCCGGCCGCGGGCTCTGGGTGAAGGAGTAGAACTCCTCGAACGGCAGCGTCCACGTGTCGCCCAGGTGCGCCGTGGACGGGTGGTCGGGCGGCTCCTTGAGCAGCGTGCCCGGTTGCTGAACCGGGTGCGCGAGGAAGCGGGCGCCCGCGAGCAGCTCGGTGTAGAAGTCGTTGGTGTACTCGGTGTCCGCCGCCGAGTGGACGCCGACGAACGCGCCGCCGCCGCGCACGTAGCGCTCGAACGCCGCCCGCTGCGGCTCGTCGAGCACGTTGCCGGTCGTGTTGAGCCAGACGACGGCGTCGAACTCGGCCAGGGTGGCGTCGGTGAACACGGTCGGGTCCTCGGTCGCCGTGACCTCGAAGCCGTTCTCCTGGCCGAGCTGCTCGACCGCGGCGACACCGACCTCGATCGACGTGTGCCGGAACCCCGTGGTGCGCGAGAAGACGAGGACGCGCTCGCCCGCCTCCTGCGCCGAGGCCGGTCCGGCAGCGCTCAGCGGCAGCACACCGCCGGCCAGCAGCGCGCCGGTCACCGCGAGCGGTGCGGCGCGTCGGAGCGGGGTCACGGGCAGTCCTCCTCGAGGTCGTCCGGCCTGCGGCTGCAGTGCCGGGCGGCTGCGGCGCCGGCGGCGACCGCGACCAGCGGCAGCGCGCTCGGCGCGCCCGTGGCCGCAAGCGTGCCGCGCGCCGTCGTCGGCGCGGCCACGCGCGTCGCCGGAGCGGCGCCGCACGCCAGCGCCCGCGCCATCCGCAGCGCGTTGGCCATGATCGTCAGCGTCGGGTTGAAGCCCGGGAACGTCGGGAAGCTCGACGCGTCGGCGACGTAGACGTTCTCGACGTCGTGCAGCCGCCCGTCCGCGGCGCAGACGCTGGTGGCGGGGTCCGTCCCCATCCGGGCGGTGCCGGCCAGGTGCGCGGTGTAGGTGGCGGTGTCGCTGATCAGCGGGAACGGCAGCAGCGCAGCACCGAGCGCGCCAGGGGCCAGCAGGGAGTACGCCTCGACCAGCGAGCCGAGCAGCAGCGCGGCCACCTGCTCGTGCCGGTGCGGGCTGTAGGTGATGCGCGCGGCCGGCGTGCCGAGGAAGTCGCGCACGTCCGGGTCGAGGTCGACCCGGTTCTCCGCCTGCGGCAGGTCCTCGTGCACCAGCTGCGACGCCGAGCCGCGGGCGTGCAGCGGCCCGAAGCGCATGAGCGACTTGTGCCGACCGCCGAAGCCGGTGAAGCCGGCGAGCACCTGCGCCTCCATGACGAGCGGGACCGCGCCGCCGACCTGGATCAGCCCGCCCTTGACGTAGGGCACGCCGAGCGCCTGCACCTCGGGCCCGGTGAAAGGGCCGACGAGGTCGTCGATCTCGAGGGTCGTGCTCTGCGACCGCAGCGGCTTGATGTCCTCGGCGAAGAACGCCGCGCCCTGGGTGAAGTTGTGGAACATCAGATTCCGGCCGACCTGGTCCGACCGGTTGCCGAGCCCGCTCGGGTGGGCTCCCGACGCCGACAGCAGCAGCAGCCGCGCGGTGTTGATCGGGCTGCCGGCCAGCACGACGACGTCGCCGCCGACGGCGTGCTCGCGCCCCTCGAGGTCGCGGTAGAGCACCCGGGTGGCGCGGCGGCCGTCGGGCGTCGTCTCGACCCGGTGCACGAACGCCCGGTCGAGAACGCGCACGCGACCCGTGCGCAGCGCCGGGTTCAGCCACGACACCAGGGCGTCGCCCCGCGCGTTGATGGCGCAGCCGAAGCCCGAGCACAGCCCGCACGAGACGCACGGCGGGCGCCCGTCGTAGTCCGTCGAGTTGACCGCGGCCGGGTACGGGTAGGCGGTCATGCCCAGCCGCGAGGCGCCCTCGGCGAGCAGCTGCGCCGCGAGCGGCGTCGGGTTCGGCGGCATGACGAACTGGCCGCTGCGCGGCGACTGCTCGAGCGTGCGCGCCGGCATCGCGTCGACGTCGCCCTGCACGCCGACCCGGCGCTCGACCTCGTCGTAGTACGGCGCGAGGTCGTCGTAGGAGATCGGCCAGTCCGCGACCTGCGCCCCCTCGACGGGCCCGAGGTCCGAGAGCTGGGTGAAGTCCTGCCTCCAGAACCGCGGCGTCTTGGCGTTGTAGTGCAGCGTCGTGCCGCCGACGGCGGCGCCGAGCTGGCCGAACGCGCCCGTCGCGCCGCGTGCGACGCCGTCGCGGGCCTGCGCCTGGCTGCGGGTCGTGTACGGCTCGAGCACCGGGTCGGGGAAGCCGAACGCGCGCAGCGACTTGATCTCGTCGCTGCCGTACTCGGTGCCGAGGTCCGCGCTCTCCACCTCGCCGAGCCCCGGCCGCAGGTTCCGGCCCCTCTCGAGCACCGTGACCGTCCACCCGCAGCGCGCGAGCTCCCACGCCACGACGCTGCCGGCGGCCCCCGAACCGACGACGACGGCCTCACCCGCCACGCTGCACCGAGCCGATCTGCGCGGCGACCGCCCGGACCGCCGCTGCGGCGGCCTCCCGCTCGGTGGCCGCGGCGCTCGCCCCGGCCAGCAGGTCCTGGACGGCCCGGGCGGTGCCGGAGGCGGTGCCGCCGCCGTGCATCAGCACCGTCGCCCCGGCCTCGTGCGTGCCGAACGACGCGAGCGCCGCGACGTCGGCGGCCGCCACCGGCAGCGGCAGCGCCGGACCGGGTTCGGGGTTCTCGATCTGCTCTCGGCTCCACCCGCGGGATGCCCGGGACGTCATCGTTCTCGCCGTCGACCAGGCCGCCCAGGCCATCCGAGGATTCCAAGCATC
>JBKHYE010000112.1:0-23062 GCA_046565705.1 Actinomycetes bacterium
AGCTTCCTGCCCGAGGGCAACCCGCTGCCCGGCGCCCACCCGTACGGCCGCACGATCCACTTCGGGATCCGCGAGCACGCCATGGGCGCCACCATGAACGGCATCGCCCTGCACGGCGGCCTGCGCGTCTACGGCGGCACCTTCCTCGTCTTCAGCGACTACATGCGCCCGGCGGTGCGACTGGCCGCGCTCATGGGCCTGCCGGTCACCTACGTCTGGACGCACGACTCCATCGGCCTGGGCGAGGACGGCCCGACGCACCAGCCGGTCGAGCACCTCGCCGCACTGCGCGCGATCCCGGGGCTGGACGTCGTGCGGCCGGCCGACGCGAACGAGGTCGTCGTCGCCTGGCGCACGGTGCTCGAGCACACCGATCGTCCTGCCGGCATCTGCCTGACCCGGCAGAACGTGCCGGTCTTCGACCGGTCGGTGTTCGCCTCCGCCGAGGGCGTGGTGCGCGGCGCGTACGTGCTGCGCGACGCCGCCGAGGGCCGACCGCAGGTGGTGCTCATCGGCACCGGCAGCGAGGTGCAGATCGCGGTCGCCGCGCAGGAGCGGCTCGAGGCGGAGGGCATCCCGACCCGCGTCGTGTCGATGCCGTGCGTCGAGTGGTTCCGCGCGCAGGACGAGGCGTACAAGCGCCAGGTGCTCCCGCCGGACGTGCCCGCGCGCGTGTCGGTCGAGGCCGCCGTCAGCCAGCCGTGGCACGAGTGGGTCGGCGACGCCGGCGAGTGCGTGGCGCTCGAGCACTTCGGCGCCAGCGCGCCGTTCGGCGTGCTCTACGAGCAGTTCGGGCTGACGGCCGAGCGCGTCGTGGCTGCAGCGCGTGCATCCCTGTCCAAGCTGGGCAGGACGCGAGGAAGCACGACGGGCAACTAGCCACCGCCATCCGCTGGAGGACGCATGACCACCCCGCTGGCCGATCTCACCGCCGCAGGCGTCGCGGTCTGGCTCGACGACCTCTCTCGCGAGCGGCTGCGCACCGGCAACCTGGAGCAGCTCGTTCGCGAGCGCGAGGTCGTCGGCGTCACCACCAATCCGTCGATCTTCCAGAAGGCGCTGTCCGAGGGGTCGGCCTACGACGAGCAGGTCCGCGACCTGGCGCTGCGCGGCACGGACGTCGGCGAGGCGGTCCGCGCCCTGACCGGGTACGACGTCCGCTGGGCGTGCGACGTGCTGGCGCCGGTCGCCGAGCGGACCGGCGGCGTCGACGGGCGGGTGTCCATCGAGGTCGACCCGCGCATCGCCCACGACACCGAGCGCACCCTCGCGGAGGCGCGGGCGCTGTGGTGGCTGGTCGACCGGCCGAACCTGTTCATCAAGATCCCGGCGACGAGGCCCGGCCTGCCGGCCATCACCCGCGCTCTGGCCGAGGGCATCAGCGTCAACGTGACGCTCATCTTCTCGCTGCAGCGCTACCGCGAGGTCATGGACGCCTTCCTCGACGGCATGGAGCAGGCGCGCGACAACGGTCACGACCTCACCCGCATCGGCTCGGTCGCGTCGTTCTTCGTCTCGCGGGTCGACACCGAGATCGACCAGCGGCTCGAGAAGCTCGGCGTCGACGACGACCTGCGCGGCAAGGCCGGCATCGCGAACGCGCGGCTGGCCTATGCCGCCTACGAGGAGGTCTTCGGCGGCGAGCGCTGGAAGGCGCTCGAGGCGGCCGGCGCGCACCCGCAGCGACCGCTGTGGGCGTCCACCGGCGTGAAGGACCCCGCATACGACGACACGATGTACGTCGTCGAGCTGGTCGCGCCCGGCACCGTCAACACCATGCCGGAGGCCACGCTCGAGGCGGTGCACGACCACGGCGAGGTCCGTGGCGACACGGTCACCGGCTCCTACGACGACGCGCGCGACGTCCTGCGCCGGCTCGCCGAGGCGGGCATCGACTACGACGACGTCGTGCAGGTGCTCGAGGAGCAGGGCGTGCAGAAGTTCGAGGACGCCTGGAACGCGCTGATCGAGGGCGTCACCGAGCAGCTCGAGCGGGCCGGCGCCGACGTGATGCCCGCCGGGCAGACCTCCCCCGCCGGCAGCGGCCCGGCGGCCGCGTCGCCCGAGGCCACCGCCTGATGCCGGACGCGGTGGCCGACTCGCCGTCGGCGGACGTGCTGTCCGAGCACACCGGCTCCGGCGACCGCGCGGTCGGCGTGCACGTACGCGGTGCCGCGCTCGTCGCAGCGGCGCGCGCCGCCCTCGACGAGCTACTCGCCGACGGCGTGCCGGCCGCGCTCGCCGGCAAGGACGCCACGCTGTGGGGCCCCGAGGCGACGGCCGAGGCCTCGGTGCGGCTCGGCTGGCTCGACGCCGTCGACAAGGGACGCGACGTCGTGCCGACCGTCCTGCGGCTGCGCGACGAGCTCGCCGCCGAGGGCCTCGACCGCATCGTGCTGTGCGGCATGGGCGGGTCGTCACTGGCGCCCGAGGTCGTGTGCGCGACCGCCGGTGTCGACCTCGTCGTGCTCGACAGCACCGACCCGCAGCAGGTGCGCACGGCCCTCGCCGTCGACGACGAGAAGGCCCTGCAGCGCACCGTCGTCGTCGTGAGCAGCAAGTCGGGCGGCACCGTCGAGACCGACAGCCAGCGGCGCGCCGCCCGCGCGGCGTTCGAGGCGGCCGGCATCGACCCGGCCCGGCGCGTCGTCGTCGTCACCGACCCGGGCTCGCCGCTCGCCGAGCAGTCCGAGCGCGAGGGCGTGCGCGCGCTGTTCCTCGCCGACCCCGACGTCGGTGGCCGGTACTCCGCACTCACCGCGTTCGGGCTGGTGCCCGCCGGTCTGGCCGGGGTCGACGTCGCAGCCCTGCTCGACGACGCCGCCGACGTCCAGCCGAGCCTGGAGCAGGGCGGTCCCGCGCTGCTGCTCGGCGCGTTGCTGGGCGCCGCCGCCACCGGTGGCCGCGACAAGCTCGTCCTGACGCCGTCGCGCGACCTGCCCGGGTTCGGCGACTGGGCGGAGCAGCTGGTCGCGGAGTCCACCGGCAAGGCCGGCCGCGGGATCCTGCCGGTCGTGGTCGAGAACGTCGACGCGCCCGGCACAGAGCCCGCCGGCGACGTCCTCGTCGTCGCGCTCGGCGACGCGCCGGACGGTCCGGGCGCCACGGTGCGCGGGCCGTTGGGGGGCCAGTTCCTCGTGTGGGAGTACGCCACGGCGGTCGCCGGGCGGGTGCTGGGGATCAACCCCTTCGACCAGCCGAACGTGCAGGAGAGCAAGGACAACACCGGCGCGATCCTCGGCGGACAACGCCCGCCCGTCGCCGAGCCGCTCCTGTCCGAGGAGGCCGTGGAGGTGTACGCGACCGGCGACCTGCTCGGCGGCGTCACCGACCTGCGTGGCGCGATCGACGCGCTGCTCGACGCCGTGCCCGAGCGCGGCTACCTCGCCGTCATGGCCTACCTCGACCGGGTCGCCGAGGCGGAGGCCGCCGATCTGCGGCGGCTGCTCGCCGGCCGGCTGGCGCACCCGGTGACGTTCGGCTGGGGGCCGCGCTTCCTGCACTCCACCGGGCAGTACCACAAGGGCGGGCCGCAGACCGGCGCGTTCCTCCAGGTGACCGCAGCCGTGGAGCGCGACCTCGACGTGCCCGGCCGCGACTACACCTTCGGGCAGCTGCAGGCCGCTCAGGCGATGGGCGACCTGCGCGCGCTCGGCGAGCGCGACCGGCCGGTGCTCCGGGTGCACCTCACCGACCGCCGCGCCGGACTGCAGCGGCTGCTGCAGGTGGTGGCCGCGCCGTGAACCGGCTGCGGGACCCGCGCGACCGGCGGCTGGCCCGCGTGCCCGACCCGTGCGCCCTCGTCGTCTTCGGCGTCACGGGCGACCTGTCGCGCAAGAAGCTGCTCCCGGCGGTGTACGACCTCGCCAACCGCGGCCTGCTGCCGCCGGGGTTCGTGCTGCTCGGCTTCGCCCGGCGCGACTGGGGCGACGGCGACTTCGAGGAGCTCGCCCGCGAGGCGGCGCGCAAGGGCGCCCGCACCGAGTTCCGCGACGAGGTGTGGGAGCGCCTCGCCCCGAGCATCCGGTTCCTCGGCGGGTCGTTCGACGACGACGGCGCCTTCGGCCGGCTCGCCGACATGCTGCGCTCGACGAGCACCGCGCATAGCAACGCGGCGTTCTACCTGTCGATCCCGCCGTCGGCGTTCCCGACGGTGCTCAAGCAGATCGAGCGCACCGGCATGGCCGACAACGACGCGTCCGGCGGCTGGCGCCGGGTCGTCGTCGAGAAGCCGTACGGCACCGACCTGCCGTCCGCGCGGCAGCTCAACACGCTGGTCAACGGCGTCTTCACCGCCGACGACGTCTTCCGCATCGACCACTACCTGGGCAAGGAGACGGTCCAGAACCTGCTGGCGCTGCGGTTCGCCAACACCATGTTCGAGCCGATCTGGAACGCCCACCACATCGACTCGGTGCAGATCACGATGGCCGAGGACGGCGGCATCGGCACCCGCGCGGCCTTCTACGAGGAGACCGGCGCCGCGCGCGACGTGCTGCAGAACCACCTGCTGCAGCTGCTCGCCCTCACTGCCATGGAGGAGCCGGTGTCGTTCGACGCCGACTCGCTGCGGGCCGAGAAGCGCAAGGTGCTGTCCGCCGTGGTGCCGCCCGAGGACGTCGCGCGCGACGCCGTCCGCGGCCAGTACGACCACGGCTGGCTGGCCGGCGAGCGCGTCGTCGGCTACCGCGCCGAAGAGGGCGTCGCTCCCGACTCGCGCACCGAGACCTACGCCGCCGTGAAGCTGCACGTCGACACCCGGCGCTGGGCGGGCGTGCCGTTCTACCTGCGCACCGGCAAGCGGCTGCCGCGGCGGGTCACCGAGATCGCGGTCAGCTTCCAGCGCGCGGCGCACCTGCCGTTCCCCGGTGCCGACACCGAGGGGCTCGGCAAGAACCAGCTGGTGGTGCGGGTGCAGCCCGACGAGGGGGTGACGCTGCGGTTCGGCTCGAAGGTGCCGGGCACCGCCATGGAGGTCCGCGACGTCGTCATGGACTTCCAGTACGGCGAGGCGTTCACCCAGTCCTCCCCCGAGGCGTACGAGCGCCTGCTGCTCGACGTGCTGCTCGGTGACCGCTCGCTGTTCCCGCACGACGCCGAGGTCGAGGAGTCGTGGCGCGTGATCGACCCGATCGAGCAGGCCTGGCGTGAGCAGGAGGAGGCCGGCGTCGCACCCGCGCTCTACCCGGGGGGCGACTGGGGCCCGGCTGCTGCCGAGGAGCTGCTCGCGCGCGACGGGCGGGCGTGGCGACGCCCGTGACGGTGCCGCCGCCCCCGGTCGTGGTCGTCCACCGCGACGCCGACGTGCTCGCCGCCGCGGTCGCGGCCCGGCTGCTGGTGCGGCTGGTCGACGCGCAGTCGCAGCACGGCACCGCCTCGCTCGTCCTGACCGGCGGCGGCGTGGGCATCGCGGTGCTCGAGCACGCCGCCCGCTCCCCCGTGCGGGCGGCCGTCGACTGGCCGCTCGTGGACATCTGGTGGGGCGACGAGCGGTTCGTGCCCGCGGACGACCCGGAGCGCAACGAGCTGCAGGCCCGCCGGGCGCTGCTCGACGGTCTCGACCTCGACCCCGCCCGCGTGCACCCGATGGGCGCCCGCGGCGGCCCGGACGGCGACGACGTCGACGCCGCCGCCGCGCGCTACGCCGCCGAGCTCGCCGCCGCCGCACCGCCGGGCGCCGTGGCCCCGGCCTTCGACGTGCTGCTGCTCGGGGTCGGACCCGACGGCCACACCGCGTCGCTGTTCCCCGGGCACCCGGGCACGTACGACGAGCGCGCGGCGGTCGGCGTGCACGGGGCGCCCAAGCCGCCGCCCACCCGCATCTCGCTGGGCTTCCCGGCCCTCAACAGCGCGCGGGAGGCGTGGTTCGTCGTCGCCGGCCGCGAGAAGGCCGGCGTCGTGCGGATGGCGCTCGCGGGCGCCGGGCCGGTGCAGCTGCCGCCGGCCGGCGTGCGCGGTCGCGCCGGCACGCTGTGGCTGCTCGACGAGCCGGCGGCGGCCGAGCTGCCGCGCGACCTGCGCCGGCGCTGAGCGGAGCGGTTGGGGGCGCCCGGTTCACGACAGGCCGGGGGACGCCGCCCGATGAGCGCGCCTCCCCCGGCGTCTCGCGCCGCAGCCGGGGCAGAAGCCACGTCCCCTCACGACAAGCCGGGTGACGCCGCCAGGTGATCTCTGGTGCCCCGGCGTCTCGCTACTTGCCGCGCAGCTTGGCCAGCGCCTCGGCGAGGATCGCCTCGCCGTCCTCGGCGTTGCGCCGCTCACGCACGTAGGCCAGGTGCGTCTTGTACGGCTCGGTCTTGCTCGGAGCCGGCGGGTTGTCCTTGTCCTGACCGGCCGGGAAGCCGCAGCGCGGGCAGTCCCACGTCTCGGGCACCGACGCGTCGTCGGCGAACGACGGCCGCGTCTCGTGGCCGTTGGAGCACCAGAACGGCACCCGCACCCGCGGAGCGGCCTCGCCCCGCTCGGCCTCGCCCATCGGACCGGCACCCACCCGGCTGCCTCGGATCGCGTTGCCGCCTGCCACTGATCGTCCCCTGTCGTCGAGCCGGCCGCGCACGGCCGGGGTCCTGCTGGCGCCGCTCGCCGGGTCGAGGCGCAGCGGCAGGATCGGCCTAGGCCGCGGTCGTCCCGGTGTCCTTGAGCAGCAGGCCGAGGGCGATGACGCACACCACCCAGACCAGGCCGCAGACGATCGTCATCCGGTCGAGGTTCTTCTCGACCACCGCGCTGCCGCCCAGCGACGACGAGACGCCGCCGCCGAACATGTTCGAGAGCCCGCCGCCCTTGCCCTTGTGGAGCAGCACCAGCACGATCAGCAGCACGCTGGTGATCGTGAGCAGGACGGACAGGAAGGTCACCACGGGGCTGGCTCCGGAGCTCGGGACGGGGTGCTGGTCAGGATAGCCACCAGCCGGCGGCTCAGGCCGGTTCCGTGGGGACGACCTGGATCTCTTCGGCGTAGTGACAGCGGCTCGGGTGCGGCCGCCCGGCCCGGTCGACCAGGGCGGGCTCCTCCCGGGCGCACAGGTCGTCCGCCTTCCAGCAGCGCGTGCGGAAGCGGCACCCCGACGGCGGGTCGGCGGGGCTCGGGACGTCGCCGGTGAGCACGATCTGCGTGCCGCGACCGCGCTTGGCCGGGTCGGGAACCGGCACGGCCGACAGCAGCGCCTGGGTGTACGGCATCGTCGGGTGCTCGTAGATCTCGTCCTCGACGCCGGTCTCGACGACGCGGCCGAGGTACATGACGGCGACCCGGTCGGAGATGTGCCGGACCACCGACAGGTCGTGTGCGATGAAGACGTACGACAGCCCGAACTCCGACTGCAGGTCCTCGAGCAGGTTGATGACCTGCGCCTGCACAGACACGTCCAGCGCGGACACCGGCTCGTCGCAGACCAGGACCTTCGGCCGCAGCGCCAGTCCGCGGGCGATGCCGATGCGCTGGCGCTGGCCGCCGGAGAACTGATGCGGGTACCGGTTGATGTGCTCGGGGTTGAGCCCGACGACGTCGAGCAGCTCCTGCACGCGCCGCCGGCGGTCGCCCTTGGGCGCGACGTCGGGGTGGATGTCGAACGGCTCGCCCACGATGTCGCCGACCGTCATCCGCGGGTTGAGCGAGGTGTACGGGTCCTGCAGGACGATCTGGATGTTGCGCCGGAGCTCCTTGAGACCAGCCCGCCCGCGCCCGAAGACGTCCTCGCCCATGAACCGGACCGTGCCGGAGGTCGGCTGCTCGAGGCCCATGATCAGTCGCGCGAGCGTCGACTTGCCGCACCCCGACTCGCCGACGATGCCGAGCGTCTCGCCCTCGTGCAGGTCGAAGCTGACGCCGTCGACCGCCCGGACGGCGCCGACCTGCTTCTTGAACACGACGCCGACCGTGAGCGGGTAGTGCTTGACGAGGTCCTCGACGGACAGGACCACCTCACCACTTGGCACGGTGGTCACCTCCCACGACGTCCTCCCAGAAGTGGCAGGCGCTCGTGCGTCCCGGCGCCACCTCGTACAGCGGCGGCTCCTCGGTGGTGCACGGCTCGTCGCGCCGGTACGGGCACCGGGGGTGGAAGGGGCAGCCGGACGGGATCCGGGTGAGGTTGGGCGGCAGCCCCGGGATGGCCGCGAGGTCCAGCCCCTTGCGGTCGAGCCTCGGGATCGAGGCGAGCAGCCCTTCGGTGTACGGGTGCGCCGGGTCGGCGTAGATGTCCGCCACGGGGGCCCGCTCCACGACCTTGCCGGCGTACATGACGACGATGTCGTCGGCGACGTCGGCCACGACACCGAGGTCGTGCGCGATGAGGATCAGCCCCATGCCGCTCTCGCGCTGCAGCTCGGCGAGCAGCTCCATTATCTGCGCCTGCACCGTGACGTCGAGTGCGGTGGTCGGCTCGTCGGCGATGAGCACCTGCGGGTCGAGCGCCAGCGCGATCGCGATCATGATGCGCTGCCGCATGCCGCCGCTGAACTGGTGCGGGTAGTTCTTCAGCCGGTCCTTGGCCGCCGGGATGCGCACGCGCTCCATCAGCTCGAGCGCCTTGGCCATCCCCTCCTTGCGCGAGGCGCCGCGGTGCACGCGGAACATCTCGGCGATCTGGAACCCCACGGAGTACACCGGGTTCAGCGCCGAGAGCGCGTCCTGGAAGATCATCGCGATGCGCTCGCCGCGGTACCGCTGCATCTCCTTCGTCGGCAGCTGCAGCAGGTCGGTGCCCTCGAACAGCACCCGGCCGCCCGTGACGAACCCGGGCGGGCTGTCGACGATGCCCATGACGGCCTGAGCGGTGACGCTCTTGCCGGAGCCCGACTCGCCGAGGACCGCCAGCGTGCGGCCCGCGTGCACGTCGAACGACACGCCGTTGACGGCCTTCGCGACCCCGTCGCGGGTGCGGAACTCGACCTGGAGGTCCTGCACCTGCAGCAGCGCACCATCCGGCGTCGCGGCCGGCACCGCGCCGGTGCCGAGCACGTCGGCGCTCACCGCAGCCTCGGGTCGAGCGCGTCGCGCACGGCGTCGCCGAGCATGATGAACGACAGCACGGTCAGGCTCAGCGCCGCGGCCGGGAACATGAGGACGTGCGGGGCGGTGCGCAGGCTGCTCTGCGCGGAGCTGATGTCGCCACCCCACGACACGGTGGTGGGCGGCAGCCCGATGCCGAGGAACGACAGCGTCGCCTCGACCACGATGTAGATGCCGAGGTTGATCGTCGCGATGACGATCACCGGCGCCAGCGCGTTGGGCAGGATGTGCCGCAGCAGGATGCGCGTGTTGCTGGCACCCAGCGCCCGGGCCGCGGTGACGAAGTCGGCGTCGCGCACCGAGATCACCGCCCCGCGCATGATGCGGGTCAGCTGCGGCCAGCCCAGGACCACCAGCGCGAGCACCACCGTCCACAGGCTCCGGTCCGGGAAGACCGACAGGAACACGATGCCGCCGAGCAGCAGCGGGATGGCGAAGAAGACGTCGGCGAAGCGCGAGAGCACCGAGTCGACGACGCCGCCGTAGAAGCCGGCGAGCGCGCCGACCGTCCCCCCGACGAGGACGGCACCCAGCGACACGAGGATGCCGACCGCGATCGACGGGCGGGCGCCGTGCAGGACCCGCGCGTAGATGTCGCAACCCTGCCGGTCGTAGCCGAACGGCGCCCCTGCCTGCGGCTTCTCGATGCTGCGGGACAGGTCGCAGAACGTCGGGTCGCTGTTGGTGAACAGGCCGGGGGCGATGGCGACCACGACGAGGAAGGTGATCAGCGCCGAGGACAGCAGGAACACCGGCCGGCGGCGAAGGTCGTGCCAGGCGTCGCTCCACAGGCTGCGCGGCTTGCCGATGTCGTGGTGGGTGTCGGCCGGCACGTCGCCCCGGGCGACGGCCTCGGTGTGGACCGGCTTGTCGGCGCCGCCCTGTGCCGAGCCGGGCAGCGGCGAGGACGGGTCAGGCATAGCGGATCCGCGGGTCGAGGACGGCGTAGAGCAGGTCGACGATGAGGTTGGCGATCAGGTACACCAGCACGAGGATCGTCACGAACGACACGACGGTGACCGACTCGCGCAGCCCGATGGCCCGCACGATCGTGAAGCCCACGCCGGGGACGTTGAAGATGCGCTCGGTGACGATGGCGCCGCCCATCAGGGCTCCCAGGTCGGCGCCGAGGAAGGTGACGACCGGGATCAGCGAGTTCCTCAGCAGGTGCACCGTGACGACGCGCTGGCGCGGCAGCCCCTTCGCCGTGGCGGTCCGCACGTAGTCGGCCCGCAGGTTCTCGGCCACCGCGGTGCGGGTCAGACGCATGACGTAGGCGACCGAGAGCGACCCGAGCACGAACCCCGGGAGGAGCATGTCGCGCCACGGTGCCTGGGCGCCGACCGTCGGCGAGGCCCAGCCGAGCTTGATGCCGATGAGGAACTGCATGACGAACCCGATGACGAAGATCGGGATCGAGATGACGACGAGCGTCGCCGCCAGCACGGTGCCGTCGAAGAGCGTGCCGCGCCGGAGCCCGGAGACCAGACCGACGACGATGCCGACGACGACCTCGAAGGCGAACGCGACGATGGCCAGCCGCACCGTGACGGGCCAGGCCTGCTGGAGCACGTCCGTGACGTCGCGGCCGCTGAAGGTCTGGCCGAAGTCGAGGGTCAGGATGCCCTGCATGTAGAGCAGGTACTGCTTCCACAGCGGCTCGTCGAAGTTGTACTCCTCGCGCAGCTGCGCGACGACCGCCGGGTCGGCCGCCCGCTCGCCGAACAGCCCGGCGATCGGGTCGCCCGGCAGGGCGCGGACCATGAGGAAGATCAGCAGCGTCGCCCCGATGAAGACCGGGATCATCTGCAGCAGACGTCGGAGCACGTAGCGCCCCACGCGGCCTCCTCTCGGATTCGTCGGCAGGCTAGCGGTGCGCCCGGGGGAGGTGGGCGCCGCTGTCCGGGTGCACACCGGACGGGGCCGGCCGGGGAGTCCGGCCGGTCCCGTTCGGGTGCCGTGCGCCGACCGCAGGTCGTGCGGTCAGCGCGAGCGCGCTACGCGGACTTGGTGATGTCCGTGTACACCGGGCGCGAGAACACGTCGAACTCGACGTTCTCGACCGTCTCGGCGTAGCCGCCTGTGGCGTTCTGGTACCACAGCGGGATCACCGGCATGTCCTCGACGAGGACCTTCTGCGCCTGCGTGTAGAACTCGATGCCGGCCTCGGACGACTCCGCGGTGTCGCCCTTCTTGATGAGCTCGTCGAACTCGGGGTTGCTGTACTGCCCGTCGTTCGAGCCGGCGCCCGTGGCGTACAGCGGACCGAGGAAGTTCGACACGGCCGGGTAGTCCATCTGCCAGCCGGTGCGGAACGGGTCGGTCATCTTGTTCGCCGTGACGTCGCTCCGCAGGCCCGCGAAGTCGGGGTAGGCCTTGGCCGTGCACGCGACACCGAGGTTGTTCTTGATGTCGTTGCACACCGCCTCGGTCCACTCCTTGTGCGGTCCGTCGGCGTTGTAGGACAGCGTCATCGCGTTGCCCGGGACGCCGCCGGCCTCCTCGAGCATGCTCTTGGCGCGCTCGGGGTCGAAGGAGCAGAGCTCCTCGCAGGTGCCCGGCGCGTGGCCCTGGACGACCGGCGAGCTGTAGTCGGTGGCCGGCGTGCGGGTGCCCTGGAAGATCGTGTCGGTGATCTGCTCACGGTTGATCGCCATGGAGATCGCCTTGCGGACGTCCGCGGCGTTCTCGCCGCTCCACTTGGGCTGGTAGAGCGGGAACGTGATCGACTGGAAGATGCCGGCGGGCTGGTTGATGGCCCGCTCGCCGAGGTCCTGCTCGAAGGTGCCGAGCGCGCTCTCGGGGATCTGGTCGAGGACGTCGAGGTTCCCGGCCTGCAGGTCGGCGTACGCGGCCTCCGGGTCCTGGTAGATCTTGAAGGTGACGCCGCCGTTCTGGACGTCGGCGGAGCCGGCGTAGTCGGGGTTGCGCACCGTCGTGATCTGGACGTCGTGCTCCCAGCCGTTCTCGTCGAGCATGTACGGGCCGTTGCCGATCGGCGCCTCGCCGAAGGCCTCAGGGTCCTCGAAGGCCTGCGGCGGCAGCGGCATGAACGCCGTGTAGCCGAGGCGCAGCGGGAAGTCGGACTGCGGTGCGCTGAGCGTGACCTCGAAGGTGCGGTCGTCGACCACCTTGAGACCGGACATCGTCTCGGCCGTCGGCTCCGGGAGCGGGTCCTCCTCGTTGTCCGGCGTCGGGTCGGCCGGGTGCACCTCCTCGTAGCCCTGGATCGGCTCGAAGAAGTAGGAGTTCAGCTGGGCGTTCTTGATGTTCGCGCCGAAGTTCCAGGCGTCGACGAACGAGTCGGCGTCGACCGGCTCGCCGTTGGTGAAGGTCGCGCCCTCGATGAGCGTGATGGTGAAGGTCTGCGAGTCCTCCGTCTCGATGGACTCGGCCATCGAGTTCTCCGGGTCGCCCTCGGCGTTGTAGCGCACCAGGCCGTCGAACAGCGCGTCCATGACGCGGCCGCCGCCGACCTCGTTCGTGTTGGCGGGGAGCAGCGCGTTCTGCGGCTCCGTGCCGTTCACGACGATGATCGCGTCCGACTCACCCCCGCCGTCGCTGCCGCCACCGCCGTCGTCGTCGCCGCCGCACGCCGTCGCGACCAGCGCCAGGCTGGCCGACATCGCGAGCAGCGACGCACTCCTCCGGGAAAGTCGCACCTGCTGTGCCTCCTTCTCTCGTGCGCTGCGCGCACGGATGCGCCAGGGGGTCCCCCCGGCAGAACGCTCGGAGCATAGGAGCCGGCGGTCACGCGGCGATCACGGCCGCGCCGGCAGCGGAGATCGTGACCTGTCCGCAACCTCGGGCTGAGCCCGCCGCGTCAGCCGGCGGTGCGGTACCGCACGATCGCCGCGAACTCCTCCGCGTCGAGACTGGCGCCGCCCACGAGCGCGCCGTCGACGTCGGGCTGCGCCATGATGCCTGCGACGTTCGAGGACTTCACCGAGCCGCCGTAGAGGACGCGCACGCCGTCGGCGAGCTCGCCGGGGTGCAGCTCGGCCAGCCGGCCGCGGAGCGCCGCGCAGACCTCCTGGGCGTCCTCCGGGGTGGCGACCTCGCCGGTGCCGATCGCCCAGACCGGCTCGTAGGCGACGACGAGGCTGCGGACGACCTCGACCGGGACGTCCCGGAGCGCAGCGGTCAGCTGGTCGACGCAGTGCTGCACGTGGACGCCCGCCTGCCGGACCTCGAGCCCCTCGCCGACGCACAGGATCGGCAGGAGACCGTGCCGCCCGGCGGCGAGGACCTTGCCCCGCACGAGGTCGTCGGTCTCGCCGTGGTGCTGGCGGCGCTCGCTGTGCCCGACGACGACGTAGG
Source organism: Actinomycetes bacterium (assembly GCA_046565705.1). Lineage (GTDB taxonomy): Bacteria > Actinomycetota > Actinomycetes > Mycobacteriales > SCTD01 > DATLGD01. Next base: position 13,334 of record JBKHYE010000112.1, read on the forward strand.
TGCACCCGAGCTTGGCGAGCATCGAGCCGCTGATGTCGCCCGTGTACGCGCCGCCGTCGTGCGGCGAGAGGTCCTGGGCGCCGTAGCCGATGCGCAGCTTGTCGCCGTCGACGAGCGTCTGGACGCTGCGCAGGTCGACGAAGGGCGGCAGCACAGCGACCTCGACGGCGTCGAAGTCGTCCGGTGTGAGGCTGAACGCGAGCTTCTGCACCAGGGCGATGGCCTCGAGGTGGTTGAGGTTCATCTTCCAGTTGCCCGCCATGAGCGGGGTGCGGCCGCCGGCCATGTGCTCAGTCCTCCAGGACGGTAAGACCGGGCAACGCCTTGCCCTCGAGGTACTCCAGGGAGGCGCCTCCCCCGGTCGATATGTGGGTGAAGCGGTCCTCGCCGACGCCCAGCGCACGGACCGCGGCGGCGCTGTCGCCGCCGCCGACGACCGTGAGCGCGCCCTCCAGAGCGGCGATCGCCTCGGCGACGCCCCGGGTGCCGGCGGCGTACGGCGCCATCTCGAACACGCCCATCGGGCCGTTCCAGAAGACCGTCCTGGCGCCGGCGAGCGCCTCGGTGAAGCGACGCACCGACTCGGGGCCGATGTCGAGGCCCATCCGGTCGGGCGGGATGGCGTCGGCGGGCACCACGTCGTGCTCGGCGTCGGCGGAGAAGGCGGTGGCCGCCACGACGTCGACGGGCAGCACGATCTTGCCGCTCTCGAGCAGGTCTCGGCAGGTGCCCAGCTGGTCCTCCTCGAGCAGCGACGAGCCGACGTCGTGCCCCTGCGCGGCGAGGAACGTGAAGCACATGCCGCCGCCGACGAGCAGGACGTCGACGGTCGGCAGCAGGTTCTCGATCACCGCGAGCTTGTCGCTCACCTTCGAGCCGCCCAGCTCGACCGCGTACGGGCGCTCGGGCTCGCTGCCGTCCGACGGGGCGAGCCGGCGCAGCACCTCGACCTCACGGGCGACCAGCGGGCCCGCCGCCGAGGGCAGCAGCTGCGCGATGTCGAAGACGCTGGCGTGCTTGCGGTGCACCGCGCCGAACGCGTCGTCGACGTAGACGTCGGCGAGCCGGGCGAGCCGCTCGGCGAAGGCGCGCCGCTCGGCGTCGTCCTTGCTCGTCTCGGCCTTCTCGAAGCGCACGTTCTCGAGCAGGACGACGCGGTCGGCCTCCTGCGCACGGACCGCCTCCGCCGCCGACTCCCCCACGACGTCGCCGGCGACGCGCACCGGCAGCCCGAGCAGCTCCTCGAGGCGCGACCCGACCGGAGCAAGGCTGTACGCCGGGTCGTGCACGCCCTTCGGCCGGCCGAGGTGCGCCATCACGACCACCTTCGCGCCGCGGCCGGTGAGGTCCTGCAGCAGCGGCAGGCTGGCGCGGATGCGGCCGTCGTCGGTGATCGTCTTGGACCCGCCGGGCCCGTCCTCGAGCGGGACGTTCAGGTCGCAGCGGACGAGGACCGTCTTCCCGGCCAGATCGCCGAGCCCGTCGAGCGTGCGCACCCCGTCAGAGCGACTGGCCGACGAGCCGGACCAGGTCGACCAGGCGGTTCGAGTAGCCCCACTCGTTGTCGTACCAGCCGACGACCTTGACCTGGTCGCCGATGACCTTGGTGAGGCCGGCGTCGAAGATGCACGAGGCCGGGTCGGTGACGATGTCGCTCGAGACGATCTCGTCCTCGGTGTAGCGCAGGACGCCCTTCATCTGGCCCTCGGCCGCCGCCTTGACCGCGGCGTTGACCTCCTCGGCGGAGGTCTCGCGGCCGACGTGCACCGTGAGGTCGGTGGCGGAGCCGGTGGGGATCGGCACCCGCAGCGCGTAGCCGTCGAGCTTGCCCTTGAGGTGCGGCAGGACCAGGCCGATCGCCTTGGCCGCGCCGGTCGACGTCGGCACGACGTTGACTGCAGCGGCGCGGGCGCGCCGCAGGTCCTTGTGCGGGCCGTCCTGCAGGTTCTGGTCCTGGGTGTAGGCGTGCACCGTCGTCATGAGCCCCTTGACGATGCCGAACTCGTCGTCGAGCGCCTTGGCCATCGGCGCGAGGCAGTTCGTCGTGCACGAGGCGTTCGAGATCACGTGGTGGCTCGCCGCGTCGTACTGGTCGTCGTTGACGCCCATGACGATCGTGAGGTCCTCGTTCTTGGCCGGCGCCGAGATGATGACCTTCCTCGCGCCGCCGTCGATGTGCGCCCTGGCCTTCGTGGCGTCGGTGAAGAAGCCCGTCGACTCGACGACGACGTCGGCGCCGACCTCGCCCCACGGCAGGTTCGCCGGGTCCTTCTCGGCGAAGGTCCGGAAGGTCTTGCCGCCGACGGAGATCGAGTCGCCGGTCGAGCTGACGTCGCCCAGCCGGCCGAGGATCGAGTCGTACTTCAGCAGGTGCGCCAGGGTCGCGTTGTCGGTGAGGTCGTTGGCGCCGACGATCTCGATGTCGGCGCCGCTGGCCAGGGCGGCGCGGAAGAAGTTGCGGCCGATGCGGCCGAAGCCGTTGATGCCCACGCGGACGGTCACTGGTGCCCCCTGATCGAGCGGAACGGGTCTGTCGCGACCCTACAGAGCGGCGTCCGGGCATTTGCGCCGCGGTCAGGCGATCGCGACGAGTGCCTCCCGGCGGGCCGACGCGCGCAGCGCCTCGAGCACCCGGGCGACGACGAGCAGGTCGCCGAGCTGGGCCGGCGGCAGCTCGACGCCGTCGCCGGGCGGCGCGACGTCGGCGTCGCCCGTCGTCTCGCCGAGCAGGACCGCCGCCGCGAGCAGGCCGGCCGGGACGCCGTGCGGGGCGGCCGGGAGCGCCGGGTGCGGCGGCCGGAGCGGGACGTCGGCGCCGCCCACCCACCGGACGCCGCCGGGACCGGCCTCGAGCCGCGCCGTCTCGGTCGAGACGCGCACCAGCGGACCGGGGCCCTCGGACGCGACCAGCACGGTGGCCCCCGACGCGGTGAGCAGGCTCCAGGCGACGGGGACGCCGTCGGGCAGCACCGCCGCCGGCAGCGGCGCCGGCGGGGCGGCGACCGCCACGACCTCACCGCACCACAGGCCGATCAGGTCGGCGAGCTCCGCCGCGGCCCGCGGGCCGGTCGGCCAGCCGCGCGCCGTCACCTGCACCGGCGGGCCGGCCAGCGGCAGCGCCGCGCGGGCGGTGCGCGCCCAGGACGACCAGCGGTCGACGAGGCCGACCGCGGACGCCGGCCCGTCCACCTCGAGGGCGCGGCGCAACAGCCCGACGTCGAGCGGCGCGGCCGTGGGCAGCAGCACCCGCAGGCCGGCGCCGCGCAGCGCGGGCAGCAGTGAGGCCGCACCGGCGTCGTCGCCGGCGACCACCGCGACGTCGACGCGGCCGTCGGCCAGCAGCTCGTCGACGTCGAGGTACCCGACCCGGTCAGCCAGAGCGCCGACGTCGGCACCGGCGAACGGGTCGGGGTCGAGAACGCCGGTCAGCCGCCAGCCGGCGGCACGGACCGCCTGCAGCGTCGCCGGCCCGACGTCACCGACGAGGGCGGCGGCCGGGGCCCGGCCGGGCGGCCGGGCGAGCCGTTCGCGGCGTGCGGCGTGCACCGTCAGGGCGCGTCGGCGAGCATCTCCGGCGTGACCGCCGCCTCGGTGTCGGGGATGCCGAGGTCCGCGGCGCGCTTGTCGGCCAGGGCGAGCAGCCGGCGGATGCGCCCGGCGACCGCGTCCTTGGTCATCGGCGGGTCGGCGAGGCTGCCGAGCTCCTCGAGCGAGGCGTTGGCGTGCTCGCAGCGCAGTCGGCCGGCCTGGAGCAGGTGCTCGGGCGCGTCGTCGCCGAGGATCTCGAGCGCCCGGGTGACCCGGGCACCGGCGGCGACCGCCGCGCGGGCCGAGCGGCGCAGGTTCGCGTCGTCGAAGTTGGCGAGCCGGTTGGCGGTGGCGCGCACCTCGCGGCGCATCCGCCGGTCCTCCCAGGCGAGCACGGCCTCGTGCGCGCCGAGCCGGGTGAGCAGCGCGCCGATGGCGTCGCCGTCGCGCACGACGACGCGGTCGACGCCGCGGACCTCGCGGGCCTTGGCGCCGATGCCGAGCCGGCGGGCGGCACCGACGAGCGCGAGCGCCGCCTCGGGGCCGGGGCAGGTGATCTCGAGCGACGACGAGCGCCCGGGCTCGGTGAGCGAGCCGTGCGCGAGGAAGGCGCCGCGCCACGCCGCCTCGGCGTCGCAGGTGGCGCCGCTCACGACCGACGGCGGCAGGCCGCGCACCGGCCGGCCGTGCCCGTCGACGAGGCCGACCTGCCGGGCCAGCCCGCCGCCGTCCTTGGAGACCCGCACGACGTAGCGGTTGCCCTTGCGCAGCCCGCCCGCGGCGACGACGTGGACATCGCTGGCGTGGCCGTAGACCTCCGCCACCTCCTTGCGCAGCCGGCGGGCCGCCGACCCGGTGTCGAGCTCGGCCTCCACGATGATCCGGCTCTGCGCGGGCCCGCGCGGGTCACCGACGCCGACCAGGTGCAGGCCGCCGGCGAAGCGCAGCACCGCCGCGACCTCCGCCTTCCGGCAGCACGGCCGGGTGACCGAGAGCCTCGACAGCTCGTCCTTGACCGCCGCTGTCATCGCCACGCCGTGCCCCATCTCCCGCTGCCACTGCCGTCGTCCGTGCCGTCGCTCATCGCTGTCCTGCTGCTGGCGGAGCCGCCACGCCCATCACCCGTGCGTACGCCGACGCCAGGCGGGTCGGGTCGTGCCGCGGCGTGCCGTCGCCGACTGCCACCGGCGCCAGCTCCAGCCGACCGCCCGCGGACTCCACAGCGGCCATGAGACCACGCCGGTCCAGCACCGCGTCGGCATCTGCCAGGACCACGTCGAGGACGAGCTCCGGCGCGTGCGCGGCGAGCACCTCCAGGTGCGCCTCCGGCGAGAAGCCGGACGTCTCGCCGGTCTGCGCAGCGAGGTTCAGCGCGACCAGCCGGCGCCCCGCCGTCTCGACGAGCGCGTCGCGCAGCCCCGGCACCAGCAGGTGCGGCAGGACGCTGGTGAACCACGAGCCCGGCCCCAGCACGACCCAGTCGGCGGCACGCACCGCCTCGACTGCCTCCGCGCAGGCCGGGGGCTCCTCCGGGCGCAGGTGCACCGCGGCGACGGCGCCCGTGGTCGTGGCGACGGCCACCTGCCCGACCACCTCCCGGACCGACGACGGGTCGTCGTCGAGCCCGACGACCTCGGCGACGATCTCCAGCGGCGTGCACGACATCGGCAGCATCCGGCCGACGGCGCCGACGAGCCGCCCGACGAGCTCGAGGGCGGCCACCGGGTCGCCGGTGGTCTGCGTCAGGCCGGCCAGCAGGAGGTTGCCGACGGCGTGTCCCGCCAGCGGGCCCTCGCCGGCGAACCGGTGCTGCAGCAGCCGCTCCCACGTGCGGCCCCAGTCGTCGTCCCCCGCCAGCGCCGACAGCGCCATGCGCAGGTCGCCCGGCGGCAGCGCCCCGAGCTCCTCCCGCAGCCGGCCGCTCGAGCCGCCGTCGTCGGCGACGGTGACGACGGCGGTGACGTGCGGCGTCACGCGGCGCAGCGCCTGCAGCGACGCCGCGAGCCCGTGACCTCCGCCGAGCGCGACGACGCGCGGACCGGTCTCGGGCGGCGTCACTCGCGCCCCAGGTCGCGGTGCACCACGCTGACCTCGACGGGCGCGCCGTCGTCCGCCCCGAGCCGCGCGGCGAGCTGCTCGCTCATCGCCACGCTGCGGTGCTTGCCGCCCGTGCAGCCGACGGCGACCGTCACGTAGCGCTTGCCCTCCCGCCGGTAGCCCTCGAACAGCAGCCGCAGCAGGCCCTCGTAGCGGTCGAGGAACTCCCCTGCGCCCGGCTGGCCGAGCACGTAGTCGCGGACCGGCGCGTCCAGCCCGGTGTGGGGCCGCAGCTCGGGCACCCAGTGCGGGTTCGGCAGGAAGCGGCAGTCCACGACGAGGTCGGCGTCGACCGGCAGGCCGTACTTGTAGCCGAAGGACAGCACCGTGAGCTGCAGCCGGTCGGAGGCGTCCTCCTCGCCGAAGGCGGCGACGACCTTGGCACGCAGCTCGTGCACGTTGAGGCCGGTGGTGTCGAGCACGAGGTCGGCGTCGCCACGGACGTCGCGCAGCAGCGCCCGCTCCCGCGTGATGCCGTCGACGAGCCGGCCCTCGCCCTGCAGCGGGTGCGGCCGCCGGACGCTCTCGAACCGGCGCACCAGCGCGTCGTCGGACGCCTCGAGGAACAGCACGCGGGGGCGCACGCCCTGCTTCGCGATGCCCTCGAGCGCGGCCCGCAGGTCGGTGCTGAAGCCGCGTGACCGGACGTCGACCACGGCGGCGATCCGGCGGACGGCCCCCTGCGACCGCGCGCCGAGGTCGACGAGCGTCGGCACCAGCGTGGGCGGCAGGTTGTCGACGACGTACCAGCCGAGGTCCTCGAGGCACTTGGCCGCCGTCGAGCGCCCCGCACCGGACAGGCCGGTGACCACGGCGAGCTCGAGCCCGGGGGCTGCCGTCACGACACGACCTCGCCCGTGGCCGGGTCGAACGCCGGCGTCTCGTCCGCAGGCTGCGTCGGCTGGGCGACGGCGGCGAGCACCGCCTCGGCGGTGCGGCGCCCGATGCCCGGCACGTCCATGACCTCCTCGACCGTCGCGGCGCGCAGCCGCTTGAGCGAGCCGAAGTGTCGCAGCAGCGCCTTGCGCCGCGTCTCCCCCAGCCCCGGGACGCCGTCGAGCGCCGACTCCACCATGCTCTTGCTGCGCTTCTGCCGGTGGTAGGCGATCGCGAACCGGTGCGCCTCGTCACGGACCCGCTGCAGCAGGTACAGCGCCTCGCTCGTCCGCGGCAGCACCAGGGGGTCGGGCTCGCCCGGCAACCAGACCTCCTCGAGCCGCTTGGCCAGCCCGACCACGGCGACGTCGTCGATGCCGAGCTCGTCGAGCGCGCGCTGCGCCGCAGCGACCTGCGGCGGGCCGCCGTCGACGACCACGAGCTGCGGCGGGTACGCGAACCGCTTGGGGCGCCCGGTCTCGATGTCGAGCGCCGGGTGCGCACCCGTCTCGCTCTCGTCGAGCTGGCTCGTCGCCGACCGCTCCTCGAGGTAGCGGCTGAACCGGCGGCGGACCACCTCGTGCATCGACGCGGTGTCGTCCTGCGCCTGCTCGGCGCCCGGGCGGCCGCGCACGGCGAACCGGCGGTACTCGCTCTTGCGCGGCAGGCCGTCCTCGAACACGACCATGCTCGCCACCACCGAGGTGCCCTGCAGGTTGCTCACGTCGAAGCACTCGATGCGCAGCGGCGCCTCGTCGAGGTCGAGGCCGTCCTGCAGCTCCTGCAGCGCGAGCGACCGCGCGGTGAGGTCGCTCGCGCGCTTGGTCTTGTGCAGCGCGAAGGCGTGGGCGGCGTTGCGGGTGACCGTCTCCAGCAGCGCCTTCTTGTCGCCGCGCTGCGGCACCCGCAGCGAGACGTTCGTGCCGCGCAGCCGGCACAGCCAGTCGGTGAGCGCGTCGGCGTCCGGCGGCAGCGCGGGCACGAGGACCTCGCGCGGCACGTCGTCGCTCTCCTCCAGCCGGTACACCGCGCCCGGCTGCATGCGCCGCTCGACGGCGTCGTCCCCGGCGTCGGCGGCGTCGGCCAGGCCGGTCTCCTCGTCGCCGTAGGCCTGGGCGAGGAACTGCCCGACCAGCTCCCCGGTGGTGAGCTCCTCGACCTTGTCGACGACGTAGCCGCGCTGACCGCGGACCCGGCCGCCGCGGACGTGGAACACCTGCACCGCGGCCTCGAGCGCGTCCACGGCCACCCCGACGGCGTCGGCGTCGGTGCCGTCGGCGAGCACGACGGCCTGCTTCTCGAGCGCGCGGTTCAGCGCACCGATGTCGTCGCGCAGCCGGGCGGCGCGCTCGTACTCCTGGGCCTGCGCGGCCGCCGCCATCTCGCGCTCGAGCCGCTTGACGTGCTTGGCCGCGCCGCCCGCCATGAAGCCGCAGAAGTCCTCGACGATCGCCCGGTGCTCCTCGGCGGTCACCTTGCCGACGCACGGCGCCGAGCACTTGTCGATGTAGCCCAGGAGGCACGGACGGCCGACCTGCCCGGCCCGCTTGAAGACGCCGTTGCTGCACGTGCGCGCCGGGAACACGCGCAGGAGCAGGTCGAGCGTCTCGCGGATGGCCCACGCGTGCGCGTACGGGCCGAAGTACCGGACGCCGCGCTTCTTCGGGCCGCGCATGACCTGCAGTCGCGGGTACTCGTCGACCAGCGTGACGGCGAGCGAGGGGTAGCTCTTGTCGTCGCGGTACTTGACGTTGAACCGCGGGTCGAACTCCTTGATCCAGGAGTACTCGAGCTGCAGCGCCTCGACCTCGGTCCCGACGACGACCCAGTCGACGCCCGCGGCCGTCTGCACCATCTGGCGGGTGCGCGGGTGCAGGCCGGCCGGGTCGGCGAAGTAGCTGTTGAGCCGGCTCCGCAGGCTCTTCGCCTTGCCGACGTAGATGACCCGGCCGCGCTCGTCGCGCCACCGGTACACGCCCGGCGCGTCGGGGATCGAGCCCGGCGCAGGGCGGTAGGAGGCCGGGTCTGCCACGCTCCCGAGACTACGTCGGGCGTGTCCCCCGGATCGGCCGCTCGTTGCACCGTTCGTCGCCGACCGCCGGCGGTGCCGGCGGGAGGAGGAGGGGCCGTGCGAGGACGAGCCGCGCTGCTGGTGGGCCTCGTCGCGCTCGGCACGCTGGTCGCGGACGCAGCGGCAGTCGTGCACCTTCGCGCCGAGCATCGGGCCCAGGCGGCCGAGCGCGCCGAGCAGGCGGCCGAGCAGGCGTACCGAGACGCCGTCGCGCAGGTGCTTCCGGCGGTGCTGGCCGCCCGCGTGCCACTGCTCGACGCCGACGCCCTGTTCGCCCAGGATCGCAAGATCGCGCCCGACGTGTACTACGACGTGCGGGTGCACGGCGCGATCGCCGCCGACATCGCCGACGCGCGCGCCGCGCTCGCCGAGGTGCACCCGCCTCCCACGATGGCCGAGGCGCACGCCGAGCTGATGACCGACCTCGAGAAGATGCAGCGCGCCGCCGACGGCGTGTCCAGCGCCGACGAGGACGCCGACACGCCGCTCCACCTCACCGGGTTCCGGCAGGCCGGCCTGTCCTTCGACCGGGTCGTCGAGGACCGGGTCGGGCTGCCCGTCGACCTGCCGAGGACCGCCGACCTGCCGCCCGACCAGCTCACCCGCGCCGGCCTCGTCTACCGCTTCACCCGCACGTGCTCGGTGGCGCTGGCCGAGTACCTGGCGCTGCCGGAGCCGGCCGAGGGCGATCTGACCGCGATCGCCGACTTCACCGACAGGGAGGCCGCGCTGGTCGAGCGCGTGCTCGGCGAGATGACCGCGATCGAGGTGCCGGTCGACGACGCCGCGCAGTTCGAGCGGGAGGTGCGTGCGCCGCTGCGCGTGCTGGCTCCCGCGCCGCAGGTCCTCCGCGACCTGGCGAAGGGCCTGCGGGACCGCGACCGCGACGACGTCGCCGTGGCGCTGCTCGCCCTCGACGGCCTCTCGCCCACCTTCGAGCAGGTGGCCGACGCCCTGCAGCGCCGGGGATCCTCGACGTGCACGCTCCTGTTCGACGGCGGCCTGGTCGACGCCGACAGCGGACCGGCGGACGACACGACGCAGACTTGACGGCTGTCCCCCGGACGACCGACCCCGGGTCGGTCGGTCTCGAGCGGCTCGGGCACTCTGGCGGCGTGCAGCACGAGCCGGTCGTCGCCGACGTCGTCGTCGAGGCC
>JBKHYE010000113.1:0-9408 GCA_046565705.1 Actinomycetes bacterium
CGTAGCCGACGTAACCGGGAGGGGCACCGACCAGGCGGGACACGGTGAACCGGTCGTGGAACTCGCCCATGTCGATCTGGATGAGCGCGTCGTCCTCACCGAACAGGAACTGCGCCAGAGCCTTTGCCAGCTCCGTCTTACCGACACCCGAGGGGCCGGCGAAGATGAAGGAGCCACCAGGGCGCTTGGGGTCCTTCAGGCCGGCGCGGGTGCGGCGGATCGCCTGCGAGACGGCCTTGATGGCCTGCTCCTGACCGATGACGCGCTTGTGGAGCTCGTCCTCCATGCGCAGCAGGCGGGCGGTCTCGGCCTCGGTGAGCCGGACGGCGGGGATGCCGGTCCAGATCTCGAGGACCTCGGCGATCTCCTCGTCGCCCACCTCGGCGACGACGTCCATGTCGCCGGCCTTCCACTCCTTCTCGCGCTGCGCCTTCTCGGCGAGCAGGGTCTTCTCCTTGTCGCGCAGCGAGGCCGCCTTCTCGAAGTCCTGCGCGTCGATCGCGCTCTCCTTCTCGCGGCGCACGTTGGCGATGCGCTCGTCGAACTCGCGCAGGTCCGGCGGTGCCGTCATGCGGCGGATCCGCATGCGGGAGCCGGCCTCGTCGATGAGGTCGATGGCCTTGTCCGGCAGGAACCGGTCGCTGATGTAGCGGTCGGCCAGCGTGGCTGCGGCGACCAGCGCCTCGTCGGTGATCGAGACGCGGTGGTGCGCCTCGTACCGGTCACGCAGGCCCTTGAGGATCTCGATGGTGTGCGCCAGCGACGGCTCGCCGACCTGGATCGGCTGGAAGCGGCGCTCGAGGGCGGCGTCCTTCTCCAAGTGCTTGCGGTACTCGTCGAGCGTGGTGGCGCCGATGGTCTGCAGCTCGCCGCGGGCCAGCATCGGCTTGAGGATGCTGGCGGCGTCGATGGCGCCCTCGGCCGCACCGGCACCGACGAGGGTGTGGATCTCGTCGATGAACAGGATGATGTCGCCGCGGGTACGGATCTCCTTGAGCACCTTCTTCAGACGCTCCTCGAAGTCACCGCGGTAGCGGGAGCCGGCGACCAGCGCGCCGAGGTCGAGCGTGTAGAGCTGCTTGTCCTTGAGCGTCTCCGGGACCTCGCCCTTGACGATCGCCTGCGCCAGCCCCTCGACGACGGCGGTCTTGCCGACGCCGGGCTCGCCGATGAGGACGGGGTTGTTCTTGGTTCGGCGCGACAGCACCTGCATGACGCGCTCGATCTCCTTCTCGCGCCCGATGACCGGGTCGAGCTTGGACTCGCGCGCCGCCGAGGTGAGGTTGCGGCCGAACTGGTCGAGCACGAGCGACGTGGACGGCGTGCCCTCCGCCGGGCCGCCGGCGGGCGCCGACTCCTTGCCCTGGTAGCCCGACAGCAGCTGGATGACCTGCTGGCGGACGCGGTTGAGGTCGGCCCCCAGCTTGACCAGCACCTGCGCCGCGACGCCCTCGCCCTCACGGATCAGCCCCAGCAGGATGTGCTCGGTGCCGATGTAGTTGTGGCCCAGCTGCAGGGCCTCGCGCAGCGACAGCTCGAGGACCTTCTTGGCCCGCGGGGTGAAGGGGATGTGGCCGGACGGCGCCTGCTGGCCCTGCCCGATGATCTCCTCGACCTGGCTGCGCACGCCCTCGAGCGAGATGCCGAGCGACTCGAGCGCCTTGGCGGCGACGCCTTCGCCCTCGTGGATGAGGCCGAGCAGGATGTGCTCGGTGCCGATGTAGTTGTGGTTGAGCATCCGGGCCTCTTCCTGGGCCAGGACCACCACACGGCGGGCTCGGTCGGTAAAGCGCTCGAACATCTCTCGCTCCTCACGGGGCGGGGGGCACGGCCGGGGCTGGATGCCTTGCCCGCTCCTGCGCACAGTAGACCTGGCATCTGGCGGGCGAGGACCCACTTGACCAGACTGCTCAGATCAACCACCCGACCGGGTCTGCGCGTTCCCGCCGAACGGCGCAACCGCTACGCCGCGAGCGAACGCGCCGGCACGCCGGAGACCTCCCGACGGCCTCCGCACGGGGCGGGGGCAGCCAGGAGGGCTCCGGTCGGGCTGGCTGGTCGGGGTGCTGGGCGGCTCAGTGCGCCGCGTCGTAGGCCTCGATGACGGCGGCCGACAGCCGGCCGCGGTCGCTGACCTTGAACCCGTTGGCGCGGGCCCACTCGCGGATGTCCTGCACCCGCTGCTTGTCGCCCGCGCCGCCGCCGGCGCGACCAGCACCGCGGCCGCCACGGCGCTGGGCCGGGGCGACGGCGCCCCGGCCGGCCCGCCGGGCGGCGCCGACGTAGGGCGCGAAGGCGTCCCGCAGCTCGGCGGCGTGCTCCTCGCACACGTCGATCTCGTAGGTCGAGCCGTCGAGCCCGAACGCCACCGTCTCGGAGCCCTCGACCTCGTCGTCGTGCAGGTCGCACACGAGCAGGACCTGGACCTTCTGCGCCACTTCTTTCCTCTTTCCCGGGTCAAGGAGTCCCCCGCGCGGGGGAAATCCCCGGGGGAACTTTCGCGACAGGAAATCCCTGCGCCTGCAGAAAAGCACAGCGAAAACGCTGCTGCAAATTTTCCACAGCCATTCTCGTGTGGTTGTCGTGACAATCGGCGCCCCAGCACCCGGTGATCAACAGGAGCGCCACGCCGGTCGGGGCCGGCTCCCGTCGGCGTGGCGTTCCTGTTGATCACGGGAGTGGGGGCCGACGCCCTCGAACGCACCGGCGCGGAAGGCGTCGACGAACAGCGCGTGGTCGGCCCGGACCGTCGCGGCGTACTCGTGGGCGAACGCGACGACGTCGTCGGCGAGGTCGTCCTCGCGCCCCTCGACGACGTCGGCGATGGCGTCCTCGGTCTGGAAGTCGACCAGCGGCGTGCTGTCGTCGTCGGCCGTGCTGTCCTGGTCGGAGACGCAGTGGACCTTGGCCACGGCGCGGCCGAGCTGCTCGAGGGTGTCGTCGAGCTCGTCGGGCTCGGTCAGGTGCGACCAGTCGAGGTCGGCCTCGTACGGCGAGAGCTCCTTGACGAGGAACCCGACGCCCTCGTGCGGACCGCCGCGCATCAGCGTCCAGCCGAGCCACGGGTCGGCGTGCGCCTGCAGCCCGCGTTGCGAGACCGCGGTGCGGTGCCCCTCGTGCTCGAAGTGCTCGCGCGCGGCCTCGTCGTCGACGATGCGGCTCGGCGCCGCGACCCCGCCCTGCTTCATCGTCAGCACGACGTCGTTCTCCAGCGCCTGGGTGTGGCCCTCGACGAGCAGGTTGTAGGCCGGCAGTCCCGCGCTGCCGATGCCGAACCCGCTCTTGCCGACGACGTCCTTGAGCTCGTAGGTGAGGCTGCCGAGCCGCTTGGAGCCGGGCACCGTCTCGAGGTACTGCTGGTAGGCCGCCACGACGGCGTCGCGCTCGTCCTGCTCCAGCCGCCGGACGCCCGGTGCGTCGCGGAAGCGGCGCTCGTAGTCCTCGACGACGGTCAGCTCGTCGAGCAGCGCGATGCGGGTCGCGAGCTGCGCCTCGAGCAGGGCGGCGTGCACCGGTCCCCGGGCGGTGTCGAGCCGCAGCGCCCACTCGTGGTCGCGGTCGGTGCCGACGAAGTGGTGGACCTGGTCCAGGTAGCTGCGCACCATCCGCTCGACGAGGCCGGTGATGACGTCGTCGGGCAGCGCCTTTGTCCAGCCGAGCAGCGCCACGCTCGCGGCCAGCCGCTGCAGGTCCCAGGTGAAGTGCCCGAGGTAGGCCTCGTCGAAGTCGTTGACGTCGAACACGAGCACGCCGACGCCGTCCATGTAGGTCCCGAAGTTCTCGGCGTGCAGGTCGCCCTGGATCCACACCCGACCGGTGCGCTCGTCGGCCCACGGGTCCTTGGTCTCCGCGGCGTCGGCGTAGAACAGGCAAGCCGTCCCCCGGTAGAAGGCGAACGGGTCGGCGGCCATCCTGCGGTACTTGCGGCGGATGGCGACCGGGTCGGCGGCGGCCAGGTCGGAGAACGCGTCCTCGAGGACGTGGACGATCCGGTCGGTGCGCTCTCGGTCGGCCATGGCGGGAGCCTGCCCGCTCAGTGCTCGGGCCGCACCAGCTGGAACAGGATCGTCTCGCGGATCGGGGCACCGGTGAGCAGCATGACCAGCCTGTCGACCCCAGGGGAGCCACGACCTGACGACCGGCTCAGTGCTGCTGAGCAGCCGCCACGGCGGCCTGGCCCAGGCTGATGCCGCCGTCGTTGGGCGGCACCTGCCCGTGCAGCAGCACCCGGAGCCCACGCCGCTCCAGGTCACCGGCGACGAGCTCGGTGAGCAGCGCATTCGAGAACACCCCGCCGGTGAGCACGACGGCGTCCAGGCCACGGGCCGAGGCGACACCCGCCGCCGTCGCGGCGGTCACCCACGCGAGCGCGCGGTGGAAGGCCAGCGCCAGCTCGGGAATCGGGATCCCTCGCCGGACATCGGCCAGCAGCCCGGCCAGCACCGGCGACGGGTCGAGCACCTCGCCGCGCACGTCGAACCGGTGGTCCGGGCCGCCGCGGGCGCCGCGGGCCAGCGCCTCCAGCTCGATCGCCGCCTGGCCCTCGTAGGTCACGGCCATCCGCACACCCAGCAGGGACGCGACGGCGTCGAACAGCCGGCCGGCGCTCGTGGTCACCGGCTGCCGCCCGGACCGGGCGAGCGCCAGCACCGCCTCGGCGCGCGGGTCGACCGTCGCCCCCCACTCGGCTGCCGTCTCCTCGCCCAGCGCCGCGCGGAGCCAGGACAGCGCCATGCGCCACGGCTCGCGCGTCGCGGCGTCGCCCCCGGGCAGCGGCACGGGCGCCAGGTGCGCCACGCGGTCGGCCCGCCGGAGGTCCGCGACGAGTACCTCGCCACCCCACAGCGTGCCGTCGCACCCGAGCCCCAGCCCGTCGAAGGCCACTCCGACCACCGGGTCGGTGCGGCCGTGCTCGGCCAGGCAGGATGCGACGTGAGCGTGGTGGTGCTGCACCTCGACCAGTGGCAGCCCGGCCTCCTGCGCCCACGCCGTCGACCGGTAGCCCGGGTGCAGGTCGTGCGCGACGACGGCCGGCGCGATGCCCGACAGGCGCTGCAGGTGCTCGATGGCCGACCGGAACGACTCATAGGCAGCCCAGTGGTCGAGATCTCCGAGGTGATGACTGCTCACCGCCGCGGTGCCACGGACGAGCGTCACGGTGCTCTTCAGCTGCGCGCCGACGGCGAGGACTGGGTCGCGGGCCGGCACCGGCAGCCGCAGCGGCTGCGGCACGTGACCGCGGGCCCGTCGCACCACCTGCACCCGGCCGCCGGCGGCGCGCGCGACGGAGTCGTCGGCGCGCACCGCGATCGGCCGGTCGTGCGACAGCAGGCCGTCGACGAGCGGGCCGAGCCGCTGCCGCGCGTCGTCGTCGTCGTGCGCGACCGGCTCGTCGCTGACGTTCCCGCTCGTCATGACGAGCGGCCGGTCCAACGCCTGCAGCAGCAGGACGTGCAGCGGGCTCGAAGGCAGCATCACGCCCAGCTCCGCCAGGCGCGGCGCCACCTGCGGCGCGATCGCGGCCTCGGGCTGCCGCGGGGCGAGGACCACGGGGCGGCGCGGTGACGTCAGCGCTGCGGCGGCGGCGTCGTCGAGCACGCACAGCTCGCGCGCCGCGTCGACGTCGCCGACCAGGACGGCGAAGGGCTTGTCGTCGCGCCGCTTGCGCCCTCGCAGCGTCGCGACCGCTCCGTCGTCGGCGGCGTCGCAGGCCAGGTGGTAGCCGCCGATACCCTTGACCGCCACGACGCCGCCGGCGGCGAGGCAGCAGACCGCCGCATCCAGTGCCGCTTGCCCCGTGAGCTGCACGCCGTCGCCCTGCCAGTGCAGCTCGGGACCGCACGCGGGGCAGGCGTTGGGCTGCGCGTGGAACCGCCGGCCGGCCGGGTCGTCGTACTCCTCCTGGCAGGCGCCGCACATGTCGAACCCCGCCATGGTCGTCGCCGCCCGGTCGTAGGGAACGGCGGTGACGATCGTGTAGCGCGGCCCGCAGTCGGTGCAGTTGACGAAGGGGTAGCGGTACCGGCGGTCGTTCGGGTCGGCGAGCTCGGCCAGGCACGCCTCGCACGGCGCGACGTCGGCGCTCACCGCGACGTCCGTGCCGCCGTCCCGGTCGGTCGCCGCGATGACGAAGCCGCGGTCGCCGACCGGCGGCACGGCGCGCGACTCCACGGACTCGACGAGCGCGAGCGGCGGCGGCCGGTGCTCGACGGCGTCGGCGAGCGACTGGACCTCGCCGGCCGCGCCCTCCACCTCGACGACGACGCCGCTGCCGTCGTTGCGCACCCAGCCGGTCAGCCCGCGCGAGACCGCCTCGCGATAGACGAAGGGGCGGAAGCCGACGCCTTGCACGGTCCCCCGCACGTGCAGCCGCCGGCGCTCGGGCATGGGTCAGCAGATGCGCGGCAGCGGGTCGCCGACGAGCATGTCGACGATCCGGGTGCCGCCGAACGACGTCTCCAGGAGCACGATGCGCTCGGGCGCGGCGGCGATCCGGCCGATGACGGCGGCGCGGGCACCGAGCGGGTGGGACCGCAGCGCGGCGAGCCCGGCGTCGGCCTGGTCGGCCGGGACGACGGCGACGAGCTTGCCCTCGTTGGCGACGTACAGCGGGTCGATGCCGAGCAGGTCGCAGGCGCCGTTCACCGCCCGGTCGACCGGCAGCGCCGCCTCCTGCAGCACGACGGCGACGCCGGCCGCCGCGGCGAGCTCGTTGCACACCGTTCCGACGCCTCCCCGGGTGGGATCGCGCAGCCAGCGCGTCTGCGGCGCCGCGGCAAGCAGCTGCTCGACCAGGCCGTTCAGCGGCGCGGTGTCGGACCGCACGTCGGCCTCGAGGTCGAGGTCGCCGCGGGCGAGCATCACCGCGATGCCGTGGTCGCCGATCGTCCCGCTGACGAGCACGACGTCGCCGGGCCGCACGTGCTGCGCCGACAGCTCGCGTCCTGCCGGCACGACGCCGAGCCCGGCCGTGGTGATGAACAGGCCGTCGGCGGCACCGGTGTCGACGACCTTGGTGTCGCCGGTGACGACGGCGACCCCGGCCGCGTCGGCGGCCTGCGCCATGTCGGCGACCACCGCCTCGAGCTCGGCGACCGGCAGGCCCTCCTCGAGCACGAACGCCGCCGACAGCCAGGCCGGCCGCGCGCCGCACACCGCCAGGTCGTTCACGGTGCCGTGCACGGCCAGCGAGCCGATCGAGCCGCCGGGGAAGCGCCGCGGCCGCACGACGTAGGAGTCGGTGGACAGCGCGATCCGCTCGCCGCCGGGCAGCGACAGCACGGCGCCGTCGCCGAGTTCGGCGAGCGCGTCGTTGCGGAACGCCTCGAGGAACACCGCGTCGACGAGGGCGGCCGAGGCCTTGCCCCCGGCGCCGTGCGCCAGCGTGACGACGTCGTCGGTCAGCCGGGGCCGCCGGCGTCGGAACCGCTCGACCCGCTCGAGGACGAGCTCCTGCCGCCCGTCCGGGGACGGTGCTGTCACGTCGTCGCCGCCGCGAGGCCGGCAGCCGTGCGGTGCAGCCGCCCGAAGGTGTAGTACGCCGCGCAGGCGCCCTCGGACGACACCATGCACGTGCCGATCGGCGTCTCGGGCGTGCACGCGGTGCCGAACACCTTGCACTCCCACGGCTTGATGACGCCCTTGAGCACCTCGCCGCACTGGCAGGCCTTGGGGTCGGCGACGCGGACGCCGGGCAGGTCGAACAGCCGCTCGGCGTCGAAGTCGGCGAACTCCTCGCGCAGCGCGAGGGCGCTCTGGGCGATGAAGCCGAGGCCGCGCCACTCGAAGTGCGGCCGCAGCGTGAAGACCTGCTCGAGGATGCGCAGGGCGATCGGGTTGCCCTCGTCGACCACGACGCGGGTGTACTGGTTCTCCACTTCGCAGCGCCCGTCGACGAGCTGCTGGAGCAGCATGACCACGGCCTGCAGGATGTCGAGCGGCTCGAACCCCGCGGTCACCAGCGGCTTGCCGTGCTGCCGCGGGACGAACTCGTACGGCCGGTTGCCTATGACCGTGCTGACGTGGCCGGGGCCGAGGAAGCCGTCGAGCCGCAGGTCGGGCGAGGTCAGGATCGCCTGAAGCGGCGGCACGATCGTCACGTGGTTGCAGAAGACGCTGAAGTTGCGCACCCCGGCCTCCCGGGCGCGCAGCAGCGTGACGGCGGTCGACGGCGCGGTGGTCTCGAAGCCCACGGCGAAGAACACCACGCGCTTGTCCGGGTTCGTCTGCGCGATCTTCAGCGCGTCGAGCGGGCTGTAGACCATGCGGACGTCGGCGCCGCGGGCCTTGGCCTCGAGGAGGCTCGACCTGCTCCCCGGCACCCGCATCATGTCGCCGAACGAGGTGAGCACGACGCCGGGCTGCTCGGCCAGCGAGATCGCGTCGTCGACCCGCCCCATCGGGATGACGCACACCGGGCAGCCGGGGCCGTGCACGAGCTCGACGGTGTCGGGCAGCAGCTGCTCGATGCCGTGCCGGTAGATGGTGTGCGTGTGGCCGCCGCACACCTCCATGAACGCGTAGGGGGAGCCGTCACGCCCCCCCTGCGCCAGCTCGGTGATGCGCCGCAGCGCCACCCGGGCCGCGGCCGGGTCGCGGTACTCGTCGACGAACCTCATGGCAGCTCCGCCTGCTCGAGCCGGGCCTGCACGCGCTCCCACAGCGCGTGCGCCACGGCCGACTGGACCTCCTGGGTGCGGTGCACGCTCTGCGCGTCGACGGCCAGGCAGTGCCCGACGTCAGGGCTCGCTCCGACGGCTCCGCCGCCGTAGCCGGCGAGCCCGACCGTGAGCAGGCCGCGACGCCGGGCCTCGGTGAAGGCCCGCAGCACGTTGGCCGAGCCGCCGCTCGTCGACAGCCCGAGGGCGATGTCACCGGCCCGGCCGTGCGCAATCAGCTGCCGCGCGAACACCACCTCGACGCCGACGTCGTTGGCGAGCGCGGTGAGCACCGCCGGGTCCGACGACAGCGACCGGGCCGGCAGCGCGCGCCCGTGGGCGGGTGAGGCGAACAGCGCCGCGAGACCCGCGGCGTCGGTGGCCGACCCGCCGTTGCCGAAGCAGAACAGGCGGCCGCCGGCGGTGAAGGCGCCGGCCATGGCGGCCGCCGCCCGGTCGAGCTCGTCGGCGAGCGCGGCCAGGGTCTGCGCCCGCAGCTGCGCGCTCTCGGCGGCCTTGCCGGCCGCCGACCGGGACAGGTCGGCCAGCACCGCCGCCGGGTCGCTCTCCCGCGCCTCGAGCATCGGGTAGAGGAAGCCGCCGGGCGCGGTCACGGCGCGCCGCCGAGCCGGGTGATGGCGGTGCCGGCGTGCACCACCAGCAGGTCGTGCACCGAGGCGGCGCCGACCAGGGCGAGGTCGACGTCCTCCGTGCCCTCGGCG
The DNA here is from genome assembly GCA_046565705.1 of Actinomycetes bacterium. Lineage (GTDB taxonomy): Bacteria > Actinomycetota > Actinomycetes > Mycobacteriales > SCTD01 > DATLGD01. The sequence continues at coordinate 9,380 of JBKHYE010000113.1, forward strand.
GTGCGCGCCCGGGCGGTGACGCCGTCCAC
>JBKHYE010000114.1:0-80148 GCA_046565705.1 Actinomycetes bacterium
CTCGCGGCCGGGCCGTCGTGCTGTCCGCTGCCACGAGGAGCCCCCGTTGATCCGCACCGCCGAGCCGACCGACGTGCCGGTGCTGCTGGCCCTCGTCCGCGAGCTGGCGATCTACGAACGCGAGCCCGACGCCGTCGTCGCGACCGAGGAGCTGCTGCACGAGGCGCTGTTCGGCGCGCACCCGGTGGCGTCGTGCCACGTGGCGCTCGACGAGAGCGGCGACGTCGCCGGCTTCGCGCTCTGGTACGTGACCTTCTCGACCTGGACCTGTCGTCCGGGGCTCTGGCTCGAGGACCTGTTCGTGCGGCCGGCCGCGCGTCGGCTGGGCCTGGGCCGGCAGCTGCTGCAGGCGCTGGCCGCGGTCTGCGTCGAGCGCGGGTACCCGCGGTTCGAGTGGTGGGTGCTCGACTGGAACGAGCCGCCGCACGCGTTCTACCGCTCGATCGGCGCGCGCCCCGAGGACGAGTGGACGACGTGGCGCCTCGACGGCGCTGCGCTGGCCGAGCTCGCCGCCGGGGGCTGACCGGCGGTCAGTCGTGGGTCGGCTGCCGCGCGGCGCGCAGCGCGACCGCCGCCGCGCCGGCCACGCCCACCGCGGCGGCCACGGCGACGCCGTCGGCGCCGGTGCGCGGCAGCGTCGCGTCGGCCGCGGCCGGCCGCTGGGCCGGTGCCTGCGCGCCGCCGGACGGCGTCAGCGGGAACGGCGCCGCCACGAGCAGCTCGACGTTGCGGTCCTCGACCGCGCCCTGCCGGGACTCCTGCCCGCCCTGCCAGTCGTTCGCGGCGAGCTCGCGCGCCAGCGCCCCGAGCTCGGCGACCGTCGTCGCGTCGCCGACCCGAGCGGGCCCGAGCAGCGGCACGTCGGCGTCGACGACGGTCGAGAAGATGGACAGCGTGCCGTCGCGGTTGTCGAGGATCTCCATCAGCCGCGCCTGGCACGGGAAGTCGATGTGCGCGGCGGTGTTGACCTCCCAGAACCCGCCGCCGCTCGGCCGCGTCCGAGCGAAGACCTGGTTGCGGTGCGTGTGGCCGTTGACCCACAGCACGACGTTCGGGAACTCGAGCAGCAGCGCCTCGACGTCGTCGCCCAGCACCCGTGGTCCCCACTCGCCCGGGTCGTCGCTGCCGACCGGGATCGAGTTGCTCATGGAGTCGATCGAGTGGTGGCTGAACACGACGACGAGCCGGTCGCGGCCCGGTCCGCTCGCGGCCTCCAGCTGCGTCCGCAGCCAGGCGAGCTGCGTCGGGTCGAGCGAGCCGCTCGACTCGCCGTTGGGGTTCACCGTGTCGAGCACGATGCCGCGCACGAGCGGGGACGGGTCGAACACGTAGTAGGCGGTGGCGTCCGCGACGTTCTGCGGTGTGAACCCGTGACCGACCGGGGTGCCGGCCGTCCGGAAGTGCTCGTCGATGCTCTCGCGGCGGCTGATGATCGCGCGTGCCGGGTCGGCCGTCACCGGGCGCGCGGGCACGGTCGTCAGCGCGGCCTCCAGCGCCCCGGGGTCGCCGCGCAGCAGGTCGTCCTGCGACACCCCGGCCGGCGCCGAGACGACCTTGAGCCCGCCGACCGCCACCGTCTCGAGCTGGAAGGTCGCCGGGAAGTTGCCCTGCACCAGCCCGTCGTGGTTGCCGTAGCAGCTGTACCAGGGCATCCCCACGCCGGTCGGCGTGAACTGCCTGACCGCGACGTCGAGCAGGCCGGACACCGTCGGGAAGCCGTGCAGCGCACGGGCGTTGTCGACCGCCTTGCCGTCGGGCTGGCCGTCGGGGTGCCAGTAGTGCACGTCGTAGCTCGTCGGCTCCTGGTCGTGCACCCCCTCGAACGACGGGCCGCCGGAGTTCGGCGCGAAAGCCGTGCCGTCCATGAGGTCGATGTGCCAGCGCAGCTCGTTGAGCTGCTGGTTGTCGGTGTTGTCGCCGGTGCAGATCGCGAAGCCGAGCGGCGCCCCGCTGACCGGTCCGACGCCGACCCGCCGCACGCGCGCGACGACACCGTCGGCGAGCTGGGTGCAGAGGAACTCCTGCGGCCGGTAGGCCGAGCTGAAGATCGTGCGGGTCTGCGCGTCGTCGTCGTAGCGGTCGAAGAACTCGACCCGTGCCGGGGACTGCGCGTCGATGACGTGGATGTCGGTGAGGTGCGCGAACGGCAGCACGACGGCGCGCCGCTGCTCGCGACCGGGCTTCGGCGCCGTGCCGAGGTCGTCGCGCACGACGTGCGGCTCCGCGTCGCCGCTCACCAGGCGGCGGTAGCCCAGCGCGTTCACGGCCGGGCCGAGGCGCACGGTGCTCTGCAGCGTCGTGCCGTCCGGGCGCGCGAGCGGCGCCGCCGCGGCGGCGCGCCGCGGGAAGGCCTGCAGCCCACCGGTCGCGGCGACGGCAGCGGTGGCCGCCAGCCCCTTCAGGACGGTGCGACGGGAGGCGAGCACGCGGACCCCTTCCGGTGGGACGGGCACGCAGCGTCGCACCGGACACGGGCCGCTGTCAGGCCGGTGGCGACGCGGTCGGGACGTCCCACCCTCAGCGGCGGCCGGCGCACGTAGTATCCGCCGGGTCCGCGCCCCCGCGTCCGCACGCCGGGAACCGGGCCACCCAATGACACGACGCCGGCCTGCGCCGGCACCCGGAGGGGGCATGACCGAGCACAGAGCCGGCCACGCGAGCGCCGAGGCCGGCGGCGGGCTGGTCGAGAGCGGCCGCGACGTGGTCGTCCTCCGCCTGCCCGCGGCGGGGGCCTACCTGTCGGTGCTGCGCACGGCCACCGCGAGCCTGGCCTCGCGCCTCGACTTCACGATCGACGACATCGAGGACCTGCGCATCGCCGTCGACGAGGCCTGCGCGATGCTCCTGCCGCAGGCGGTGCCCGGTGCCGACCTCGAGTGCCGGTTCGAGCTCACCGACGACGCGATCGACGTGCGGGTCGGCGTCCTAACCGTCGACGGCCAGGAGCCCTCCCGCGACACCTTCGCCTGGACGGTGCTCACCGCGCTGGCCGGCGAGGTCGACAGCAGCGTCGACGCCGACGACCGCGTCGTGCTCACGCTGCACAAGCGCCGCGCAGACGTGAGCGGCTCGTCGTGACCACCGGTCCGGGGGCGGAGCGCTCGGAGGTCGGCGTCGACGAGCGCGCGACCCCGCCTGCGCAGACGACCGCTCCGGACGCCGAGCAGGTGCCGCCCACGGCGGTGCCGGAGGACGAGCTGCCGCCGGAGGAGGAGCAGCTCGGCCGGGCCGAGCGGGCGGCAGCCGACCGCGCCCGTGCCCGTGAGCTGTTCGTCGAGCTGGCCGCGATGCCCGAGGACCACCCGGGTCGGGCCCGCCTGCGCGACGAGCTCGTCGAGGTGCACCTGCCGCTGGTCGAGTACCTGGCTCGTCGCTTCCGCAACCGCGGCGAGCCGCTCGACGACCTCGTCCAGGTCGCCACGATCGGGCTGATCAAGTCCGTCGACCGCTTCGACCTCGAGCGCGGGGTGGAGTTCAGCACCTACGCGACGCCCACCATCGTCGGCGAGATCAAGCGGCACTTCCGCGACAAGGGCTGGGCGATCCGCGTCCCGCGCCGACTGCAGGAGCTCAAGCTCAGCCTCACCAAGGCCACCAGCGAGCTGTCGCAGAAGAACGGCCGCTCCCCCACCGTCGCCGAGCTCGCGGCGCACCTGGGGATGAGCGAGGAGGACATCCTCGAGGGCCTGGAGTCGGCGAACGCCTACTCCGCGGTGTCGCTCGACGCCCCCGACGGCGGCGACGACGACAGCCCGGCCGTCGCCGACTCGCTCGGCATGGTCGACGACGCCCTCGAGGGCGTCGAGTACCGCGAGTCGCTCAAGCCGCTGCTCGAGAAGCTGCCGGCCCGCGAGAAGAAGATCCTCATGCTGCGGTTCTTCGGCGGCATGACGCAGTCGCAGATCGCCGGCGAGCTCGGCATCAGCCAGATGCACGTCTCGCGGCTGCTCGCCCGCACGCTCGCGCAACTGCGCGAGGGTCTGCTCGTCGAGGAGTAGCCGGCCGTCACTCCGGCGGGCCTGGCGGGCCGAACACCCGCCGGGCCTCCTGCGTGGCGAGGGAGTACAGCACCGCTGCCGCGACGACGAGCACCACGACCGCGACGACGGGCAGCGTCTGCAGCAGGCTGAGCGCTGTCAGGCCCGCCAGCAGCTGGACCGCGACGGCCGGCGCGTACGCGCGCGGGTGGTGCCGGACGAGACCGCGCGCCACCAGGAGCAGCAGGCCGGCGCCGGCCGTCATCAGCAGCCCGCCGACGACGGCGCCGACCCGGCTCTCGGCGTCGGAGGTCACCCCCGCGACGGCGTAGCCGACGCCGAGCAGGGCCAGCGCGGTCGCCTCGACCCCGACGAGAACGGCGGCGCGGACGACGGCGGACGACAGCTGCACGCGCGCGACCTTAGAGCGCGCAGCGGCCCTGTGGCGGCCGTCACCTCTACGCTGGGGAGGTGCGCGCGCTGCTGGTCGTCAACCCCAAGGCCACGACCTTCAGCTCCCGTGTCCGCGACGTGCTCGCCCACGCGCTCGCCAGCGAGACCCGGCTCGAGCTCGTCGAGACCAAGGCGCGCGCGCACGCCGTCGAGCTCGCCACCGCCGCCTGCGCCGAGAACGTCGACCTGGTGGTCGCCCTCGGCGGCGACGGCACGGTCAACGAGGTCGTCAACGGGCTCATGAGCGCGCCCGCCGGGGCGCGGCCGACGCTGGCCGTCGTGCCGGGCGGCAGCGCGAACGTGTTCGCCCGTGCGCTCGGCTTCCCCGACGACCCGGTCGAGGCCACCGGGCAGCTGCTCGACGCGCTGCAGGAGAGCCGCCGGCGCGAGATCGGGCTCGGGCTGGCCGAGTTCGGCAGCGGCGACGGGCCGCGCACGTCGCGCTGGTTCACCTTCTGCGCCGGCCTCGGCCTCGACGCCGAGGTGGTGCGCGCCGTCGAGCGCAAGCGCGCGTCCGGCCGCCGCGCCACGCCGGCGCTGTACGCGCGCACGGGCGTCGCGCACTTCTTCACCAGCCGCGACCGCCGCGACGTGCCGCTGCTGCTGCACGGGCCCGATCAGGAGGCGGGGGCCGACCCGCAGCCACTGGGCCTGGCGCTGGTGTGCAACAGCAACCCGTGGACCTACCTCGGCCCCCGCCCGGTGCAGCCCTGCCCGCGGGCGACGTTCGAGGGCGGGCTCGACCTGTTCGGGCTGTCGTCGCTTCCGACGGTCGCCACGCTGCGGCACCTGCGGCAGATCCTCTCGCCCCGCCCCCGGCCGCGTGGGCGCCGCGTGGTGCAGCTGCACGACGTCGCGCAGTTCACGATCACGGCCGACCGGCCGCTCGCCGTCCAGGTCGACGGCGACGACCTCGGCGACGCCGATGTCGTGCGCTTCCGCGCCGAGCCGTCGGCGCTGTCCGTCGTCGTCTGAGCGGGCGCGCCGCCGGCACCGGGGTCACCCGCGCGGGTGGCCGGCGTTCCTCGCTCGGTGGCGTTTGGGCCGGGGAAGGCCCGGGAAGGCGCGCGCTGTGACCGCACCTCGGCCCACCGGCCGGGACGGGCACCGGTGACCAGAGCCGGTCCCAGCGTGACGAAGGGAACACCCCTCGCACCCTGGGACGCGGGTCTCTCCCTTGCCACTGTTGCACTGACGGTGCAAGGGTGGTCGTCGGCACGAACCCGGCGCACTGCCGCGTCGGGGACGGCGGCTCACGTGCGAGGGCGCGGGGCCGAACGCGAGGAGCTTGCATGGACTGGCGCCACAGCGCGCTCTGCCGTGACGAGGACCCGGAGCTGTTCTTCCCCATCGGGACGACCGGTCCGGCTGCTGCCCAGGTCGAGCAGGCCAAGGTCGTCTGCCGCCGCTGCAGCGTCGTCGAGGACTGCCTGAGCTGGGCGCTCGACACGGGTCAGGAGTCCGGCGTCTGGGGAGGCACCAGCGAGGACGAGCGACGCTCGCTGCGCCGTCGCGCCGTGCGCGCCGGCGCCCCCTCGGCCTGACCCGCCGCGTGGCCCGGTCGGCCGGCCGCCGGTCGGCCGGCGGGCGCGAGCACTGGACCCGCCCGCCCGTCGTCCCGCGGGAGCCGGCACCGGCCTGGCGCGCCACCTGGCGCTACCGCCTGGTCGCCCTGCTCCTGCTCGCGCTCGTCGTCGCGGGCACGGTGCAGCTGTTCCGCGTGCTGTCGGGCGCGACGGCGCAGGACCCGGGCATCGGCACCCTCCCCGGGACGCCCCCGGCACAGGCCGCACCCGGGCACGTCCGGGCAGGAGACGGGCTCACGACGCCGAACTGAGGGACCATGCGTCCCCGTCTCCGCGCCCTGCTGGCGCTGTCGGCCCTGGCCGCCGGTGCCGCCGCCGTGCCTTCCGCGTCCGCCGCCGACAGCGTGTACGAGGTGTCGTACGTCGAGTCGGTCGACGGCGCGCTGGTCCGCGTCGAGGTGATGCGGCCGGTGCTCGACGAGGACGTCCCGGTGATCCTCACCTACTCGCCGTACAACTCGATCGGCGAGCCGACCCCGGCGGACGACGCCGTCGCGGCCCGGTACGTCCCGATGGGCTACGCCCGCGCCAAGGCCGACGTCATCGGGACGCGCGGCTCCACCGGCTGCTGGGACTACGGCGGCGCGAAGGAGCAGCAGTCCGGCGCCGACGTCGTGCGCTGGCTCGCCGAGCAGGAGTGGAGCAACGGCCGGGTCGGCATGACCGGCGGCTCGTACGACGGCACGACGGCCACCATGGTCGCCGCCCTCGGCGACGAGATCGCCGCCGACAGCAACGGCGGCAAGGGGCTCGCCGCCATCCACCCGATCGCCGCGATCAGCCGCTGGTACGGCTACGCCTACATGGACGGCGTCCGCTTCCTGGGCAACTCGAGCACCCCGACCGACGAGGGCTTCGACACCCCGCTGCTGTTCGACTTCGGGTTCGGCCGCACGGTCGCGCCGGGCGAGTCGGTCGCGCAGACGGCGCCCGCGCGCACCGGCGAGTGCGGGTCGGTCGAGCACACCGAGCGCGGCTACGACCGCACGCCCGACTACGACGGGTTCTGGCTGGAGCGCGACTACCGCAAGGACGCCGCCGCGATGCGCGTCCCGGTGCTGCTGTCGCACGGCTGGCAGGACTACAACGTCAAGCAGGAGGAGGCCACGGCGCTGTTCGAGGCGCTGCCGGTCGACGACCCGGCCACCGCCGAGATCGAGGGCGTGCCGTTCAAGAAGCTCTGGATGACGCAGGGCACGCACAGCGGTGGCGACGACGGCGCGGGCTACCAGGAGCTGGTCGACGCGTTCTGGGAGCGCACGCTCAAGGGCGTCGACAGCGGCGTGGAGGACTTCCCCGACGTCGTCACCGTGGGTCGCACCGCGGCCGGCCCGACGACGCCGCAGGTCGAGCAGAGCTGGCCGCCGGCCGGCACCTCGCCGCTGACCCTGCACCTCGGCCGCTCGTTCGACACCGTGCCGGGCCTGCCGCCGGCGGGCGTCGCGACCAGCACCGGCGAGGGCGGCGTGCTGTCGACCGAGCCGCAGGACGACGGCGCGGGCTGGACGCACATCGGCGTGCCGGGTGTCACGGAGGAGGTCGTGCTGCGCGACCTCACCAACCAGGGCACGAAGGTCGGCGAGCAGCCGGTCCGGTCCCACGGCTACGCGTACCTGTACCACCAGAGCGAGCCGCTGGCCGACGACGTCCGCATCGCGGGCTCCGCACTGCTCGAGACGACGGTGACTGCGGCCCAGGGCGGCCAGACGCTGACACCGATCCTCACCGAGGTGCTGCCGAACGGCACGCAGAAGCTCGTGCAGCGCGGCTTCCTCAACCTCGACTACGCGGGCGGGCTGAGCAAGGCGGACTCGACCGGTGGCGAGAAGACCGCGACCGTCCGGTTCCTGCCGCAGGACTACACGTTCACCGAGGGCAGCCGCATCAGGCTGGTGCTGATGGGCGCCAACACCGTGTGGGCGGTGCCCGGGTCGGGCGGGCTGCTGTCCTACGACATGAGCGCCGCGAAGGGCACCCGCCTGGTGCTGCCCGTCGTCGGGGACGGCTCGCCGGTCCTGCCGCAGCCGGCCGCCTCAGCGGCCGAGGCCGCCGTCGCCGGGCGGGCCGAGCGGAAGGGCCACCCGGGCGCGGGTTCCTGACCCGGTCGGCTCCACCTGCAGCACGCCGCGCAGCTCGCCCTCCACGAGCGTGCGCACGATCTGCAGGCCCAGCCGGGCCGAGCCGTCGAGGCTGAAGCCGGCCGGCAGGCCGCGCCCGTCGTCGGTGACCGACACGGTCAGCGCGTCGTCGGAGCGGTCGAACGCGACGTCGACGCAGCCCTGCTCCGTGCCGGCGAAGCCGTGCTCGACGGCGTTCTGGACCAGCTCGGTGAGCACCATCGCGAGCGCCGTCGCGACGTCGGCGGGCAGCCGGCCGGGCGAGCCGGTGCGGCGCACCCGGACGGTGCTCTCGGGCGCGGCCACCTCGGCGCACATCGCCAGCACCTGGTCGGCGACGCCGTCGAACGGGACGCTCTCGTCGGCGGCCTGCGAGAGCCGCTCGTGGACGACCGCGATGGCGGCCACCCGGCGCACCGACTCCTCGAGCGCGGCCCGCGCCTCGGCGGAGTCGAGCCGACGGGCCTGCATCCGCAGCAGCGCGGCGACGGTCTGCAGGTTGTTCTTCACCCGGTGGTGGATCTCGCGGATCGTCGCGTCCTTGCCGAGGATCTGCCGCTCGCGGCGGCGCAGCTCGGTGACGTCGCGCACGAGCACCAGCACCCCGCGGGGCTGCCCGGCGGTGGCGAGCGGCAGCGCGCGCAGCAGCACGGTGGCGCCCTGCGCCTCGACCTCGGACTCGCGCGGCTCCCGGAAGCGCAGCGCGGCAGCGAGCGCGGCCGACCCGCGCGGCTCGTCCAGCACGCCGGGGGCCGCGGTCAGGCGGGCGATCGTCGTCCCGAGGTGGACGCCGAGCAGGTCCGCGGTGACCCCGAGCCGGCGGAACGCCGAGATCGCGTTCGGGCTGGCGTAGACGACGTGCCCGGTGCGGTCCAGGCGCAGCAGGCCGTCACCGACACGCGGCGCGTGCTCGGGGTCGGGCCGGCCGTCGTCCGGCGCACCGGGGAACGGGAAGCTGCCCTCGGCCACCATCTGCAGCAGCTCGCCGGCCGTCGTCAGGTAGGTCAGCTCGAGCTGGCTGGGGATCCGGGACGCCGCGGGATCGGTCTCCCGCGTGACCACGGCGACGACGCTCTCGCCGCGACGCACCGGCACGGCCTCCATGCGCACCTTGCTGCGGCCGCGCTCGCCGTCGCGCACGATCGCGCCGGTCGACCAGGCCCGCTCGACGCGGGCGACGTCGGCGCCGGTGGCCTCGCTTCCCACCAGGTCGTCGGGGTGCACGGTCGGGCCCGTGGTCGGTCGCATGTGCGCCACGGCGAGCCAGCTGCCCTCGCGGGTGCGCACGCGCAGCACGAGGTCGGCGAAGGACAGGTCGGCGATCAGCTGCCACTCCGCCACGAGGCGGTGCAGCCAGTCGAGGTCGTCCGGGCCGAGGTCGGTGCGGCTGCCTGCGAGGTCGCCCAGGGTCGACACGGGCCCGACCCTAGCCAGCGGCCGGCCCCCTGGGTCAGGCCGCGGTCACGCTGCGCTCAGGCGGCGACCAGCGGGGAGACCCGCTGCGCGAGCCAGGAGAGCCCGTCGGGGTCGAAGCGCAGGTCGCGCCAGCCGTCGAGCAGGGCGTCGACGTCGGCCTCGCGCTCGAGCACCGCGAGCACCCGTACGTCGGTGCAGGAGCCGTCGTAGCCGTCGGCGCGGCACAGGTACAGCTCACCGGTGTCCCGCAGCCACGACAGCCGCCAGGCGTCGTTGGACCCGGCGACCCGCCAGGTCGCGCCGAAGTCGACCTCCGAGGAGGTGCGCCGGCGCGGGTCGGCGGCGCAGAACTCGTCCTCGTCCGCCCAGGTCGACAGAACGTGCACGGGGACCTCCTGCGGGTGTGCGGACGCCGGTCGCCCGCACGACGCGGGCACGTCCGGAGAGGTTGCCTGCCGGAGCCGTCCGGCGGGTGTCGGCGATGAGAAGAGTTCGTGACGGTCCTGACTGGCACACTCCGCACGTGCCCGAACCGCTGCGCAGCAGGTGCTTCGGCGACGGCGACCCGCTCTACGAGCGCTACCACGACGACGAGTGGGGACGGCCGCGCACCGACGAGCAGGGCCTGTACGAGAAGGTCTGCCTCGAGGGGTTCCAGGCGGGTCTGTCGTGGATCGTCGTGCTGCGCAAGCGGGCGGCGCTGCGCGAGGCGCTCGCCGGCTTCGACCCCGACGCCGTCGCCGAGCTCGACGTCGCGCCGCTGCTCGACGACGCCCGGCTGATCCGCTCCGAGCGCAAGCTGCGCGCGTGCGTGACCAACGCCCGCGCCACGCAGCGGCTGAGGGACGACGGCGGGCTGCCGGCGCTGCTGTGGGCGGCGGCGGAGGTGCCGAGCCCGGCATACCAGCACTGGACGGACGTGCCGGCGTGGACGCCGTCGAGCGCGGCGGTGGCACGGGAGCTCAAGCGCCGCGGGTTCGTCTTCGTCGGGCCCACGACGGTCTACTCGCTCATGCAGGCGTGCGGGCTGGTGGGTGACCACCTGACCGGGTGCCCGCAGCGCGAGCGGGCGGAGCGGGAGCGGCACGCGGTGGTGCGGCCCGGGCCCGTGCGGCCCGGGTAGCGGCCGGCGCTACAGGACGCCCAGCAGCAGGAGCAGCAGCGCCGTGACGGCGAGCGAGAGCAGGATGCTCGGCAGGCACCCCAGCCGGTTGCTGAAGAAGAAGAACACGGGTGCGGTGTGCCCGCTCGCGGGCGGTTCAGCAGGAGATGTCGCGCACACCGGACGAGGGCGGGCGCGGCGCACCGTCGCGCCGGCGGGCGCCAAGATCTTCTGCACTTCGGACACGCCAGGACGTGTCGGAACTGCAGAAGATCTTCGGGGCGGCTCGCGCCTAGGCGACCAGGCCCAGCCGGCGCAGCTCGACGGTGAGGTCGTGCGGGCTCGTACTGGCGGCCATCGCGGCCTCGAGCGTGATGACGCCGTCGCGGATGAACGAGACGAGGTGCTGGTCGAAGGTCTGCATGCCGTAGTAGCCGCCCTCGGAGATCAGCTGCGGGATGCTGCTGGTCTTGTCCGGGTCGGCGATGGCGTCGGCGATGCGGCCGGTGCCGACCGCGATCTCCATGACGACGCAGCGCCCCTCGCCGTCGGCGCGCGGCACGAGGCGCTGGCAGATGATGCCCTTGAGGGCGCCGGCGAGCGCCAGGCGCACCTGCTTCTGCTCGTGCGGCGGGAAGAAGTCGATGATGCGGTTGATCGTCTCTGCCGCGTCGGTGGTGTGCAGCGTCGACATGACGAAGTGGCCGGTCTCCGCGGCCGACAGCGCGGCCTTGACCGTCTCGTGGTCGCGCATCTCGCCGACGAGGATGACGTCCGGGTCCTGGCGCATGGCCGCGCGCATCGCGCTGACGAAGTCCTCGGTGTCGACCCGGACCTCGCGCTGGTTGACCATCGCCAGCTTGTCGAAGTGCAGCACCTCGATCGGGTCCTCGATCGTGACGACGTGCACCTCCTTGTTGCTGTTGATGTGGTCGATCATCCCGGCGAGGGTGGTCGTCTTGCCGGAGCCGGTCGGGCCGGTGACGAGCACCAGCCCGCGGGGCTCCATGGCGAGCGAGGAGAGCACGGGCGGCAGGCCGAGGTCGGTCAGCGGGATCGCGCCGACGCTCACGCGCCGGAACACCAGGCCGCAGGAGCCGCGGGAGCGGAAGGCGTTCACGCGGAACCGGCCGACGCCGGACAGCGAGTAGGCGAAGTCGGCCTCGTTGGTCTTCTCGAAGACCTCGCGCAGGTCCTCGCGGAGCACCTCGCGCACCATCTGCTCGGTGTCCCCGGCGGTGAGGTCACGGGTCTGCAGCTTGCGCAGCTTGCCGTCGATGCGCACGCGCGGGGGCGACCCGACCTTGCAGTGCAGGTCGGAACCGCCGGTCTCCACAAGAGCCCGGAGGAAGGGCTCGATCGAGGTCGTCACGGGTCCGTCATCGGCGCGGGGAGCCGCGGGCTTGACTGACCCGGCCGGGGGATGTGCGGCTGCGGCCCAGGTCGAGAGACGCCGGGGGTCGTGGGCCGGTGATCTCTCCTCCCCCGGCCTGTCGCGACAGGAGCCGCCGCGAGCGCGGCCTGAATCGCGACACGCCGGGGGACGCCGACCGGCGATCTCTCGTGCCCCGGACTGTCGGGACGCTCACGCAGCCGCCTGGGCGGTCGCGGTCCCGAGCGGCCAGCGAAGCGGGCGATGACGCCGTACCGGCCGCTGCTCGAACCGCACGCCCGGCACGGCCGGGTACCGCGACGCGAGCCAGATGTGCTGGCGGACCCGGTCGCAGAGCTCCTCGGGCCGGTGGAAGGCCTCGTCCCATCCGTTGCGGGCGACCTCCAGCGCCACCGCCCGCAGCCCCATCTCGCGCTGCTTCTCCTTCACCAGCGCGTCCTCCGCCCACGCCGGGACGGGCGTCCCCTCGGCCATCCGGTACTTGGCCAGCCCGTCCGCCTCGACGACCGTCCGCTCGCGGACGAGCACGAAGTCACAGCGGGCCAGCCAGTCGCCGCGCGGCCCCACGACGTCGACCTGGGTGAGCGGGACCGGCAGGCCGCCGCCGGCGAACGCCACGCGGTCGAGGGACTCGAGCGGCGACTCCGCCCGTTCGTCGGCGAAGGCGACGACCCGAGCCGCTGCCTCGGCGCCGGCCCACCCGGCGCACCGGTGGAGCTGGTCCTCGAGGTCGGAGCGCGGCACCCCCGCATGCAGCACGGCGTCCGCCACGACGACGGCCTCCCGGAAGGGGCTCGTGCGACGGCTACCGCCGCAGTGACGCCATCCAGGCCTCGACGTCGTCGGGGTGACGCGGCAGGGCCGCCGAGAGGTTGCGATGCCCGACCGGGTCGTCGGGGCCCGTGATGACGACGTCGTCCTCGATCCGCACGCCGATGCCCCGCAGGTCCTCGGGCACGGTGAGGTCGTCGGGCTGGAAGTACAGGCCCGGCTCGACCGTGAGCACGTAGCCCTCCTGCAGCGTGCCGTGCCGATAGTGGTCGTCGCGGGCGTGCGCGCAGTCGTGCACGTCGATCCCGAGCATGTGGCTGACGCCGTGCAGCGTGTACCGCCGGTAGCGCTGGTCGTCCTCGGCGAGCGCGGCCTCGGCGTCGTCGAGCACGCCGAGTCGCTCGAGCCCGTGGGCCAGGACCCGCATCGCAGCCTTGTGCGGGGCGAGGAAGTCCGCCCCCGGCCGGCACTCGGCCAGCGCCGCCTCCTGCGCCTGGAGGACGAGCGTGTAGACCTCCCGCTGCCGGGCGGTGAACGTTCCGCTCACGGGCAGGGTGCGCGTGACGTCGGCGGTGTAGAGCTCGTGCCCCTCGACGCCCATGTCGAGCAGCACCAGGTCGCCGTCGCGGACCGGCCCGTCGTTGTCGGTCCAGTGCAGCGTGCAGGCGTGCGCCCCGGCGGCGCAGATCGACCCGTAGCCCACGTCGTTGCCCTCGACCCGGGCGCGCAGGCCGAACACCCCCTCGAGCCACCGCTCGCTGGTCGCGCGCGCGGCGTCGAGGGAGCGCACGACGTCCTCGAAGCCGGTGATGGTCGCGTCGACGGCGGCCTGCAGCTGGGCGATCTCGTGCTCGTCCTTCACCAGGCGCAGCTCGGACAGGAACGTGGCGAGCTCGCCGTCCTTGTCGGCGTCGGTGACGAACAGCTCCTCGACGCGCGCGTCGTAGCCGCGGACGACGCGCGCCTCGGTGCCCTTGAGCAGCTCGAGATCCTCGAGGGGACGGGCGTCGATCCCGAGCAGCGCGCTCTGCGCGGCGAGCGACGGGCGCGGCCCCACCCACAGCTCGCCGTACATGCGGTCGGTGAAGAAGGCCGGCGTCGAGCGGTCCATCGTCGGCGCCTGGTAGAGCGTGGCGGCGCCGTCGGCCGCGACCACCAGGACGGCGTCCGGCTCGTGGGAGCCGACGAGGTGGGCGAACTCGGTACCGGGCCGGAAGCGGTACTCGGTGTCGTTCGCGCGGGTCTTGTAGCCGCCGGTCGGCACGACGAGGACCTCGCCGGGGAAGCGCTCGGCCAGCGCAGCGCGGCGCCGGGCGCGGTACGCGGCGCCGGCGTGCGGCGTCGGCAGCTGCTCGGTGCGCTCGGCCCAGCCCGACGTCATGAACTCCAGCAGCCGCGGCGGCCGGTCGGGGTCGTGCGAGGCGGTGCCGGGCACCGCCTGCTCGGGGTCGACGGGGGCGGTCTCGCTCAGCTGGTCACGGGGCTGCTCGGCCATGCCCGGAGGTTACGTCCGCGGGCGCACGCGCGGCACGTGTGCAGCCAGGCGGACGCAACGGGGAAGGGGGTCAGCGGCCGGTCCACTGCGGCGGGCGCTTCTCGAGGAAGGCCCGCACGCCCTCGGCGGCGTCCTGCGTGGTGTTGAGCAGCGACAGCTGGGCCTGCATCGCCTCGAGGCCGGGACCCAGCGTGGTCTCCATCGCCGCGGCGAAGGCGGCCTTGCCCAGGCGGACGGCGACCGGCGGCTTGGCGGCCAGCGACGCCACCAGCGCGTCGCGCTCCTCCTCGAGGGAGGCAGCCGGCACCACGCGGGAGATCAGGCCCATCTCCAGCGCCTCCGCGGCGGGCACGCGGCGGGCCGACAGCATCATCTCCATGGCGCGCTTGGGGCTGACGTGCCGGCCGAGCAGCGCGCTGACCATGAACGGCCACAGCCCCAGGTCGACCTCCGGAAGGCCGAACGCAGCGGTGTCGGCGGCCACCACGACGTCGCAGCCCAGGACCAGGCCGACGCCGCCGGCCAGGCACAGCCCGTGCACCGAGGCGACCACGGGCACCGGGCAGTCGCGCATCGCGAGCACGACCTCCCGGAGCAGCCCGCGACCCTGGTGCACCTCGAGCCCGGTCGCGTCCGGCGCCATCTGCACGAGGTCAGCGCCGGAGCAGAACACCTTCTCGCCCGCGCTCGTCAGCAGCACGACCCGGCCGTCCTGCAGGTCGTGCAGCGCCGCGAGGATGCCGCGCAGCACCTCGCCGTTGAGGGCGTTGCGCTTGGACTCGCGGTCGATGTGCAGGCGCAGCACGCCGTCGGCGCGGGTGACGGCCAGGTCGCTCATGCGCGGCGGGTCCTCTCTCGGAGCTCGTCGTCCGGGGCTCCGGCGACGAACGACGGGTCGTCGAGCACCGAACGCAGCAGCGGCAGGTTGGTCGGCACGCCGGCGACCTCGAAGGCGGCGAGGGCGGCGCGCGCCCGGTCGAGCACGGTGCCGCGGTCGGGCCCGGTCGCCGTCACGACGGCGAGCAGCCGCCCGGTGTGCGCGCTCAGCCGGCCGCCCTCCGACACGCCGCACTCGGCCAGCACCCCGTCGCCCCCGGGCAGGCGGAACCGGCGCAGCCGGCCGCCGAACTGCTCAGGGACCCGGACGTTGAGCGACACCGCGACCGGCACCCGCGGACCGGCGCCGTCCTCGACCCGCTCGCCGGCGGCCGCGCGCAGCTGCACCTCGAGCGCGTCGGTGCCGGTGACGGCCGCGGTGGCGGCCGCTCCGGCGGCGGCCAGCGGGAGCACGCCGGTCGCGACCGGCCCGTCCGGACCGCGCACGACCTCGACGGCGTAGGCGCCGGCCGGCGCACCTGCCAGGAAACCGACGACGGCCTCGTCGACGGCGGCCGCGGCACCGGCGTCGAGCGTCGGGTCAGGCTCCTCGTCGACGACGGCGCCGAGCCGGCTGCGGCGGCCGATGGCGCGGGCCGCCGCGCCGTCGTGCAGGACTGTGACGACGGTCCGCGGCCCCGCGACCGGCGCCTCGACCGACCGCGCGGCCGCCGGTCGGTCGGTCGGCGCGCCGAGCCAGATGAGCCCGGCCTCGACGACGGCGCCGGCGAACGCGGCGTCGGTGGCCAGGGCGCCGGCGCCCGGGTGCACGGCCTGCGCACCGCAGCGCTGCGCCGCCTCGAGCAGCTTGCGCGCGTCGCCGTAGGTCACGGCTGTGGTGCGGCCGCCGAGCGGGACGGCGTCGTCGGCCTGCCGCACGTGCGGCGACCGGCCGTCCTCGTCGCCGTGCACCGCGATGGTCTGGATGTCCAGGCGCTGGCAGGTGCGGATGACGCGGACAGCGGTCACGCCGTGGTCGACGACGATCACGGTGTCGAACACGACGGAGCTGGTCCTCCTCGCCTGCGCGCTGTCGGGGCGGCCAGCGGCGACACTAGCGAGGTGTCCCTCGCCGTCGTCGCCGTGCTGGCCGCGCTCGCGGTCGGGTGGGCGGCGGGAGGCAGCCTCGAGCGGCTGAGCGCGGTGCCGCTGCGCCGACGCCGGCTGGCCGTGCTCGCGCTCGTCCTGCAGGTCGGCGGGGTCGTGGTCGGCGGACCGGTGCACGCGCTCGCGCTGATCGCGTCGGCCGGCTGCGTGCTCGCCTTCCTCGCCGCGAACCGCGCGGTGCGCGGCACGGGGCTGGTCGCGCTCGGACTGCTCGCGAACGCGCTCGTCGTCGGGCTCAACGGCGCGATGCCGGTCTCGGCGGACGCCGCCGCCCGCGCCGGTGCGTCCACCGGGGCGCTGCTCGACGGCAGCGACCCGCGGCACGAGCTGTCGGGGCCGGGCACCCGCCTGCCCTGGCTCGGCGACGTCGTCCCGGTGCCGCTCCCGGTGCGCCCCGAGGTCGTGAGCCCGGGCGACGTGCTCGTGGTCGCCGGGCTGGCCCAGCTGGTGGTGGTCGGGATGCTGCGGCCGCTGCGCGGCGTCCCGCCGCTGCCGCCCCGCCCTATCCTGGCCGGGTCGCCGGCGCCCCGGCGGCGGCACTGACCGCCCCGACCACCAGGAGTCCAGCCATGGCCAAGCGGGCCCGCAAGCGCAAGGCGCGCAAGAAGAACGGCGCCAACCACGGCAAGCGGCCGAACGCCTGACGCTGCCGTCCCGGGAGGTCAGCGCCGCGCGGTCTCGGGGTGGCGCAGCCGCCAGCCCGCCCAGGCGCTCTCGACCATGTCGCGCAGGTCGTGCCGCGCCACGAAGCCCAGCGCCTCGCGGATCCGGTCGGCCGACGCCACCACCCGCGCCGGGTCGCCGGGTCGGCGCGGCGCGAACTCGGGCGTGACGTCGAGGCCGGTCACCTCGCCGATCGTGCGGACGACGTCGAGCACGCTGGCGCCCTCGCCGCGGCCGATGTTGTAGGTCGCCGAGCCGGCGCCGGCGTCGAGCGCCCGTGCGGCCGCCAGGTGCGCCGCGGCGATGTCGGCGACGTGCACGGAGTCGCGCACGCAGGTGCCGTCCGGCGTCGGGTAGTCGTTGCCGAACACCTGCGGCCGCTGACCCGCCTCCAGCCGCTCGAACACCATCGGGACGAGGTTGAAGACGCCGACGTCGCCGAGCTCCGGGGTCGCGGCGCCGGCCACGTTGAAGTACCGCAGCGCCAGGGTCTGCAGCCCGTAGGCGCCGTCGCACGCCTGCAGGACCCACTCGCCGACCAGCTTGGTCTGGCCGTACGGCGACAGCGGCTCGCCGGGCGTGTCCTCGGTGACGACGTCGACGTCGGGCATGCCGTACGTCGCGGCGCTGGAGGAGAAGACGAACCGGTCGACGCCGGCGTCGCGGCAGGCGTCGAGCAGCGTGACCAGGCCGGTGAGGTTCTCGCGCCAGTACAGCAGCGGGTCGGCGACGGACTCGCCGACCTGCTTCTTCGCCGCGATGTGCACGACGCCGGTGACGCCGTGCCCGGTGAGCGTGCGGCGGACGAGGTCGCCGTCGAGGATGGTCCCCTGCACGAACGCGGCGCCCGGGTCGAGCCTAGCGGCGTCGCCGGTGGACAGGTAGTCGAGCGCGACGACGCGAGCGCCGTCGGCCACCATCGCCCGGACGACGTGGGCGCCGATGTAGCCGTCGCCGCCGGTCACGAGCCAGGTCATGCGCCGGAGGCTAGGCGGACGTCCGACGGCGTGCGCGGAGGGTGTGTGTCAGGACGCGGACGCAGCGGGGGTCGGGGGGCGGGGGCTACTCGGCGCGGTACTCGACCTGCTCGATCTCGACGCGGACCTGCTGGATCCGGCTCAGCACCCGCGACCGCAGCTCGTCGGGCGCGTGCTCGCCGCCGCAGCACCGGGCGACGAGGGCCTTGACCGCCTGCTCGAGGCCGTACTGCCGCAGGCAGGGCGCGCACTCGTCGAGGTGGATGCGGACCTTGTCGTGGTGCGCGCCGTCGTCCTCGCCGTCGAGGTAGAGGTAGACGGCCTCCAGCACCTCGCTGCACGGGGTCTCGTGCGGGTCGCCGCAGCTCACGTCTCCGCCCCCTCTCCCGCTGCGCTGCTGGTCTGGGGAGCACCGGCGCGCACGAGCCCGCGCTCGACCGCGTAGTCGGTGAGCTTGGCGCGCAGCCCGCGACGCCCGCGGTGCAGCCGGCTCATCACGGTGCCGATCGGCGTGCCCATGATCTCGGCGATCTCCTTGTAGGAGAAGCCCTCGACGTCGGCGAGGTAGACCGCCATCCGGAAGTCCTCCGGCAGCTCCTGCAGCGCCTGCTTGACGTCGCTGTCGGGCAGGTGGTCGAGCGCCTCCATCTCGGCGCTGCGCAGCCCGGTGGACGTGTGCGCCTCGGCCGCGGCGATCTGCCAGTCGGTGATCTCGTCGGTGGGCGACTGCAGCGGCTGGCGCTGCTTCTTGCGGTAGTTGTTGATGAAGGTGTTGGTCAGGATCCGGTAGAGCCAGGCCTTGAGGTTCGTGCCCTCCTCGAACTGGTGGAAGGCGGCGAAGGCCTTGACGAAGGTCTCCTGGACGAGGTCCTCGGCGTCGGCCGGGTTGCGCGTCATGCGCATCGCAGCGGTGTAGAGCTGGTCGAGGAACGGCAGCGCGTCGCGCTCGAAGCGCGCTCGTCGCTGCTCGCTCGTCTCGCGGACGTCGTCGCGCGGGTCGGGGGCGACCGGGCTCACCTCGCTCGTCGGGGAACCGCTGGGCAGCGGCCGCCGAGACGATACGCCGACGGGGACCTCGCCGCGTCGGGCAGGACGGCCCCCGGGCCGGTCGGCCGGTCGGTCGGCGGCGCGGTGCCCCGGCCGGCCCGGGCCGGGGCGGACGGCGGCGCCGGCGACGGCTCGCCGGGGGTGCAGGGTGCTCGGGCGCACGGTCCGCCGTCTCCTCCCCCGCCACGGCCTGTCGGCTGCCGGGCGGCTGGCAGGCACCAACGCCGCCGGGCCGAGGGCGATTCCCGGGGCGCGGCGCGGACGCCGCAGGCGCCGGCCCGGCTGCCGGCCGCGGGCGCGGCCTACGATCCGGCCATGGACGGCCACCACCCCGCAGTCGAGCAGTACCTCGAGACGGTGCTCGAGCTCGAGGAGGCCGGCATCGTGCCGATGCGCGCCCGCATCGTGGAGCGGCTGGGGGTGTCGGCCCCGGCGGTGAGCGAGACGGTGAAGCGGCTCGAGCGCGAGGGCTACCTCACCCTCGACGACGAGCGGGTGCTGCACCTGACCGAGACCGGCCGGGCGTACGCGACGTCGATGCTGCGCAAGCACCGGCTGGCCGAGGTGCTGCTCGTCGACGTGCTCAAGGTGCCGTGGCCGCAGGTGCACGAGGAGGCCTGCCGGCTGGAGCACGCCATCAGCGACAACCTCGAGAAGCACCTGGTGGCGCTGCTCGACGACCCGGGCACCTGCCCGCACGGCAGCCCGATCCCCGGGTCCGCCAACGCGCCGACCGAGCAGGTGCGGCTCGAGAAGCTGTCGGCGGTCCCGGCCGGCGGGTCGTGCGTGGTGCGCCGCATCGACGAGCACCTCCAGACGCTCGTGCCGCGGATGGAGGAGCTCGAGGCGGCCGGGCTGATGCCCGGGACGCCGGTGCGCGTGCAGGAGAGCGCCGCGGGGCGGGTGCTGCTCGACGTCGACGGCGAGCCGGTCGAGATCGACGCGTCCGTCGCCGCCGAGGTCTACGTCAGCGTCTGAGGCCGGCCAGCCAGGTCCCGACGGCGGCGTGGACCTCGGCGGCGACGTCGGCCGCGGTGCGGCCGTCCCGGCGGCGGACGGCGAACGCGTGGTCGGCGCGAGCGACGACGTGGACCTGCACGCCGGGCGACGGCGCCGGCACGCCGAAGGCGTCACGCTCGCCCTGCACGACCAGCCGCGGGACGGCCGGAGCGCGCAGCTCGGCGTCTCGGCTGCGGCCCGACGGCGCGACCAGCGGGAAGGCCAGCGCCAGCACGGCGTCGGCACCGGTGTCGGCCGCCGTCCGGCACGCGACGCGGGCGCCGGCGCTGCGCCCGCCGACCACGAGCACCCCGGACGACCCGCTGCGGAGCGCGGCGAGCACGGCCCGCCAGGCCTCGTCGAGGCGCGTCGGCGCCTCCGCCACCCGCCGCCCCGCCACCCGCCACGGCTGCTCGACGAGCGCCACGCCGAGCCCGGCCGTGCGCGCAGCGTCGGCGGCCGCGACGAGGTCCGGCGCCTGCACCCCGCCGCCGGCGCCGTGACCGAGCACGACGAGCCCGCCGCGGCGCACCTGGAGGTGCACGCGCGCCGGCCCGCGCGGCGTCTCGACGTGGTGCAACACCGGCGTATCACTCACCCGGCGCAGGGTAGAGCGGCGCCATGCCTCCCCTCCCCGGGGCAGCGACGTGACGACGGCGCTGCACAGCGGCTCGCCCGCCGAGGACTCGCCGATCCCTCCGGCCGACTCGTCGTACTGGCGGTTCTACGACCGCGTCGCCGCCGCTCAGCTCGCGTCGTGGCTGCCCGGCGACCGGTGCCGGGTGCTCGACCTGTCCGGCCGGCCGGCCGGCGGCGAGGGCGGGTTCGCCGACCAGGTGCTGGCCGCCGGGCACGACGTCGTCCGGGTGCTGCAGAGCCCGCGCGACCGCACCCGGACCCCGGGTGCCGCCCTGCGCGACGCCGTCGGCGTGGAGGCCGGCGGGGCCGCGCTGCCGGTGGTGGCCGACCCGCGCCGGCTGTCGTGGCTGCAGACCGGGTCGGTCGACGCCGTGCTCGCGGAGTCCCGCGCGCTGTCGCTGTGCCTCGCGGCCGAGGTCACCGTCGGCGACCTGCACCGGGTGCTGCGGCCGGGCGGGCGGCTGCTGCTCGTCGTCGACTCGCTCGCCGCTGGCCTGGCGCGACTGGCCGGCCAGGGGCGCTGGGCCGAGCTGGCCGACGTGCCGAGCGCCGACGTCGTGCTCGTGCCGGAGGACGACGGCAGCATCGTGCGCTGCTTCTGGCCCGAGGAGCTGGCCGAGCTGCTCGGCAGCGCCGGGTTCACGCTCGAGTGGGTGCGCCCTCGCACCGTGCTGACGCCGTCCGTGGTCGAGCGGGCCGTCGCCGCGGGCGGCGAGCAGGCGCTCCGGCTGCTCGTGCGCACCGAGTGCGCGCTGGCCGAGGAGCGCGAGGGCGAGGCCACCGGCCTGCGCCTGGTCGCGAGCGCGCGCGGGGCCTGACCGCCCCGCGGGCCTCAGCCCGCGGCGGCCTCGTGCTTGGCCTGGTCCTCGACGCAGCGGGCCGCCTCCGGCCGGACCTCCAGGCGCGCCGGCGGGATCTGCCTGCCGCAGTCGACGCAGCGGCCGTAGGTGCCCTCGTCGAGCCGCTTGAGGGCGGCGACGACCTGCGCGCGCTGGTCGTCGGCGGCCTCGATGAGCGCGACCTCGCGGTCGGCGTCGGAGAGCTCGGTGGCGGTGTCGGCGGGGTGCTGGTCGAAGTGGCTCAGCTCCTCGGAGTCACCCGCCCCCTCGCTCTCCAGGGTCGCGGTGGCGCTGTCGAGCTCGCGCAGCATCTGCTCGAGCTGGGCACGGACGTCCTGCAGGTCCACGGACAGGCGCTCCTCACGTGGTTCGTCGGGCTTGCTCACTCCAGCAGCGTAGGTGCCGGCAGGGTCGGCGCGACCGGCGCCGCGAGCGCCGGCCCGTCGTTGCGGACGTCGCCGACCTCCGGACCGACGGGCCAGGCGTCCAGGACGCCGGCCACGCCGGGAACCAGCAGGTCGTCGCCCGGGTGCTCGACCGCCGGGTCGAGCCAGCGGCCCCAGGCCGCCGGTGGCACGAGCAGCGGCGTGCGGTCGTGGATCTCGCCCAGCTCGTCCGGGGCCGACGTGGTGAGCACCGTGCACGTCCACCGCAGCGCGTCGCCGTCGCGGCGGACCTCGTACAGACCGGCCATCGGCAGCGGCGCGCCGTCGCGGCTGGTCAGGTACCAGGCCTGCTTGCCCGGCTGCCCGGCGCCCGGCTGCGGCTGCCACTCGTAGTAGCCGTCGGCCGGCACCAGGCAGCGCCGGCGCGCGAACGCGGCGCGGAACGCCGGGGTCGTCGCGACCGTCTCGCGGCGGGCGTTGATGAGCGGGCGGCCGCGCCGCGCGCCGGCCCAGTGCGGCACGAGCCCCCACCGCGCCGGCCGCAGGGCGCGGACGCCGCCGTCGACGGCGACCACCCACGTCGGGTCGGTCGGTGCGACGTTCCAGGACGGCGGCACCGCCTCGGCGGCCCGCTCCTCGACCGGCTCGGTGACGCCGAAGTGCTCGACGAGGTAGTCGGCCCCGCGGCTGGAGGCGTAGCGGCCGCACACGGCGTCCATGCTGGCAGAGGTACGGCTCCCCGCCACAGCAGTGGCACGCTGGTCGGGTGACCGCTTTCGACCCGTGGCCGGCGCCGCAGGCGCCCGGACCGCTCGACGCGGTCGTCGCGCTGCCCGGCAGCAAGAGCGTCACCAACCGCGCGCTCGTGCTGGCTGCGCTCGCTCCGGGCCGGTCGGTGCTGCGCCGCCCGCTGCGCAGCCGCGACACCGATCTCATGGCGGCCGCGCTGCGCGTGCTCGGCGTCGACGTCGAGGACGCCACCCTCGACGGCGACGACGCCTGGGTGGTCACGGCGCCCGGCGGCCCGGCGGAGCACCGCGGCTCGGCGGTCGACGTGGGCAACGCGGGCACGGTCGCCCGGTTCCTGCCGCCGGTGGCCGCGCTCGGCCACGGTGACGTGCGGTTCGACGGCGACCCGCGGGTGCGGGAGCGGCCGCTCGGCCCGCTCCTGCGGGCACTCACCGACCTCGGGGCCCGGCTCGACCGCGTCGACCGGCTGCCCGTCGTGGTCACCGGCACCGGCGGGGTGCCCGGCGGCAAGGTCGTGCTCGACGCCTCGCAGTCCTCGCAGCTGGTGAGCGGCCTGCTGCTCTCGGCGCCGCGGTTCGACGAGGGACTGCACCTGCGGCACGAGGGACCGCCGCTGCCCAGCGCGCCCCACCTCGCCATGACGGTGGAGGCGCTTCGCGCGAGCGGCGCCGTCGTCGAGGACGACGAGCCAGGCACGTGGACGGTCACCCCCGGGCCGCTGCGGCCGCGCGACGTCGTCGTCGAGCCGGACCTGTCGACCGCGGCGGCCTACCTCGCGGCGCCGCTGGTGGCCGGCGGGTCGGTGACCGTCGCCGGCTGGCCGGCCACGACCACGCAGCCGGGCGCGATCCTGCCCGACGTGCTCGCCGAGATGGGCGCACGGGTGGAGCGCACCGGCGACACCGTCACCGTGCGGTCCGGCGACCGGCTCACCGGTGTCGACGTCGACCTGCGCGACGCCGGCGAGCTCACGCCCGTGCTGACGGCGCTCGCCGCACTGGCCGACGGGCCGAGCCGGTTCCGCGGCGTGGCGCACCTGCGGCTGCAGGAGACCGACCGGCTCCGCGCGCTCGCCACCGAGATCGGCCGGCTCGGCGGCGACGTCCGGGAGACCGACGACGGGCTCGAGGTCCGGCCGCGGCCGCTGACCGGCGGGGCGCTCGACTCCTTTGACGACCACCGCATCGCGATGGCCTGGGAGGTGCTCGGGCTGGGCGTGCCGGGCGTGCTGGTGCACGACGTCGCAACGACCCGCAAGACGGTGCCCGACTTCGTCGGCTCCTGGACGGCGCTGCTCGGCGCCGGACCGCGCGGCTGACGTGCCCCGCGAGCTGGACGAGGACGACGTCCGGGTCCGCCCGGGCCGGCGGTCGCGCCCGCGCACCCGCCAGCGCCCCGCGCACGAGGACGCGGCGCCCGCCGAGGTCGTCACCGTCGACCGCGGCCGGTACCGGCTGCGCACGGCCGACGGCCACCTCGCGACGGCGGTCCGGGCGCGCGAGCTCGGCCGGCGCGCCGTGGTGGTCGGCGACCGGGTCGACGCCGTCGGCGACCTGTCCGGCTCGGCCGACGCGCTGGCTCGCATCGTCCGGGTGCACGAGCGGTCGACGCTGCTGCGGCGCACGCCCGACGACACCGACCCCGTCGAGCGGCCGGTCGTGGCGAACGCCGAGCTGCTCGTCGTCGTCACGGCGCTCGCCGACCCGCCGCCCCGACCACGGCTGATCGACCGCTGCCTCGTCGCCGCCTACGACGGCGGGCTGACGCCGCTGCTGTGCCTGACCAAGAGCGACCTCGCCGATCCCGACGAGCTGCTCGCCTCGTACGCGCCGCTCGGCGTCGACGCCGTCGTGATCGGCAGGCACGACGGCGCGCTGACCGGCGTCGACGCGCTGCGCGAGCGGCTGCGCGACCGCACGAGCGTGCTGTTCGGGCAGTCGGGCGTCGGCAAGTCGACGCTGGTCAACGCGCTGGTGCCGGAGGCCGACCGGGCCGTCGGCGACGTCACCGGCATGGGCAAGGGCCGGCACACGTCGTCGTCAGCGGTGTCGTTCGCGCTCCCCGGCGGCGGGACGGTCGTCGACACCCCGGGCGTGCGCTCGTTCGGCCTCGGCGCCGTGACGCCGGAGCGCGTGCTGTCGGCGTTCCCCGACCTCGCCGCTGCCGCCGAGCGGTGCCTGCCCGGCTGTCGCCACTCCGCCGGGGAGCCGCACTGCGGGCTCGACGACGAGGTCGCGGCCGGCCGGGCCGCCCCTCCGCGGCTCGACTCGCTGCGGCGGCTGCTCGCCGCCCTCTCCGGCGACGACCCCGACGAGCCTCAGCCGGCCGAGCGGGTCCGGCTGACGTAGGCGGCGACGCCGCCGGCGGCCAGCAGCACCAGCAGGCCGAGCGCCGCGAGCAGCCCGACCGACCCGCCGTCGTCGTCGGCCGAGACCGGCGACGCGAGCTCGACGTCGTCGGTGTCCGTCGCCTCCGTGTCGTCGGCGCGGTCGTCGGCGCTGTCGCCCGTGCCGTCGTCGGCGAACGGCAGCGAGGCGGGGGTCGGCTGCGTCGCGGCGGGCTGCGCCGGCGCCGCGAGCGGCTGCCCCGTCCCCCGCGCCGGTGCCGGGTCGGCCGGCTGCTCGGCGGGCTCGGCCACGACCGGAGCGGCCGGCTGCTGCGCCGGCTGCGCGGCCGGCTGCGTGACCGGCTGGGCGGCCGGCTGCGTGACCGGCTTGGTGACCGGCGGGTCGGGCTTGGGCTCGGGCGTCAGCGCCACGGCCGCGGTGCCCTTGTGGATGCGCATCGCGGAGCCGGCGCCCTCACCCTGGTAGGCGAGCGCCGCGAGCTCGTAGGTGCCGTCGACCTCGGGCGCGTAGCCGATCTCGACCACCACGTCCGCGGCGGACTCCCCCGGCGGCAGGGGCTGCTCCGACGAGCAGCTGAAGTCCTCCAGCACGCAGCTCCAGCCGTCGGCCGGCTGCACGGAGACGACGACGAGGCCGTCGGGCAGCTCGAGCGTCAAGCGGATCTCGGCCGCCGCGCCCGTGTCGGTGTTCGCGACGCCGAGCGTCCACGTGCCGGTGCCGCCGCCGGTGCCCGTGGCGGGGCCGGTGAGCGTGACCGACAGGTCGCGCGGAGCCGGGGCGTCGGGGTCGACGTTCTCCTTCGGCGTGGGGTCCCCGCCCGGCGCGGGGTCGGTGGGCGGCTGCTGGCCTCCCGGGGTCTGCGGGCCACCGGCCGGGCCACCGGCCGGGCCACCGGACGTCTGCGGCGGCGTGCCGTTCGCGGTGCCCGTCGCGTCGAGGGCCGCCTGCGCGGCGGGTGCACCCGGCGCGGCGGGCTCGGCGCTCGCCGGACCGGCGAGCAGCGCGACCGGGACGGACACGAGCAGGGCGGTGAGGCCGGCGGCGGCCGCCCCACGGGTCAGCGCGCGCCGGGACGGCGCGGCGAGGAGGTCCATCGGGGGCATGTCGGTCGGTCCGTCCGGTTCGGGCGCCCCTGGGGGAGGGCGGCGCTCGGGCCGGACAGGTCGGTCTCGCCACTGGCTCCCCGGACGGCCTAGGCGACCGTCTTCCCGGCCCGCGGGCCGGTGACCGTCCGGATCGACGCCCCCTGTCCACGCGGCCGGGCGGGCTGCCCGGTCGCGGTCAGGTGCGCTCCGTCCACCGGGTGGCGGAGCGGTGCGCAGTGCCGAGTGTCTTCCTGCACCGGCGTCGCGTCAACACCTAGAGTGACTGCACATCTACGCAACGCACAGTCTGACCATTCGTATGAGTCACAGTAGTACTCCTGGGCCTCATGCGTCCGCCAAAGCGATGGTCTTCTCGACGTCCTGCCGGCGCGCTTCGAGCTCGCGCTTCTCGCGGTCGAGCGCCTCGGCGATGTCCTCGTCGGCCCTCATCAGCGCGCCGAGGTCGGTGCCGGCCATGTCGAGCACCCCCATGTCGGCGTAGGCCTTCTGCACCTTCTCGCCCCAGAGGCCGATGTCCTTGACGCACGGCACGATCCGCGTGAACAGCAGCGACTGGTAGAGCGTGAAGTACGGCGAGTGCTGGACGGCCTCGAGGCACGCGCGCACGTCCAGGCCCATGTTCTGCCAGACCTCCTGCATGCGGAACCGGTCTCGCATGAGCCAGCAGCCCTCGACGACGAACTCCTCGCGCTCGGCGAGCTCCTTGCTGGACAGCTGGCTGTAGTAGTCGCGCAGCGCCAGCCGGCCGAACGCCACGTGCCGCGCCTCGTCCTGCATGACGTAGGCCAGGATCTGCTTCGGCAGCGGCTGCGTCGTCATGTCGCGCAGCAGCCCGAACGCGGCCAGCGCCAGCCCCTCGATGAGCACCTGCATGCCGAGGTAGGGCATGTCCCAGCGGCTGTCGGAGAGCGTGTCGTCCAGCAGCGACTTCAGGCTCGGGTTGATCGGGTAGACCAGCTCGACCTTCTCCTGCAGGAAGCGGGCGTAGGTCTCGGCGTGCCGCGCCTCGTCCATGGTCTGGGTGGCGGCGTAGAACTTGCTGTCGAGGTCGGGCACCGACTCGACGATCTTGGCCGAGCAGATCATCGCGCCCTGCTCGCCGTGCAGGAACTGGCTGAACTGCCAGGACGTCAGGTGCTGGCTGAGCTCGTCGATCGCCTTCTGGTCGCCCTCGAACCGCGCCCACTGGTCCGTGCCGTAGATCGAGATCGTCTCGACCGGCAGCCCCAGCACGTTCGCCGGGTCGACGTCGACGTCCCAGTCGATGCGGTGGACCGAGTCCCACTGCTTGTCCTTGCCCTTCTGGTACAGGGCGAGCAGCCGGTCGCGGCCGTCGTCGTACTCCCAGGTGAACCGGGAGGCGCCCTGCATCTCGACGTCCCACGTCGCGTGCTCGACAGGGACGGTGTAGAGCTCGTGCGTGCTCACTCGTGCTCCTCGTTCTCGGCAGGCAGGGGCAGCAGTCGGGCGACCAGGCGGGCGACGTCGTCGGCGACCTGCTCGGGGCGGCCGCCGGGCAGGACCAGGTGGGACAGCGTGAGCCGGGTGACGACGTCGGCGGCGAGGCGGACGTCGTCGGCCGGCAGCTGCGGCCACTGGGCCAGCAGCTGCGCAGTGGTGCGGCGCGCGGCGACCTCGTGCAGCTGCTCCGCGCGGCTGGTGATGTAGGGCAGCAGCCCGCCGCCGCCGTCGACCGAGCTGTCGGTCAGCACGGCCTTGAGCAGCGGGTTGTCGGCGGCCGCGCGCAGCGTGTACTCGACGCGGGCGCGCAGCGCCTCGGCCGGGCTCGCGTCGTGGCCGGCCCGCGCGGCGTCGGCGCCGTCGACGTAGCGCTCGGCCTCGCGCAGCGCGAGCGCCTGGGCGAGGCCGTCCTTGCTGCCGAACTCGTAGTACAGCGTCTGCCGGCTCAGCCCGGCGGCGCGCGCGACGTCGGCCATCCGCGTCCTGGCCCACTCGCCCGCCACCACCGCGTCCGCGGCGGCGTCGAGCAGCAGGTCCCGCGTCGGTGTGCGCTGCGCCACACCCGCTACCCTGACACGGGCCGCCGCTTTGTCAAGACACCGCGGCCGACGGTGTCAGCCGGTCGGCCGCCCCTCAGCCGGCAGGTCCTGCTGCTCGCGCGGCGCCACCCGGACGACGACGACCCGGTCGGCCTTGCGCAGGCGCAGCGAGGTGGCGGCGTCGAACATCAGCGTCTGGCCGTCGCGGACGACTGCGACGACGAGGTCGCGCGTCTCGCGAGGGGCCAGCCCCACCTCCTCCCGCAGCACCTCGCGCTCGGTGAGCTCGAGGCCCTGGCCCGGGACGAGCAGGTCCTCGAAGATCGCGCCGGTCGACGGGCTGGCGACCGCGACGCCGAGCAGCCGGCCGGCAGCCTCCGACGACACGACGACGCCGTCCGCCCCCCCGTCGCGCAGCAGGCCGGCGTTCTCGCTCTCGCGCACCGCCGCGACGATGTAGGCGCCCTCGTTGTGCCGGCGCACGGTGAGCGTGACGAGCACGGCGGCGTCGTCGCGCGGGACCGCGACGATCACCCGCGCCGCCGTGTCGATCTCGGCCCGGCGGAGCACCTCCGGCCGGGTCCCGTCGCCGGCGATGGCCGCGATGCCGTCGTCGGTGGCGTCCGCGATGTGGTCCGGGTCGTTGTCGACCACGACGATCTGCGCGGGGTCGGCGCCGTCCTCGAGCAGCGCGCGCACGGCGCTGCGCCCCTTGGTCCCGTACCCGACGACGACCGTGTGCTCGCGCAAGGACTTCCTCCAGCGGTTCTGCCGGATCTGCTCCCTCGTGCGCTCGGTGAGCACCTCGAGCGTCGTGCCGACCAGCACGACGAGGAACAGGACCCGCAGGGGGGTGATGACGAAGATGTTCACCAGGCGCGCGGCGTCGCTCACCGGTGTGATGTCGCCGTAGCCCGTGGTGGAGAGGCTGACCGTGGAGTAGTAGACCGCGTCGAGGAAGGAGAGCCCGTCGCCGAGCTTGTCGGCGTAGCCGGCGCGGTCGAGCCACACGACCACGGCCACCGACATCAGCACGACGAGCGCGACGACCATGCGGCGCAGCACCGCCGCGACCGGGCCGCGCTCGGACTCCGGGATGAGCAGCCGCGCGCCCAGCCGGCCCGCCGAGCGGGCCACCGGCTCGGTCGGCCGGTGCGTAGCGGTCACCGGGCGAGCGTAGGCGCGCGGGTGGCGCGCGGCTGCGCGACACTCGACGCGTGCAGCCCGCCGCCGGTGCCGGCCCGTCCGCCGAGGGCGACGAGCACGACCTCGACGACCGCCCCGGCGACCCGGTGGTCGTCGAGCCGTGGCTCGGCGCGCCCGCCCGCTCGTACCGGCGCCGTCCCGGCAGCGTCAGCGCGGTGCTCGACCGGGCGGTGCTCCGGTGGCCGGACCGCACCGCGTTCGTCGACGTCGACGGCACGTCGGTCGGCTACCGGGACTTCGCCGACCGGGTCGAGGTCGCGGCCCGCTCGCTGCGCGCCCGCGGGCTGCAGCCCGGTGACGCGGTGGCGGTCGCCTCCGGCAACACGCTCGCGCTGGCGACGGCGGTGTTCGCCTGCGCCCGCGCGCAGCTGGTGCTCGTCGGGCTGAACACGCGGCTCGCCCCGCCGCAGTGGGCCTACATGCTCGAGCACATGGGCGCCCGGCTCGCCCTCGGCAGCGCGGCGTTCCTCGCCGGGCTGCGGGAGGCCGGCGCCACGGGCGCCGAGCCGCTCGAGGAGGTGCTCGCGGAGGGCGGGCCGGCGCTGCTGGACGAGCCGCGGGACGAGGCGGCGACGTACGCGGTGGTGTTCACGTCCGGGACGACAGGACGGCCGAAGGCGTCGCAGGTGGTGCACCGCTGCTCGGTGCACAGCGCGATGAGCTACCAGCGGGTGCTGCGGCTCGGTACGGACGACGTCACGGCGGTGTGGTTCCCGCTGTACTACATCTCGGCGATGCACGCGCACGTGCTGCCGGCGATGCTGGCCGGCGCGACCTGCGTGCTGGCCGACACGTCGTCGCCGCGCGAGTTCGTCGACCTCCTCGAGCGGTACCGGGTCAGCTGGGCGTACGCCGTGCCGTCGTGGTGGCGGCTGTGCCTGCGCGTGCCGGAGCTGTCCCGCGACCGCCTCCCCGCGCTCACGCGCGTCGCAGCCGGCGGCGCGCCGTTCCCCGCGGACCTGCAGACGGCGCTGCGCGACCGGCTCGACGGCGTCCGCCTGCTCGACGTGTACGGCTTGTCGGAGACCCACTCGCCCGGCTGCATCGCGGACGACGACGACCTGCGCGCGCGGCCGGGCACCGTCGGCCGGCCGCTGGACTGCATGGAGGCCGAGATCCGCGACGACGACGGCCGGCCGCTCCCGGCGGGCGAGCCCGGGACGCTGTGGCTGCGCGGCTCGCTCGTGACGACCGGCTACGCGGGCGACGACGAGGCCACGGCGGAGGCCGTCGTCGACGGGTGGTTCGACACGGGCGACGTCGCCCGCGTCGACCACGACGGCCGCGTCACCGTGCTGGACCGCACCAAGGACATGATCAACCGGGGCGGGACGAAGATCTTCTCGGCCGAGGTCGAGGAGCTGCTGCGGCAGCACCCGGCGGTCGAGGACGCGGCCGTCGTCGGGGTGCACGACGCGCTCGCGGGCGAGGCGGTCGCGGCCTTCGTGGTCCCGCACGACACCGGGGCGCCGGCGGTGACGCCCGCCGAGGTGCGTGCGTGGGTGCGGGAGCGGATGGCCGACCATGCGGCTCCCAAGGTGGTCGAGCTCGTCGACGCGCTGCCGCGCAACGCGGTCGGCAAGACCGACAAGGCGGCGCTGCGGGCACGGCTGGGCGCCGGGCCGCCGACCTCCCCGGCGCCGGCCGCCGACCGGGTCGACAGCGGGGTCGTCCTCCACGCCCTGGCCGAGCCGCACCGCGCCGAGCTCGTCCGCCTGCTCGTCGACCGCCAGCTGCCGGTGCGCGACCTGGTCGCCGTCACCGGCATGGCGCAGCCGCTGGTGTCGCACCACCTGCGCGTGCTGCGCGAGGCCGGGCTCGTGGACAGCAGCACGCGGGCCGGGCTGTCGGTGTACCGGGTCCGGCCCGACACGCTGTCCGAGCTCGCCGACCGGCTGCAGGGCCTGGCCGCCCGGGCCGCCGGCACGGCGCGCACGACCCCGTGGTGAGCGCCTAGCATCGCGGCCGTGCAGCGCGATCAGGTCCTGACCGTCGTCCGCTCGGTCGCCGAGCGGCTGCTCGACGTGCCCGGCGACGAGCTGCAGGAGTCGACCCGGTTCGTCGACGACCTCGCCGTCGACTCGCTCGCGCTGGTCGAGTACGCGATGGCCCTCGAGGACGAGCTGAACGTGCGGCTGCCCGAGGACGAGCTCGCCGAGGCGCGGACGGTCGGTCAGCTGCTCGACCTGCTCACCGCGCGCGTCCCGGCCTGACCGTGCTGCTCGTCGGGCGCCGGGTGCTCGTCACCGGCGTGCTGACCGAGTCGTCGCTCGCCGGCGCGGTCGTCCGCGAGGCGCGGGCGCAGGGCGCCGAGGTGCTGCTCACCTCACCGGTCTGCCGGGCGCACCGCGTCACGAGCCGCGTCGCGCCCCGGCTCGGCGTCGACGCACCGGTGCTCGAGCTCGACGTCGAGCTGCCGGACGACCTGGCAGCGCTGCCCGACGCCGTCCGCGAGGCCGGGTGGGACGGCGTGGACGGCCTGGTGCACGCGATCGCCTACCTCGGCGACGGCGACCGGTCCGCCGGCTTCGCCGCTGCGCCCTGGGACGCCGTCGCGCCGGCGCTGCAGACGGCGACGTGGTCGATGGCGGCGGTCGTGCACGCGCTGCGGCCGCTGCTGACCCGGGGGTCCTCGGTCGTCGGGCTGACCCTCGACCCGTCACGGGCCCGCGCCGGGGCGGACTGGCTCCCCGTCGCGCGGGCGGGTCTGGCGGCCGTGACCCGGCAGCTCGCGCGCGAGGTCGGGCCGGACGGCGTCCGGGTGAACCTGGTCGCCTCGGGGCCGGCCCGCACGATGCTGTCGCGGGCGCTGCCCGAGACCGAGGCGCTGGTCGCCGAGTGGGCCGAGCGCGCCCCGCTCGGCTGGGACGCCGACGACTCCGCGGCGGTCGGCCGCACCGTCGCCGCGCTGCTGTCGGACCTGCTGCCGGCCACGACCGGAGACGTCGTGCACGCCGACGGCGGCCGGCACGCCGTCGAGTAGTCGACCTGCGCGGCTCGACCGGGCGCACTAGCGTCGCGTCGGTGACGACCGCCGCCCCCGCGCGTGACCTGCTGGCCGACACCTCGGCCCTGTGCCAGGAGCTCGCCGCCGACGCCCGCCGGCTCGAGCGCGACGGTGTCACCCGCGACAACGTCCGGCGGCTGGCCGACGCGGGGCTGCTCGCGGTCTACGGCCCGCCGGAGCTCGGCGGCGCTCCGCCGGCCGAGCAGCGCCAGGTGGCCGAGCTGCTCGCCGGCGCCAGCCCCGACGCCTGGTTCGTCTGGTACCAGCACGGCCCGGTCGTGCGCTTCCTCGCCGCCAGCGACAACGAGGACCTCAAGGCCCGCTGGCTGCCGGTGCTCTGCTCCGGCGACGCCGTCGGCGGCGTCGCGTGGAGCAACCTGCGCACCGCCCGCCCGTCGGTGTCCGCGCAGCGGGCCGGCTCCGGCTGGGCACTGACCGGTCCGCAGCCGTGGTGCACCGGCTGGGGCATGCACGACGCGCTGTTCGTCGGCGGCCGCACGGTGCCCGACGACGGCGGCGCCCCCGAGGTGGTGTTCGGGATCGTGCCGGCCGACCGGCCGGGGCTGGTGGGGCAGGGCGAGCTCGAGCTCGCCGCGATGGGCGGCACGTCGACCCACGCCGTCCGCTACGAGGGCCTGGTGGTGCACGACGACGAGCTGATCCTCCGCAAGGACTTCGCCGCGTGGGCCGCGGCCGACACCGTGATGAACCGCAACGTGCAGCCGTCGACGTTCGGCATCGCGCTCGCGGCACTCGAGCTGCTCCAGGCGGCGTCGCCGGCCACCGCGTCCGCGCTGCGCGAGCGGGTGCTGTCCGTGCGCGAGCGGGCCTACCGGCTGATGGACGAGGTCGACCCGGCCGAGGCCGGTGACGAGCGGCTCGCGCTGCGGGCCTCGGCTCTCGTCCTCGGCGTCGAGGCGTGCACCGCGCTGGTCGCCGCGCGCGGCGGGCGCGGCATGGGTCTGGACGACCCGGCGCAGCGGCTGCTGCGCGCTGCGGCCTTCCAGCTGGTGCACGCGCAGGCCGCGCACGTCCGGGAGGCCACGCTCACCGCGCTGGCCGGCTGACGGTGGAGCCGGGGCTCGTCGAGGAGGTCGTCGGCGGCGTCCGCGTCCGCTGCTGGGCGACCCGGCCGACCTCGCTCGTCGACCTCCTCGGGCAGGCGCTGTGTCGCTCCGCCGACGACGTGCTGCTCGTCGATCCGGCGCTCGGCCGGACCGTCACCTACGCGCAGTTCGCGGCGCTCGTCGAGGGCGCCGCCGAGACGCTGTCGGGCCGCGGGCTGCGACCGGGCGACCGCGTGGCGGTGCTGGTGCGCAACGGGCTCGCGGCCGCCGTCGCGCTGTGGGCGTGCGCGCGCGCCGGCCTCGTGCACGTCGGGCTGCCCGCCGACGCGCCGCCGGCCCGGCTGGCGGAGCTGGTGGAGCTCACCGGTCCCGCGCTGGTCGTCTGCGCGCCGGAGCTGCGGCCGCTGGCGGCCGACACCGGGCTCGACCCGCAGGACGCCGCCGAGGTCCTCCTCGGCGCCGAGCGCCCGTGGGAGCACGGCCGGGCGCTGCCCGACGAGGACGAGACGTACGCGCTTCTCGCCACCAGCGGCACCACCGGCCGGCCCAAGGCGGTCCGGCTGACCGGCCGGATGGTCGGCCACGCCGCCGTCGCCTACACCCGGCTCCTGGGCCTCACTCCGCGCGACCGCACCGCGATCCACCTGTCGTTCGCGTGGGTGTCGGGGCACGTCACGCAGCTGGCGCCGGCCATGTGGTCCGGCGGCTCGGCGGTGACGATGCCGGCGTTCAGCGCGTCGGCGCTGCTCGAGGTCTGCCGCGAGCACGGCGTCAGCTGGCTCGACGTCGTGCCGAGCATCTGGGAGCTGCTGCTGCGGCAGCCGGGCTTCCGCGCCGCCGAGCTGCCGGCCGTGCGGGCCGCCGTGTTCGGCGGCGCACCGGCGCCGCCCGGCACGCTCGAGCGGGTCCGCGAGCGGGTGCCGCACCTGCGGCTGCTCGACGTGTACGCGCAGTCCGAGACGTGCGCGCCGGTGACCGTGCTGGGCGACCTCGACGCGCTGCGCAAGCCCGGCACCGTCGGCACGCCCGTGCCGTACTGCGACGTGCGCGTCGTCGGACCGGACGGCGTCGCGGTGCCGACGGGCGGCACGGGTGAGATCGAGGTCCGGTCGCCGACCGTGACCCCGGGCTACTGGCCGCCCGACGTCGCGCCGGTCACGGACGGCTGGCTGCGCACCGGTGACGTCGGACGGCTCGACGACGAGGGCTTCCTGACCGTCAGCGGGCGCGCGGTCGACCTCGTGATCCGCGGCGGCGTGAACGTCTTCCCGGCGGAGGTCGAGCGGGCGCTGCTGGCGACCGGTGCGCTGGCCGACGCCGCCGTCGTGGGGGTGCCGTCTGCGGTCAGCGGCCAGAACGTGGCGGCGGCCGTCGTCCCGCTGCCCGGGCACGACGTCGACGTGCTGGCGCTCCAGCGCGCCGTCCGCGACGCGCTCGGCGCGCACGCCGTGCCACGACCGCTGCGCGTCGTCGACGACCTGCCGCGCGGGCGCAACGACAAGCTCGACCGGGCGGCGGTCGCCGCGCTGCTCGCGACGCCGCGCTGAGGCGCGCCGACGCCGGTCACCCGGCCAGGACCCGCTCGAGCACCTCGGCCTTGAGCTTGACGAAGTCGGGGTCGGCGAGCACCTCCCGGCCGCGGTCGGCGCCGAACGGCACCAGCAGCTCGTCGACGACGACCGCCGGCCGGTGCGAGAGCAGCGCCAGCCGGTCGCCGAGCAGCAGCGCCTCCTCGACGTCGTGCGTGACGAGCAGCGTCGTCGTCGGCCGCTCGGCGAGCAGCGCGCGCAGCCACTCGTGCATGCGCAGCCGGGTCTGCGCGTCGAGCGCGCCGAACGGCTCGTCGAGCAGCAGCACCGGCGGCCGGTTCGCCAGGACCTGGGCGATCGCGGCGCGCTGCCGCATGCCGCCGGACAGCTGCTTGGGCAGCGCCTGCTCGAAGCCGGTGAGGCCGGTGGCGGCGAGCACGTCGTCGACGACGGCGCGCACCTCGTCGGCAGGCCGCCGCTGCGCCCGCGGGCCGAACGCCAGGTTGTCGCGCAGCGTCAGCCACGGGAACAGCCCGCCGGCCTGGGCCACCATCCCGCGCTCCGGCGACGGCCCGGTGACCGGCCGGCCGTCGAGCAGCACCCGCCCGGCCGACGGCGCCTCGAAGCCGGCGAGGACGCGCAGCAGCGTCGACTTGCCGCACCCGCTCGGCCCGAGCACGGCGAGCACCTCGGCGGGCCGCGCCTCGACCGAGACGCCGTCGAGCACGAGCAGCCCGCCGAAGCTCTTCTCGACGCCGTCGGCGACGAGGTCGCCGCCCCTCACGCCCCCCTCACCTATCGGCCCAGCGGACCCACGGCCGGCTGACGGCGCGCAGCAGCCAGTCGGCGAGCAGGCCGACGACGGCGAACACCAGGATGCCGACGATCACCTGGTCGGTGCGGCCGCTCTCGCGCGCGGCGTTCATCATCGCGCCGACGCCGAGGCTCGCGCCGGACAGCTCGGCGACGATGACGACGGTCCACGCGAGGGTCAGCGACAGCCGCAGGCCGGTGACCACCTCGGGCAGCGCGCTCGGCAGGTAGATCCGGCGCCACAGCCACCGCCGCGGCGTGCCGAGCATGCGCGCGGTCTCGACGTGCGCCCTCGGCACGCGCGCCGTCGCGTCGCCGACCGCCACCAGCACCGGCCAGAGCGCGCCGACGAAGATGATCGCCCGGGCCGAGCCCTCGCCGATGCCGAACCACACGAGCACGAGGGGCAGCCAGGCGAACAGCGGCACCGCGCGCAGCGCGTTCAGCACCGGGTCCAGCAGGTCGCGGGCCAGCGACGACAGACCGAGGGCCAGCCCGACGACGGTCCCGACGACGACGGCCGCGACCCAGGACACGGCGGCCCGCTGCAGGCTGGCCGCCAGGTGGTCCCAGCCGGTGCCGGTGAACGGCACGACGCCGGCCAGCCGCAGGCCGCCCTCGTCGCCGGCGAAGAAGGCGACGAGCTGCTCGCCGACGACGGTCGGCGCCGGCAGCAGGCGCGGCGAGAAGACGCCGGCCGTCGCGACGAGCTGCCAGCCGACCAGCAGGAGGGCGGGCACGGCGACGCCGAGCAGCCGGCGGTAGCGCGGCCGGCGCCGGCGCCGGCCTGCGGGCGCGGCCCCGGGCACGGCCTCCAGCAGCGTCTCCAGCCGCACCGCCGGCACCGGCTAGACGTCCCAGTACTCGCGGGCGAACAGCTTCTCGACGTCGGGCTCCTGCGCGATGCCGCCCTGCTGAACGAGCATCGTCGCGGCACCCTTCACCTGCTCGACGCGCGCGTCGTCGAACTCCCAGCGCGCGCCGATGTTGTCGAGCACCTGCTCGTAGACCGGCTCGGAGAAGCCGAACGAGTCCACCAGCAGCGACTTCCAGACCTGCGGGTCGTTCTCGCCGCCCGGGCTGAGCAGCTCCGCGGCGTCCTTCTGCATCCGGCAGACGGCGCGCACGACGTCGGGACGCTCCACCAGCACCTTCGCCGACGCCCAGTTCGCGGTGTTGAAGTCGCCCACCGCGGTCGTGCCCGCCTCCGGCAGGCGCACGCCGTCGGCCTCCACGACCGCCTGTGTCACAGGGGGCTCCGAGCCCATGAAGGCGTCGACGTCGCCGCGCGAGAACGCCGTGACGTGGTCGGCGAAGCCGAGCGGGATGCCCTCGACGTCCTTGCCGAGCTCCAGGCCGGCCGAGCGCAGGACGTCGTTGAGGATGAGCACCTGCAGGGTCGGCGGCGGGACGGCGATCCGCTTGCCCCGCAGGTCCGCGACCTCCTCGACGATCCCGCGCTTGCCGACCAGCCCGAGGCCGCCGCGCGAGATCATCCCGACGATCCGCGAGGTGATCAGGGACGGGTCCTGCGCCAGGGCGATGATCGGCGTGTACGGCGCGAGCAGGCCGAAGTCGAGCGAGCCGCTCTCCAGCCCGTCCTGCACCTCGGTGGCGCTCTTGACCGGGATGACCTCGACGGTGATGCCCTCGGGGGCGAAGCGGTCCCAGAACAGCGCGGACGAGGCGTGGTTCTTGGCGTACACGCAGGTGCGCACGGTGTACGGCTCGAGCGCCTCACCGGACGCCGCGGCGCGCGGGGCGGCGGCCGCCGACCCGTCGGCGCCGCCACCTGACCCACAGGCGGCGAGCAGGGCAGCGGCACCGGCACCGGCGGACAGGCCGAGGAACCGGCGCCGGGTCAGGTCGCCGAACGGAGAGGGCACAGGTCCTCCAGGGTCAGGGGGCCGGCACTCCGCCCGCGCATCAACCTACGTACATATGCCTTCGCACGCGCGGCGGCGGCGGTTCTGTGCGGCGCACCGGCGGTCCGCCGCCACTGCGCGCCGCGGACCGTGTTGGATCGAGCCGTGACCGCCCCCGCCCGGAGCGGCTGGATGGACCTGCTCGGCCTGGCCGAGGACGAGGTGCCCCGGCTGCTCGTCCTCGAGAGCACCTGGTGGCGCCAGGACGCCCTGGACCGCCGGCTGACCGCCCTGTCCGACGTCCGCGAGCTCGGCATGCCCGACCTGTGGCACGGCTGGCACGGGGAGCTGCCGGTCGCCTACGGCGTCGTCTACGGCGCCCCGCACGCCGTCGAGCGGGTGCACGTGCTCGGGACCTGCGGCACGCCGGTCGTCGCGCACCTCGGGTCGTGCGGGGCGCTGTCGCCGGCGCTGCAGGTCGGCGACATCGTGCTGCCGGAGAAGGCCACGATCGGCGAGGGGGCCTCGCAGTACTACGGCGGCAGCGGCGCCGCGCCCGCCAACCTCGGCAAGGTCGCCCGCGCCGCCGCGCTGCTGGCCGCGCGGGGCGTGCATGCGCATCGCGGCACGACCGTGACGACGTCGGCGGCGCTGGCGATGCCGGCCCGGCTGCTCAAGCAGTGGCAGAAGGCCGGGCACCTCGCCGTCGACCTGGAGGCCTCGGCCGTCTTCTCGGCGGCGGCGGCGTTCTCGATGCGCGCGGTGTCGCTGCTCTACGTGTGGGACGCGCTGCCGCGCCGCCCGGTCTCCGCGGAGTTCACCGAGGAGGAGCAGGAGGCGCAGGAGCACGCCGCCGCCGAGGTGTGGGACATCGCCCTGCAGCTGGGCTGATCCGGCGAACCGCTACGGCTTGAAGACCACCTTCACGTAGCCGTCCTTCTTCTGCTGGAACTTCGCGTACGCGTCCGGCGCCTCGGCCAGCGGCAGCGCGTGGGTGTGGAACGTGTCGACGCCGAGCGGGTCGTCGTCGGTGAGCAGCGGCAGGATCTCCGGCACCCACTTCTTCACGTTGGCCTGGCCCATGCGCAGCTGCACCTGCTTGTCGAACAGCTGCATCATCGGGATCGGGTCGGCCGCTCCCCCGTACACGCCCGACAGCGAGATCGTGCCGCCGCGCCGCACGACGTCGAAGGCGGTGTAGAGCGCGGCCAGCCGGTCGGTGCCGGCCTTCTGGATGAGCGGTGCCGCGACGGCGTCGGGCAGGAACGACGACATCGTGTGGACGAGCTTGTTCACCGGCGAGCCGTGCGCCTCCATGCCGACGGCGTCGACCACCGAGTCGGGGCCGCGGCCGTCGGTGAGCTCGCGGACGGCGTCGGACAGGCCGTCGCCGTGCTGCTCGAGGTCGAGCACCTCGACGCCGCGGCCCGCGGCGCGCTGCAGCCGCTCGGGCACGAGGTCGACGCCGAGCACCCGGAAGCCCTTGTGCATCGCGATGCGGCAGGCCATGTCGCCGATCGGGCCGAGGCCCAGCACCAGCAGCGTGCCGCCGTCCGGCACCGCGGCGTACTCGACCGCCTGCCACGCCGTCGGGAGAACGTCGGACAGGTAGACGAAGCGCTCGTCCGGCGGCCCCTCGGGCACCTTGACGTGCGTGAAGTCGGCGTGCGGCACCCGCAGGTACTCGGCCTGCCCGCCGGCCAGCTGGCCGTAGAGCTTGGAGTAGCCGAACAGCGTGGCGCCGGTGCCGTGCTCGCGCACCTGCGTCGTCTCGCACTGCGTGTAGAGCTGCAGGCCGCACATGTGGCACGAGCCGCAGGAGACCTGGAACGGGATGACGACGCGGTCGCCCGCCTTGAGGTTCGTGACCGCCGAGCCGACCTCCTCGACGATCCCCATCGGCTCGTGGCCGAGCACGTCGCCGGTGCCCATGAAGGGACCCAGCACCTCGTACAGGTGCAGGTCCGAGCCGCACAGGTTGGTCGTCGTCATCCGCACGACGGCGTCGGACGGCTCCTGGAGGACCGGGTCCGGCACCTCCTCGACGCGGACGTCGCGCTTGCCGTGCCAGGTCACTGCCTTCATGCGGGGCCTCCTCGATCGGCTCGGCTCCCGCCCTCCCCCGGCTGCTGCCCGCTACACCCCGACGGCGCTGAACCCGCCGTCGACGAACACCGTCGTGCCGGTGGTGCGCGGGAACCAGTCGCTGAGCAGCGCGACGCACGCCTTGGCGACGGGCTCGGCGTCGTCGGCGTCCCAGCCGAGCGGCGCGCGCGCGTCCCACACCCGCTCGAGCTGCTCGAAGCCCGGGACCGAGCGCGCTGCCATCGTCCGCAGCGGGCCGGCCGCGACCAGGTTGACGCGGACGCCCCGCGGACCGAGGTCGCGGGCGAGGTAGCGGCAGGCGGACTCGAGGCCGGCCTTGGCCACGCCCATCCAGTCGTAGGACGGCCAGGCCACGCGGGCGTCGAAGTCGAGCCCGACGTACGAGCCGCCGTCCTGCAGGAGCGGCAGGCAGGCGCGCGCGAGGGCCGGGAACGACCAGGTGCTCACCTGCAGCGCGGTGGCGACGTCCTCCCACGAGGTGTCGAGCAGGCCGTTCCCCAGCGCGCTCGGCGGCGCGAACCCGATGGCGTGCAGGACGCCGTCGAGCCCGCCGACGTGCTCGCGCAGCCGGTCCGGCAGGGCGGCGAGGTCGTCCTCGCTGGTGACGTCGAGCTCGCCGCCGGGCGGCTGCCCCGGCAGCCGCCTCGCGACCCGCCGCGTGAGCTGCATCGGACGGCCGAAGCTCGAGAGCACCACCGTCGCGCCCTGCTCGACGGCGAGCCGCGCGACGGCGGCGGCGATCGAGCGCTCGGTGAGGACGCCGGTGACGAGCAGGCGCCTGCCCTCGAGGATCACGCCGCGGCGTTCACCTTGGCGGCGATGACGTCGACGAAGGCGCCGATCGTCTTGACGTCGACGAGCTCCTCCTCGGGCAGCTCGATGCCGAAGTGGTCCTCGAGGTCCATGGTGAGCTCGACCAGCGACAGCGAGTCGACGTCGAGGTCGCTGACGAAGGACTTGTCCTCCTGCACCTGCTCGGCGTCGACCTCGAGCAGCGCGACGGCCTTCTCCCGCAGGACCTGCAGCACCTCGGCACGCTCCATGGCGCGCCAGGCTAGTGGCGCCCGGCGCTGCGCGCGCGCTCAGTGACCCATGCCGAGGCCGCCGTCGACGGGCAGCACCGCACCCGTGACGTACGACGACGCGTCGCCGGCGAGGAACGCGATGACCGCAGCGACCTCGTCCGGCGACGCCGTCCGGCCGAGCGGGATCTGCGCCATGAGCTCGGTGCGGCGCGCGTCGCCGAGCCCAGCCGTCATGTCCGTGTCGACGTAGCCCGGAGCGACGACGTTGCTCGTGATGCCGCGTGAGCCGAGCTCGCGGGCGAGACTGCGCGACAGGCCGACCAGCCCCGCCTTCGATGCGGCGTAGTTGACCTGGCCGGCCGCGCCCGACAGCCCGACGACGCTGCCGACGAACACGAGCCGGCCCCAGCGCGCCTTGAGCATCCCGCGCGCGGCGCGCTTCGCGACTCGGTAGGCCGCCGTCAGGTTGGTGTCGACGACGCGTGCGAACTGCTCCTCCGACATCCGCAGCAGCAGCGCGTCGTCGGTGACGCCGGCGTTGCTGACGAGCACCTCGACCGCGCCCTGCTGGTCCTCGACCTCGCGGAAGGCGCGGTCGACGTCGCCGGCGCTCGTGACGTCGCACCGAACGCCGAGCAGCCCATCGGGGGCCGTGCCGCGGTGCGTGACGGCGACGCGATGACCGGCCGCCGCGAGCCGCCGCGCGGTGGCGAGCCCGATGCCGCGGTTGCCGCCGGTGAGGAGGACGGACCTGCTCACAGCGCCTCCAGGTCCGCCGGCGTCGCGACGGAGATCGCCCGCACCCCGGGTGCGCACCGCGTGACCAGACCCGTGAGCACGCCACCCGGGCCGACCTCGACCACGGTGTCGACGCCCCGGTCGACCAGCGCCTGCACCGTCTGCCGCCAGCGCACCGGCGCCGTGAGCTGGCGCGAGAGCAGGTCGGGCCAGTCCCCCTCGTACGGCGCCGCTGTCACGGCCGACAGCACGGTGCCACCTCGGTCGTGCCAGGCGGCGGACTGCAGCGCGGCGTCGAGCCGGTCCTGCGCCGGTGCCATCAGCGGCGTGTGGAACGCGCCGCCGACGGGCAGCGCCAGCACGCGCCGCGCGCCGGCCGCCTTGAGCGCCTCGCCCGCCCGCTGCACCCCGTCAGGGGTGCCGGACACGACCACGTGCGCCGGCGCGTTGTGGTTCGCGAGCCACGCGTCGTCGACACCGTCGACCACGTGCGCGACCGCGTCGTCGTCGAGGCCCAGCACTGCCGCCATGGTTCCCGGGCGCGCGTCAGCGGCCTCCTGCATCGCTGCGCCGCGCTCCGCGACGACCCGTACGCCGTCGGCGGGGGCGAGGACCCCCGCCGCCACCAGCGCCGTGACCTCGCCGAGGGAGTGACCGGCGTACGCGTCGACCTCGGCCAGGCGCTCGCGCACCGCGTGCAGGGCGAGGACC
This sequence comes from Actinomycetes bacterium, assembly GCA_046565705.1. Lineage (GTDB taxonomy): Bacteria > Actinomycetota > Actinomycetes > Mycobacteriales > SCTD01 > DATLGD01. The sequence goes on from JBKHYE010000114.1 coordinate 42,115, forward strand.
GAGGTGAGGAAGGTCGCGAGCTGCGCGTTCGCCGTCTGCCGGAGCTCCTCGGCGTCGGCGTCGAGCAGCAGGTGCCCGAGATCCCGCCCCGCGACGCGCGAGGCGTGCTCGACGAGCGCCCACGCCGGGCTGTCGCGCCACGCCGCGCCCATGCCGGGGCGTTGCGACCCCTGTCCTGGGAAGACGAGGGCGACGGGCACGAGTGCCGATCCTGCCAGCGCGGCGCCGGCCGCGGCCACCCGAGCGACGGCGACGGGCGCCGGCGCCGCACGCCGTCCCGCACGAGTCGTGGGCCGCCGTCCGCGGCCCTACGCTCGTCGCCGTGAAGCGCCTGCCCGAGCCGCGCCGTGTCGTCGTGACCGGCCTCGGCGTCGTGTCGCCCGCGGGTACCGGGCTCGAGGCGTTCTGGAAGGGGCTGCAGACGCCGCCGGCCGACGAGCGCGAGCGCCGGGTCGAGGGCTTCGACCCCTCGCCCTGGCTGTCGCCGAAGGAGACTCGCCACCTCGACCGGTTCGGTCAGCTGGCAATCGCCGCCGGCGAGATGGCGGTCGACGACGCCGGCGGCCCGACCGCGCTGCTCGACGGCCGCGACCGTGCCCGCGCCGGCGTGCACCTCGGCACGGGCATCGGCGGCGTCGGCACGCTCGAGACCCAGGTCGGCGTGCTGGCCGACCGCGGCCCGCGCCGGGTCTCGCCGTTCACCATCCCGATGGTCATGCCGAACGCCGGCGCGGCCGCGCTGTCGCTGCGCTGGGGCCTCACCGGGCCGAGCGAGACGCTGACGACGGCATGCGCCGCGGGCACGCACTCCGTCGCGGCCGGCGCGCGGCTGGTCGCGGACGGCCGGTGCGACGTCGTGCTCGCGGGCGGCGCCGAGTCCTCGATGACGCCGACGACGCTCGCCGCGTTCGGGATCATGACGGCGCTGTCGTCCTCGGGCGTCTCACGCCCCTTCGACGCGGCGCGCGACGGCTTCTGCATCTCCGAGGGTGCCGCCGTGCTGGTGCTCGAGGAGCGCGAGTCGGCGCTGGCGCGCGGCGCCCGCGTCTACGGCGAGGTGCTCGGCAGCGGCAGCACCTGCGACGCCCACCACATCACCGCACCGGCGCCGGGGGGCACGGGTGCGGCGCAGTGCATGCGGCTGGCGCTCGAGGACGCCGACCTGCGGCCGGAGGACGTCCGTGCCGTCAACGCGCACGGCACGTCGACGCCGCTCAACGACGCCGCGGAGGCGGCCGCCGTGACGTCGGTGTTCGGCGCCGGCGCGGTGCCCGTGAGCAGCATCAAGGGCGTCACCGGCCACAGCCTCGGGGCGGCCGGCGCGGTCGAGGTGGTGTCGGTGCTGCTGTCGTTCGTGCACCGCGAGCTGCCGCCGACGATGGGCACCGCCGACGTCGACCCGTCGCTGGAGGTCGACGTCGTCCTCGAGCCACGCGCCTGGGAGCCCGGGCCGACGGTGAGCAACTCCTTCGGCTTCGGCGGTCACAACGGCTCGCTCGTCCTCGCGCCGTGACCGCCACCGGACGGCTCGCCGACGACCTCGCGCTCGCCCACGAGCTGGCCGACGCCGCGGACGCCCTGACGCTCGACCGCTTCCGCGCCGTCGACCTCCAGGTGCAGAGCAAGCCGGACCTGACGCCGGTCAGCGATGCCGACCTCGCCGTGGAGGACGCCGTCCGCGCGCTGCTGGCCGCCCTGCGGCCGGCCGACGCCGTGCTCGGTGAGGAGCACGGCTCGACCGGTGCGGGGCCCCGCCAGTGGGTCGTCGACCCGGTCGACGGCACGAAGAGCTTCGTCCGGGGCGTCCCGGTGTGGGCGACGCTCGTCGCGCTGCAGGTCGAGGGGTCCGTCGACGTCGGCGTCGTGAGCGCCCCGGCGCTCGGCCGGCGCTGGTGGGCGGCCCGCGGCCTCGGCGCGCACGCCGGCCCCTCGCAGCGGGCGGCGAGCGCGCTGCGCGTCAGCCGGGTCGGTGCGCTCTCCGACGCGTCGCTGTCGTTCTCGTCGCTGTCGGGGTGGGAGGAGCGCGGCCGCCTCGACGGGCTGCTCGGGCTCACCCGGCGGTGCTGGCGCACGCGGGCCTACGGCGACTTCTGGTCGCACGTGCTCGTCGCCGAGGGCGCGGTCGACGTCTCGTGCGAGCCGGAGGTCTCGCTGTGGGACCTGGCCGCGCTGCAGGTGGTCGTCGAGGAGGCGGGCGGGCGCTTCACCGACCTGTCCGGTGCCGCCCGGCCCGACGGCGGCAGCGTCGTCTGCACCAACGGGCTGCTGCACGACGAGGTCCTGGCGCTGCTCGCCGGCTGAGGGCCGGGACTCGTCCGACATCTGCAGTTCCGACACGTCCTGACGTGTCCGAACTGCAGATGTCGCCGGCAGAACGACGCGGCCGGCTGACGCGGATCAGTCGCGCGTCGTCCCGCAGTCCGTGCAGCGCTTGCGCCGGCCGCTGTTCGCGGTCGCGCAGTTCTCGCACGCCCACGGCGGCGGGGCGGGCGGCCGCGGGCGACGCCGACGGGCGCGCGGCGGGGGGACCGGGAGCTCGAGGGTTCTGGTCATGCGCACCAGTGCACGCCGAGCAGGTTCCGGGCGCGAGAACACCGCGCTACGAGCGGGTTTCGACCGTCTGTCGGAGACGGGTCAGCGGTCGGCCGACGCTGCGCGCAGGTCGATGACCTTCGCCGGCGGCTCGAGCCCGTCGACGAGCCCGTCGACGAGCGACGCCGACGGCAGCCGCCCCTCGGCCCACGCCCAGAGCACCTCCTCGCGCAGCCGCGCGACCTCGGTGCGGAGGCTGTCGAGTGCGCTCTGCGCGTCGGCGGCCCGCTGCTCCGCCGCGGCGGCGCGGGCCTCGGCGGCGGCCGCTGCGGCGGCGTGCGCGTCGGCCAGCTCGCGCAGGTGGCGCAGCTCGTCGGCGACCTGCCGCAGCAGCACCGCCTGCCGGCGGGCGGCCTCGCGGCGCGCCGTCCGGCCCGGCATCAGCCGTGCCAGCAGCCCGGAGCGCTTGGCGTGCCGACCGCGGGACATGGCCGCAGGCTAGGGACCTGCACCGCGTCGGCGGGTGCGCCACGCCGCAACGCGGGTCAGGCCGCCTCGCGCAGCGGGCGCCGGCTGTGCGCGTCGGCCTCGTCCGGGTCGACCGGGACGGCGGCGCGCCGCCGCGACCACCAGGCGACGAGCGCCGGTGCGGCGGCCAGCGCGGCGGCGTCGAACCAGGCGTAGCCGCCGGCGATGCCGCTCGGCGGGTTCCCGATCGTGACGACGCCGAGCACCGGGTCGACCGCGCCCCACGTCCAGGTGCCCAGCGAGGTCCCGAGGATCTCGAGGTAGCTCACGACTCCGAAGGCGCCGACGTACACGAGCGGGCTGCGCCCGCGCCAGGCGAACAGCACCAGGCAGCCGTACCAGAACGCGCCCAGCGCGTCCGGCCGCGGGGACCACACCAGCCCCCACAGCGCCCACACCCCGCCGACGACGAGGACCGCGCCGAGCAGCGGCCGCGCGTGGCGGCGGGCGAACCGGGTGCGGCCGAACGACAGGGCCGCGAGGTAGACCAGCCCGTGCCCCGGCGGGACGAACATCGGCACCGTTCCCATCCGGTACTCGTAGACGCCAAGCCACCACGAGAAGACGTACTCCACGCTCGTGGCGAACACGACGACGACGCCGACCTGCGCGCGCACCAGCGGGCTCTCGCGCCGCAGCAGCGCGACGAGCAGCAGCCACGTCGGCACGCCGAGCAGCACCTGCTGCGCCGTCACGCCTGCCACTGCGGTGGCGCGCTCGGCGACCAGCACGACGGCGATCCACGCGACGACCGTGCCGGTCAGCACGGCGTCACGGGAGGGCCTCACCGGCCCAGGCTGCCAGACGGCGCCGCGCCCGGCACCCGACCCGTCCACCTGACGACGGGGCGGACGGGCGGGACCTCAGCGGGCCCCGCGGACCACACGCGTGCCGAGGTGGACGCGACGGCTGCCGCGCTCGCGCCCGTCAGGCGTCGGGCAGCTCGACCTTCGCCGGCCCCTGGCCGTGCGCCTCGACGTCGTACGCCACCTGGCAGAACCCGTGGTTGCAGTAGCCGCGCGGGTTCTTGTGCAGGTACTGCTGGTGGTAGTCCTCGGCGTAGTAGAACGGCCCCGCCTCGGCGAACGGGCGGATCTCGGTGGTGATCTCGCCGTAGCCGGCGGCGGTCAGCGCGGCCTGGTAGCGGTCACGCGAGCGCTTGGCGAGGTCGGCCTGCTCGTCGGTCGTCGTGTAGAGCGCGCTGCGGTACTGCGTGCCGATGTCGTTGCCCTGGCCCATGGACTGGGTGGGGTCGTGGTTCTCCCAGAACGCCTTGAGCAGCGTCTCGTACGACACCCGCGCCGGGTCGTAGACGACCTGCACCGCCTCGGTGTGGCCGGTGCGGCTGGTGCAGGTCTCCTCGTACGTCGGGTGGGGGGTGTAGCCGCCGGCGTAGCCCGCGGCGGTCGAGTGCACGCCGTCGATCTGCCAGAAGATGCGCTCGGCGCCCCAGAAGCAGCCCATGGCGACGTACGCGACCTCGAGCCCCTCGGGCCACGGCCCGGTCATCGGCGTGCCGAGCACGACGTGCGTCGGCGCGACCCGCATCGGGGTCTGGCGGCCGGGCAGGGCCTGCTCCGGGGTCACCATCTCGGTCGAGCGGCGGGAGAACAGCACAGGGCGCTCCAGGTGTCAGGGGGCGTCAGGCGGGCTGACCGGGACAACACCCGCCGCGGACGGCCCGTTCCCGGGTCAGTGGCTGCCTGGATCGACCTGCAGCTGCAGGTACGCCTGCTCGCCCAGCGTCTCGACGAGCGAGATCTGCGTCTCGAGGTAGTCGACGTGCTCCTCCTCGGACTTCAGGATCTCCTCGAGCAGCAGCCGGGTCACCGTGTCGGCCTTGTCCTGGCAGACGACGATGCCGCGGCGCAGCGCCTCCATGGCGTGCACCTCGACACCGAGGTCGGCCGCCAGCTGCTCGGGCACCGTCTCGCCGATGCGCACCGGGTCGAGCCGCTGCACGTTCGGGTGCCCCTCGAGGAACAGGATCCGCTCGATGAGCAGGTCGGCGTGCTTCATCTCGTCGATCGACTCGCCGTAGGTGTAGTCGCCGAGCCTGGTGAAGCCCCAGTTCTTCTGCATCCGCGCGTGCAGGAAGTACTGGTTGACGGCGGTGAGCTCGTTGGTCAGGACCTCGTTGAGGATCTCGATGACCTCGGGGTCGCCCTGCACGGTGCCTCCTCGACTGCGGCGTGCTGCGGCCTGTCGTGACCGAACCGACCGACGGCCACGGCCGCAGGCTAGCGGCGCGCGGCTCAGCCTGCGAGAGCGGCAGCCGGCGACGTGGCGTCGGAGGACGCCGGCCCGAGTGCCTGCTCGATGCGGGCGCGCAGGGAGGACAGGCAGCCGCCGCAGCCGGTGCCGGCGTGCGTCGCGCGGACGACGGAGCGGGCGTCGCGCGCGCCGGCGCTGATCGCGGCGTCGACAGCGCGCTCGCTCACGACGCGGCAGTGGCAGACCAGCACGGGACGGGCTCCTCGATCGGCGACTGAGGTAAAGGGAACCTTAGCCGCCGGACGGGCCGGCGTCGAGGGGTGGCCCTGCTCACCGCCCTCGCGGGGTCACCCCTCCCCCAGCCAGCGGGCCAGCTTCCCGCCCCGGGCGACGGCGCGCAGCCGGTCCTCGACCTCGGCGCGCACCTCGCTCGGGACGACGAACAGCACGGAGTCGCCGCGCAGCAGCGCGGTGTTCGGGCCCGGGACGAGCGGGCGGCCGTCGCGGACGATGAGCGTCGTCTGCGCCCCGGCCGGCAGCCGCAGCTCGTCGACGTAGACGCCGTGCAGTCGGGACCCGGGGCCGATCCGCACGCGCACGAGGTCGGCTCGCAGGTCGTCGAGAGGTGCGGTCTCCACCTCGAGCTCTCGCACCTGGTCGGGGTCGTCCACGCCCAGTCGGCGCGCGACACGGGGCAGCGTCGGCGCTTGCGCGAGCGTGAAGACGACGACGAGCACGAACACGACGTCCAGCACCCGCTCGGCGTCCGGGACCTGCTGGGTGACGGGGATCGTGGTGAGCACGATCGGCACCGCGCCGCGCAGTCCCGCCCACGCCACGAAGCCCTGCTCCCGCCACGGCACACCCAGCGGCAGCAGCGAGACGAGCACGGCGAGCGGCCGGGCCAGGACGACGAGCACCGCCCCGACCACGAGTGCCAGCGGGAGGGCGCCCGGCAGGCGCTCCGGAGACGCGAGCAGCCCGAGCAGGACGTACAGCCCGACCTCCGCCATGAGCGCGACCGAGCTGACGAAGCCGAAGACCGACCGCTGGTGCGGCAGCCGGCTGTTGCCGAGCACCAGGCCCGACAGGTAGGCAGCCATGAACCCGCTCGCACCGATCGCGGTGGTGCCCGAGTAGGCCAGCAGCACCAGCGCCAGCGTGGCCAGCGGGTAGAGGCCGGCGGACGGCAGTGCCACCCGAGAGAGCAGACCTCGTCCGAGGCGCCCGACCAGCAGGCCCGCGGCCGCTCCGACGACCAGCTGGAAGACGACGCCGCCGATGGCGGCCCACACCGACTGCTCCCCCCATGCGTCGGACGACGCGAGCACGACCAGCACGGCCACCGGCGCGTCGTTCAACCCGGACTCGGCCTCGAGCATCGCGCCGACCCGCTTGCGCAGCGGCAGCCGGCGCAGCACCGAGAAGACCGCGGACGCGTCGGTGGAGCCGATCACCGCGCCGAGGATGACCGCCGTGCGCAGTTCGACACCCAGCAGCAGGTGCGCCGCCGCGGCGACCACGGCGACGGTCACTCCCACGCCCAGCGTCGCCAGCAGCAGCGCGTGCGGCAGCACCGGGCGCATGGTCGACCAGCGGGTGGTGAGCCCGCCCTCGGCGAGGATGACCGCCAGGGCGATCAGACCCAGGTCCGCCGTCAGCCGGTAGTCGGTGAACTCGATGCCGAGGCCCGCCTCGCCGGCCAGCAGGCCGATGGCGAGGTAGACCAGCAGGACCGGCAGGCCGGTGCGGCTCGACAGCCGGACGGCGACGACGCTGACGAGCAGGACGACGCAGGCTGCGAGCAGGACGAGGTTGACCCCCTGGTCCACCTCGTCCTCCCCTCGTCGTCACGCGATCAGATGCGGGCGCCTCCGCCGCGCGTCTGGAAGATCGGCTGCGGGCCGCGCTTGCGCGTGTTCGCGCTCGTGTAGCCCTTGCGCTTCGGCATCGGCGGCGGCTGCTTGCTGCGCTTCTCGAACAGCAGCACCAGCGGCGAGCACAGGAAGGCCGAGGAGTAGGTGCCGACCAGCAGACCGACGAGCAGCGCGATCGCGAAGTCCTGCAGCGAGTCGCCGCCCAGCACGGCGAGCGCGGCCAGGATGAACATCGCACCGAGACCGGTGTTGATGGTGCGCGGCGCCGTCGACAGGATCGCCGAGTTCACGATGCCCGGCAGCGGCCGCGTGCGGTGCGCGCCCCACGTCTCGCGGATGCGGTCGAGGGTGACGATCGAGTCGTTGATCGACACACCGATGATCGTCAGCGCCGCCGCGAGGAAGATCGAGTCGATCGGCTTCTGCAGCCAGGCGAAGACGCCGACGACGATGAGCACGTCGTGGAACATCGCGATCACCGCGGCGCTCGAGAACGTCCAGCGGAAGCGGACCGCCAGGTAGATCAGCTGCGCGAGCAGCGCGATGGCCAGCGCGATGATCGCCTTGGTGCGCAGCTCGGTGCCCAGCGTCGGCCCGATCGTGTCGTCGCGCTCGAGCGTCAGCTCGCCGCCGACGTCCGCCAGGGCGGCGGCGATGCGCTGCTCGTCCTCGGCGCTGATGTCGCCGGTGCGCACCGCGATGTTCGGGTCCTCCGGGTCGCCGGCCTCCTGCACGACGGCGGTCGGGAACCCGGCCTCCGACACGGCCTTGCGCGCATCGCTGACCGACACGTCCTCGCTGGTGGCGTACTCGACCACCCGGCCACCGGTGAACTCGACGCCGAAGTTGAAGCCACGGACGAACATGCCGGCGATCGCGATGAGCACGAAGACCACCGAGATCGTGATCCACATCCGGCTCTTGCCCATGAGGTCGGGCTGCCGTCGCTCGAGGAACTCGCGGAACCGGCCGAGGGTGCCGAACCCGGACAGCTTCGGCCGCCGGAAGACGATGCCCCGCTTGACCGCGAACTCGGCCAGCACGCGGGTGACGAGCAGCGCCGACACCATCGAGGCGAGCACACCGATCGTCAGCGTCACACCGAAGCCGCGGACCGGGCCGGCGGCGAGGAAGAACAGCAGCGCCGCCGCCAGCAGCGTCGTGACGTTGGAGTCGGCGATGGCGCTGAACGCCTTGGAGAAGCCGCTGTCGAGCGCGGCGATGAGCCGGCCGCCCTTGCGCGCGGCGAACTCCTCGCGGGTGCGCTCGAAGACCAGCACGTTGGCGTCGATGGCCAGACCGGCGGACAGCAGCAGACCGCCGAGGCCCGGCAGCGTCAGCGTGGCGCCGAGAGCGACGAGCGTGCCGTAGGAGATGACGCCGTACGACGCCAGCGCGATCGCGGCCAGCAAGCCGGCGAGCCGGTAGACGAGCACCAGGAACAGCCCGGTCAGGGCGACGCCGATGATGCCGGCCTTCCAGCTGGCGTCGATCGCGTCCTCGCCGAGCGTCGGGCCGACGAACGAGCGGCTGATCGTCTCGACCGGCACCGGCAGCGCACCGCCCTTGATGAGGACGGCGAGGTTCTGCGCCTCCTCCTGGGTGAAGTCGCCGGTGATCTGGGTGCTGCCGCCCTGGATGCCGACGCCGCACTGCACGCTGGTCTCGACCTGCGGCGAGGAGATCACGGCGCCGTCGAGCACGATCGCGATGCGCCGCCGCGGGTCGCCCGGCGGCTGGCAGGCGGCCTCCGCGGTGATGCGCTCCCACTCCCGGCCGCCGTCGCCCCGGAACTCGATGGAGACGTACCGGCCGACGCCGGTCGTCTGGTCGGCGACGACGGCGGCGTCCCCGACGCCCTCACCGGTCAGCGCGGCGGGGCCGATCCGGATGACGTCGTCCTGGTCGGAGAGCAGGCTCTGCTCCTGCGTGGGGTCGAACTGCACCGGGTCCCGCAGCTCGGTGTCATCCTCGTCGGCCTGGTCGCCCTCGAGCTCTCCCGCAGACTCGCGGGAGTCCGTCGGGGACGGCGACGGGGACGGCGAGGTCGCCTGCGTGAAGGCGACCGGCTCCATCGCGGGCGCGTCGACGAGCGGTGCGGCCGTCGGGCTCGTGGTCGGAGCGGGGCTCTGCGTGCCCTCGGTGCCCGGCTCGACCGGCACCTCCTCCACCGACGGCGACGGGATCGGCAGCTGCGGCTGCCCGGCGAGCTGCTCCTGCTGCTCCGGCGGCAGGGCGCTCGGGTCGCCGGGGCCGAGCACCGGGTGGAACGTCAGCTGCGCGGTCCGGCCGACCGCCTCCTCGGCGGCGGCCGGGTCGTCGACCCCGGGCAGCTCGACGATGATCCGGTTGGTGCCGGAGCGCGCCAGCGTGGGCTCGGCGACGCCCAGGGCGTCGACCCGGCGGCGGAGCACCTCGAGCGCCCGGTCGGTGGCCTCGGCGTCGGCCTCCGTGGTCGGCGAGTCCCTCGTCTCGAGCACGATCTGGGTGCCGCCGCGCAGGTCGAGGCCCAGCTTGGGGTCCTTCGTCACCGCGAAGAAGCCGGTCAGCCCCACCACGAGCAGGGCGACCAGGGCGCGCCACACGGCGGGGCGGTTCATGAGCAGGGCTCCTCGACAGGGGTCACCGGGTCAGAGACCGGCGGGCCGGACGCTGGCGGCGACCCTACCGGCGCGCTCAGCTGCCCGCGGGTGCGCTCCCGGCCACCAACGGCTCGAGCACCACGTCCGGGTGGTCCCGCAGCACCCGCTGCAGCCGCCACGTGCCGCCGAGCAGCGCCAGCAGTGCGCCGTCGCTGGTCCGCTCCAGCACCTCGACGCCGCTCTCGGCGTCGAGCACCTTGGCCCAGCGGGCGTCGGTGCGGCGCGCGACGGAGTAGTCGAGCCGGGTCAGCGTCACCGGCGCGCCGAACTCGGTCGCCATCCGGTGCTCGGCCACCTCGAACTGCATCGGGCCGACGGCGGCGAGCACCGGCGCCTGGTCGCCGCGCAGGTCCGACCGCAGGACCTGCACGGTGCCCTCCTGCTCGAGCTGCTCGATGCCGCGCCGGAACTGCTTGTAGCGGCCGGAGTCGACCGCGCGGCAGACCGCGAAGTGCTCCGGCGCGAAGCTCGGGATCGGCGGGAAGACGACCGGCTCGTCGACGTAGAGGCTGTCGCCGACCCGCAGCGCGCTGGCGTTGACCAGGCCGACGACGTCGCCCGGGTAGGCGACGTCGACGGTCTCGCGGTCACGCCCGAAGACCTGCTGGGCGTACTTGGTGGCGAACGGCTTGCCGGTCGCGGCGTGCGTGACGACGGTGCCGCGCTCGAAGACACCGGAGCACACCCGCACGTACGCCAGCCGGTCGCGGTGGTGGGAGTCCATGCCGGCCTGGATCTTGAAGACGAAGGCGCTGAACGGCGCCTCGACCGGCCGCGGCTCGCCCTTCTGGTCCTCGCGCGCACCCGGCGGCGGCGCGAGCGCCAGCAGCGTGTCGAGCAGCTGGCGGACGCCGAAGTTCAGCACGGCGGACCCGAACAGCACCGGCGTCGTCCGGCCGGCGAGGAACGCGTCCTGGTCGTGGTCCTGGCCCATGGCGCCGAGCAGCTCGGCCTCCTCGACCGCCGTGGTCCAGGCGTCGCCCTCCCGCGCGGCGGCGACCTCGGCAGGCAGCCGCTCCTCCGGCGCGACGGTCGCGCCGCCCGCGGTGCGGGTGAACCGGATGAACTCACCGGTCGCGCGGTCGAGCACGCCGCGGAAGTCGCCGGCGATGCCGACCGGCCAGGTGAGCGGGGTCGGCTCGAGACCGGTGCGGTCGCGGATCTCGTCCATGAGCTGGAGCGCCTCGAGGCCCGGGCGGTCCCACTTGTTGACGACCGTGATCACCGGGATGCCGCGGTGCTTGCAGACGTCGAACAGCTTCATCGTCTGCGGCTCGAGGCCCTTCGCCGCGTCGAGCAGCATCACGGCGCAGTCGACGGCGGCGAGCACGCGGTAGGTGTCCTCGGAGAAGTCCGCGTGGCCCGGGGTGTCGAGCAGGTTGATGACGGCGTCCGCGTAGGAGAACTGCAGCGCCGCCGAGCTGATGGAGATGCCGCGGGCCTTCTCCATGTCCATCCAGTCGGACACCGTGCTCCTGCGACCGGCCTTGCCGTGGATCGCGCCGGCCTCCTGGATGACCCGGGCGTGCAGCGCGAGCGCCTCGGTGAGCGTCGACTTGCCGGCGTCGGGGTGGCTGATGACGGCGAAGGTGCGCCGGCGGGCCGCCTCGCGCAGGGCTGACCGCGCGTCGGTGGCGGGAGCGGGGGCGGTCACGACCTCCCAGGCTACGGCCGCCGCCCGGCCCCGCTACCGCGCGCGGGTGTCGACCTCGCCGTCGGGCTTGCCGGGGACCGCGATCGCCGTCCACGAGCCGGGCGAGCTCACCGACGCGTCGCTGCCCGGCGTCTTCTCGCCGGCGGGAATGCCGTCGTCGGGGCTGGCGGCCTGCGCCGCCTGCACGCCGGGGACCGTCACGCCGGGCGCGGCGCCGGGCGTCGGGACCGGGGGCACCGCCGGGCCGGGCGGCCTGCCGGGCACCGCCCGGACCGCCTCCCCGCCGGACTGCGGACCGCGCTCGACGGCGACGACGTCGTCGCGGCGATCCTCGGGCTCCTGCCCCGCCGAGACCGCACCGGACGGCGCGGCGCCGGACGGGACGCCCGCCGACGCGGCGCCGGGTCCGCCGGTCGCCGGGGCCTGGCCGCTGCTCTGGTGCTCGCTCATGGTGACGCTCCGCTGAGGTCGGTCGGTCGCGCGGCGGTCCGCGCCTGCCGCACAGCGTGCCCAGGCAGCGCGCGGCTGACGCCTGCCGCGACCGGGCGCTCAGCGACGGTCAGACCTGCGGCTGCTCGCCGAGCACGACCTCGTCGAGCTCGACGTCGTTGCGCGCGGCCAGCGAGCGCAGGTCGGCCAGGTCGCTGGCCGCGATGGTGGCGACCAGGTCGTCCCCGAGCAGCTCGGCGGCCTGCACCGCGGTGCTCGCCTCAGCCGCCCGCACCTGCAGCTCCTCGGCGAACGACTCGGACTCTGCGGACACGCTGGTCATCTCGTCTCCTCGGGCACGGGGAGCCGGTGGGCTCGCGGGTCGCTCTGGCGGGAGCAGGAGGCGTGGATTCCGTCGGGGGCCGGCGGCTACCTGCCCCACACTGCCTGCCGCCACGCGCGGAGGGAAGCGGCCTGCGACAGATGTCACGCGTCCGTGCCGGTCCTGGCACCCGACCGCCGGGTCGGTCGCGCGGCCTCAGCGCAGTGGGGTGCGCTGCCCGCCGAAGCGGAACGGCTTGGGCGGCGGGCGCAGGCTGGCCCGCGGGCAGGTCGCCAGGCGCAGCCCGCCGAAGGCCAGCGGCTCGTCGCACAGCGACTCGACGGTCCAGCCGGCCGCCGTGCCGACGCTGGTGAGCGTCGCCCGGTAGATCGTGATCTCGTACCGGGTGGGCGTGCCGTACGCGACCTCCATGCGGCCGACCAGCGGGGCGGTCGGCTGGCCGAGCTCGTCCACGCCGGGCCCCTGGTAGCGGTTCCACACGCGCGTCGTCGTGGTCCAGACGCCGCCGTGCGCCGGCGACCGGGTCTCGAGCTCCCGCACGATCGCGCGGGCCGCTGACTCCGGGACGATCGCCGCCGGCCGGATGACCTCGGTGACGATCCCGTCGTCCTCGAGCTCGGTCCGGAGCAGCTCGAGCGCCGACGGGTCGCTCGCGCCCGTGGGCAGCTGGTGCATGGCTCTCCTCCTGTCGAGCGGCAGGGCGCTCCCTGTACCTGTCGGCCGCCGGCGAGCCGGTCTGAACCCGGCGGCCGAGGCGCGTCCGGGACGGAACGGTCACCGGAGGGCGAGTGCCGCCTCCGCGGCGGCCAGCCGGTCGGCCGTGTGGGCCGCCCAGTCCCGTTGCTGCACGCGGTACGGCCCGGTCGCGAGTGAGAGCAGCACGCCGGCGGTCCGGGCCGCGAGCTCCTCGCCGTCGACGGCGGCGGCGAACGCCGTGTGCCACTCCGCCCGGCGACCTCGCACGGAGGCGGCCGGCCACCCCGGCAGCAGCGCCAGGACGTCGAGGTGCGCGAGCAGGCAGGCCAGGTCGTCGGCCCGCCGCCCGCGGCCGGCCCGGTCGACGTCGAGCACCCCGGAGACCCGGCCGGCGTCGTCGAGCAGCAGCTGGCCCTCGTGCAGGTCGCCGTGCACGGGATCCTCGCCCGGCGGGGCGCCCGCCAGCAGAGCGGTCACCTTGGCGGCCAGCCGCTCGGCGCGCACGGCGTCGTCGCGGCGGCCGGCAGAGCGCAGGGCGCGGGCCGCGGCCGCCGCGTAGTGCTCGGCGCCGTCGGACCAGGACGCACGGGCGGGCAGCTCGAGCAGCGGAGGCGGCAGGAGCTCGAGCAGCGCCAGCAGCTCGCGCCCGCCCGGTGCCGCGCCACCGCCGCGGAGGCGCGCGCGGGCCGGCGTCCCCGGCAGCGCCGGCAGCAGCAGGCGGCCGTCGTCGGTGCGCGCGTCGACACGCGCGACCGGCAGACCGCACCCGGCGAGGACGGCGTGCCGCACCTCGACCGCGGCGGCCGACGACGGCGGCAGCACCTTGAGGAACCACCGGCGTCCGGCGGACGACGCCTCGACGACGGCGCGACGCCCTGGCCGGTAGGTCACGACGCGGAGCACCGGTGGGGCGGCCGCCGACCCGATCAGCGCCGCGACGCGCGACGGTCGACAGGCGGCGGCGAGGCCCGGCAGCTCGGGGTCGTGCGGCCACCTCCACACGTGCACGCCGGTCGGCGGCGCGACCCCGGCCACGGGGCGGCTCGTCGCACCGAGGTGCACCGCGCGCTGCCCCGCGCCGTCGCGCACCCACGCGAGGTAGGACGCCGTCGCGCCGTCGCGGCGCTGGTCGAGCGAGCGGACGCGCCACGACACCAGCTCGCCGTCGACGGCGGTGCTCAGCCGCCCGCCCATCTCGGGAGCGGCCAGCAGCGCGGCGCCGCCCGGCACCGGTCAGACCTGCGCGAGCGCCTGCACCGTGCGCGACGGGCTCGGCCGGCCGAGTCGCCCGGCCATCCAGCCGCTGGTGGCGGCCAGCGCCTGCAGGTCGACGCCGGTGTGCACGCCCAGCCCGTCGAGCATCCAGACGAGGTCCTCGGTGGCGAGGTTGCCGGTGGCGCTCTTCGCGTACGGGCACCCGCCGAGGCCACCGGCGCTCGCGTCGACCGTGGTGACGCCGGCGCGCAGGGCGGTCAGCGTGTTCGCCAGCGCCTGCCCGTAGGTGTCGTGGAAGTGCACGGCGGTCTGCTCGACCGGGACGCCGGCCGCGCCGAGCGCCGTCAGCAGGGCCGTGACGTGGCCCGGCGTGCCGGTGCCGATGGTGTCGCCCAGGCTGATCTCGGTGCACCCGAGCTCGTGCAGCCGACGCGCGACGCCAACGACCTGCTCGACCGGGACCTCGCCCTCCCACGGGTCGCCGAAGCACATCGACACGTAGCCGCGCACGTCGAGGCCCGCGTCGCGTGCACCGCGCACGACCGGCTCGAACATCTCGAACTGATCGGTCAGCGAGCGGTTGAGGTTGCGCTGCGCGAAGCTCTCGGTCGCGCTCGCGAACACGGCGATCTCGCGGACGCCCTTGTCCAGGGCGCGCAGCAGGCCCTTCTCGTTGGGCACCAGCACCGGAGCGCGCACGCCGTCGAGGTCGGCGGCGACGGCGTCGAGCAGCTCACCGGCGTCGGCCAGCTGCGGCACCCACCTCGGCGACACGAAGCTCGTCGTCTCGACCGTGCGCAGCCCGGCTGCGACCAGCCGCCGGACGAACTCGGCCTTGGTCTGCACCGGCACGACCGTCGACTCGTTCTGCAGGCCGTCGCGCGGGCCGACCTCGTACACCTCGACGCGCGCGGGCAGCCCCTCGAGCGGCACGCGCTGCGGTGACCTCATCCCGCCTCCTGCTACTCGCCCGCGTCGGGGCGCACCTCGAACAGCGCGTCGCCCAGCGCGACGCGGTCGCCGGCGGCGGCCCCGACGAGCTGCACGACGCCGGTGACCGGCGCGCTCAGCGACAGCTCCATCTTCATCGCCTCGAGCACGCCGAGCACGGCGCCCTGCTCGACGCGATCGCCCTCGGCGACGTGGACGGCGAGCACGACACCCGGCATCGGCGCCGCCACGGTGCCGTCCGACGCGGCTGCCCCGCCCGCCGGCCCGAAGGCGTCGGGCACCGAGAAGCGGTGCGCCTCGCCGTGGTGGGCGACGGTGACGCCGTGCGCGTCGCGCACGACCTCGCTCTCGACGAGCACGCCGTCGACCTCGAGCCGCACGAGCCCCGACCCGGCCGCCAGCGGGTGCACCTCGTAGGCGCGCTCGCCCGTCGCCACGCGACCGGCCAGGTCGACGTGCACGACGTGCCGCTGGTCGCCCTCGTCGAGCTCGACGACGACGGGGGCGGGCGGGCCGGCGACGCGGAAGCCGTCGAGCGCGCCGAACGGGTGGTCGGGCCGGCGTCCGGGCGGGTCGGCGGCAACGGCCCACGCGGCGAGCACCAGCGCGGTGTCGGACGGCTCGGCCGGCAGCACCGGTCCCTGCGCCGCGGCACGGTCGAGCCAGGCGGTGTCGACCGCGGCGTCGCGGAAGGCGTCGGAGGCGACCAGCCGGCGCAGGAAGCCCAGGTTCGTCGTCAGCCCGAGCACGGCGGTGTCGTCGAGCGCGGCGAGCAGCGAGCGGCGGGCGGCCTCGCGGGTCGGGCCGGACGCGATGACCTTGCCGAGCATCGGGTCGTAGTGCGTGCCGATCTCCTGGCCGCTCTCCAGCGCGTGGTCGACGCGGGCCCGCCCCGACCAGCGGACCACCTGCGCCACGCCGGCCTGCGGCAGGAACCCCGCCGCCGGGTCCTCGGCGTAGACGCGTGCCTCGATGGCGCACGTGCGCAGCGCGACGTCGTCCTGCGCGAACGGCAGCGGGCGGCCCTGTGCGACGTCGAGCTGCAGGCGGACCAGGTCGAGCGGCGCGCCGGCGACCTGCACGGCGAGCTCGGTGACCGGGTGCTCGACCTGCAGCCGGGTGTTCATCTCCAGGAAGAAGGCGTCGCCGGTCGCGTCGTCGACGAGGAACTCCACCGTGCCGGCGTTGACGTAGCCGACCTCGCGGGACAGCCGCACCGCCGCCGAGGTCAGCCGCTCCCGCAGCTCGCCGCTGATGGTCGGCGCGGGCGCCTCCTCGAGCACCTTCTGGTGCCGGCGCTGCGAGGAGCAGTCCCGCTCGTAGAGGTGCACGACGCCACCGTGCGCGTCGGCGAGCACCTGCACCTCGACGTGCCGGCCGCGCTCGACGTAGCGCTCGAGCAGCATCGTGGCGTCGCCGAAGGCGCTGCTCGCCTCCCGGCGCGCGGCAGCCAGCGCCGCAGGCAGCTCAGCGGCCGTGCGGACGACGCGCATCCCCTTCCCGCCGCCGCCGGCGGCGGCCTTCACGAGCAGCGGGAACCCGACCTCGTCGGCGGCGCGCGCGGCGAGCGCAGCGTCTGCAGCACCGGGCTCGTCCGCCGTGCTCTCCTCGACGGCGGGCACCACCGGCACGTCGGCCACGACCGCGACGTGCCGCGCGACGTCCTTGCGCCCCATCCGGTCGATGACGTCGGCCGGCGGCCCGACGAACACCAGACCCGCCGCGTCGCAGGCGCGGGCGAAGTGCGCCCGCTCGGACAGGAAGCCGTAGCCGGGGTGCACCGCCTCGGCGCCGGAGCGTCGGGCCGCCTGCAGCAGCGCCTCGACGTTCAGGTACGAGTCGGTCGCCGGCGCCGGGCCGAGCCGGACGGCGACGTCGGCCTCGCGCACGTGCGGCGCCTCGCGGTCGGCGTCGGAGTAGACGGCGACCGTCTGCAGGCCGGCGGCACGCGCGGAGCGCAGCACGCGCACGGCGATCTCACCGCGGTTCGCGACGAGCAGGGACCCGAAGGGGCGGGCGGTCACGGAGGGCACCCGACTCACATCCGAAAGACGCCGTAGCGCGGCGCCGGGACGGGGGCGTTCGCCGCGGCGGCGAGCCCGAGGCCGAGGACGCGGCGGGTGTCGACGGGGTCGATGACGCCGTCGTCCCACAGCCGCGCGGTGCCGTAGTACGGCGAGCCCTGCCGCTCGTACTGCTCGCGGATCGGCGCCTTGAACGCCTCCTCCTCCGCCGCGGTCCACTCGCCGCCGCGGGCCTCGATGCCGTCGCGGCGCACCGTGGCGAGCACCGAGGCGGCCTGCTCGCCGCCCATCACGGAGGTCCGCGAGTTGGGCCAGGTCCACAGGAAGCGCGGGTCGTAGGCGCGGCCGCACATGCCGTAGTTGCCGGCGCCGAACGAGCCGCCGACGACGACGGTGAACTTCGGGACGACGCTGCACGCCACCGCCGTCACGAGCTTCGCGCCGTCCTTGGCGATACCGCGGTTCTCGTACTCCCGGCCGACCATGAACCCGGTGATGTTCTGCAGGAACACCAGCGGCACACCGCGCGAGTTGCACAGCTCGATGAAGTGCGCGCCCTTCAGGGCGCTCTCGCTGAACAGGATCCCGTTGTTCGCGACGATGCCGACGGGATAGCCCCAGATCCGCGCGAAGCCGCAGACCAGGGTGTCGCCGTACAGCGCCTTGAACTCGTGCAGCCGGCTCCCGTCGACCACGCGCCGGATGACCTCGCGCACGTCGTACGGCGTGCGCAGGTCGCTCGGCACGACGTCGTACAGGCTCTCGGGGTCCTCGGCCGGCTCCTCCGGCTCGTGCTGCGGAAAGCCCTGCGGCATCGGCCGTTCGAGCGTTCCGACGATGCTGCGCAGCACGGCGAGCGCCTCGTCGTCGTCTCCCGCCAGGTGGTCGACGACGCCGCTGGTGCGTGCGTGCACGTCGCCGCCGCCGAGGTCCTCGGCGGTGACGACCTCGCCGGTCGCCGCCTTCACCAGCGGCGGCCCGCCCAGGAAGATCGTGCCCTGCTCGCGGACGATGACGGTCTCGTCGCTCATCGCCGGCACGTACGCGCCGCCGGCGGTGCACGAGCCCAGCACCGCCGCGAGCTGCGGGATGCCCTGCGCCGACAGGCTGGCCTGGTTGAAGAAGATGCGGCCGAAGTGCTCGCGGTCGGGGAAGACCTCGTCCTGCAGCGGCAGGAAGGCGCCGCCGGAGTCGACGAGGTACAGGCACGGCAGCCGGTTCTCGAGGGCGACCTGCTGCGCGCGCAGGTGCTTCTTCACCGTCATCGGGTAGTAGGTGCCGCCCTTGACGGTGGCGTCGTTCGCGACGACGACGCACTCCCAGCCGGCGACCCTCCCGACGCCGGTGACGACGCCCGCGGCGGGTACGGCGTCGTCGTACATGCCGGTGGCCGCGAGCGGCGACAGCTCGAGGAACGGCGAGCCCGGGTCGAGCAGCCGGTCGACCCGGTCGCGCACCAGCAGCTTGCCGCGGTCGACGTGCCGCTGGCGCGACCGCTCGTCACCGCCCCGGCGCGCGGCAGCGGTCCGGTCGCGCAGCTCCGCGGCCAGCTCGCGCAGGGACGGCGCCGCCGACCGGCGGGCGCCCTCGTCGGTCACCGCACGTGCCTCCCGTCCGCCGGGCCGCCCGGCGGCGGGCACGCTATCGGTCGACCTCGACCTCGGCCCACACGCGCTTGCTCAGGCCCAGCGACTCGACGCCCCAGCGGTCGGCGACGGCCTCGACCAGGACGAGGCCGCGCCCGCTGGTCGACTCCTCGTCGACGTCGGCCTCGGGCACGACGGGCAGCCGGTGGCTGGTGTCGGCCACCTCCACGCGCAGCACCGAGTCGTCGCGGCAGGCGAGCACCACCTCGACGGCGTCCTCGCTGTGCCGGGCGGCGTTCGTGACGAGCTCGCTGACCACCAGCTCGACGCGCGCGATGGCGTCGGCCGGCACGTCCCACTCCCGCAGCAGCTGGCGGGTGGAGCGCCTTGCCAGCGGCACCGACGCCGACGTCGCGGGCACGCGCCGCGTGAAGCGGCGCTCGGCCGGCTCGTCGGCGGTCAGCCGCCCGACGAGCAGCGCGACGTCGTCGTGGCTGCGCGCGCTGCGCGCCCCCAGCAGCGCGTCGGCGAGGTCGTCGACGGGGTCGTCGCGGTGGGCGACGAGCACGTCGCGCACCTGGCCCAGCCCGGCGTCGATGTCGCTGTCGCGTGACTCGACCAGCCCGTCCGTGAAGGCCGCGAGCACGCCGTGCGTGGGCACCGAGCTCGTCGTCTCCGGCCACACCCCCGGATCGTCCGACACGCCGAGCGGCGGGCCGATGTCGGTCGGGATCTGCCGGTAGGCGCCATCCGGCGAGACGACGGACACGGGCAGGTGGCCCGCGCTCACGGTCGTGATGAGCCGCTCCACCGGGTGCAGGTGCGCGAACGACACGGTGACGATGCGGTCGAGCCCGACGTCCGCCACGAACCGGTCGGCGAGCTGCATGACGATCGCGGGCGGGTGGCCCTCGGCGGCGTACGCGCGGACGGCGCTGCGCACGAGCCCCATGCACGCCGCGGCCTCGACGTCGTGCCCCTCGACGTCGCCCATCACGAGCCCCACGGCCCCCTCGGCGAGCGGCACGACGTCGTACCAGTCGCCGCCGACCTCGACCGCCGCGTCGCCCGCGGCGTAGCGGACCGCCAGGTCGAGGCCGGGCACCTCGGCGACCGTGCGCGGCAGCAGGCTGCGCTGCAGCTGGGCCACGCTGCGGCGCTCGGCGTCGAGCAGCCGGGCGCGCAGCAGCGCCTGCGCGACCATCGCCGCGGTCGTGGCGAGGAACCGGCGGTCGGCCGACGGCACCACCGGGCGGTCGAAGACGAGCGACCAGGCGCCGAGCCGCAGACCGGCGCTCACGAGCGGCAGCGTGGCCACCGCGACGCGCCCGTTGCGCTCGAGCTCGTCCGCGACCCGGGGGAAGCGGGACCGGACCGCGTCGAGACCCTCGAGGAACAGCGGGTCGCCGCTGCGGTGCACCGTGGTGCTCGGCGCGGACGTGTCGAGCGGGAAGTCCGACCAGACCGCGATCGCCTGGTCGTCCATGCCGGCCCAGCCGAGGGCCTGCATGACGCCGCGCTCCTCGTCGGCGAGCAGGATCGTGCCGCCCGAGGCGCCGACCAGCGGGTGCACGTGCTGCACCAGAGCGGAGTTGACCTGCTCGACGGTCACCGCGCCGGCGATCGCCTCGCCCGCGGCCGTGAGCTGCTCGGCGCGCAGCGACTCGTCGAGCCGGTCGGTGATGTCGTGCACGTAGACGACCAGGCCGTCGGCCACCGGGAGCGCGTGCTGCTCGAACCAGCGCCCGACCGTGCCGAACCACCAGACCAGCGTCTCGCGCGTCCGTGACTCCATCGCCCGGACGCACGCCTCGTGCGCCAGGGTGCCCACGACGTCGGGGAACATCTCCCACACCACGGCGCCGACGCATTCCTCGACCGGCCGGCCGATGATCTCGGCCGCGCGCGGCGAGACGTAGCGGTAGCGCCAGTCCGGGCCGATGACGGTGACGGCCTCGCCGAGCTGCTGCAGCAGCTCGGGGACGAGGTAGTCGGCGAGCCTGCGGTCGGGGTGCACCGGCGGATCGTGTCCTAGAGCCCGCCGACGGGCGAGGATGGCCCGGTGCCGACGTCGTCCGCCGGGTCGCAGCCCGGGCCTGCCGTGGCCGCCGCCGTGTTCGCCGGCGGGTGCGCCGGCGGCCTCTGCCGGCACCTGCTGACAGTCGCCCTGCCGAGCGACGGCGCCCTGCCGTGGGGTGTCGCGGTCGCGAACACGGTGGGTGCGCTGCTGCTGGGCCTGCTGCTCGCACGGCTGCCCGGCCGGGGGCCGGTCTGGCTGCTCCCCGCGCTCGGGACGGGCGTGCTGGGCGCCTTCACGACCATGTCCGGTGTCGCGTCGGCTGCCGTCGTCCGCGCGGACGACGGCGCCCCGCTCGCCGCGGCCGCGCTCGTGGTGCTCAGCGCGGTCGCGGGCCTGGCCGCCGGCGCCGCCGGCCTGCGGGCCGGCCGCCGGTGACCGTCGCGGTGCTCGTCGCCCTCGCCGCGGGAGTCGGCGCGGTGCTGCGGCACCTCGCGACCGTGGCGGTGTCGCGGCGGTGGCCCGGCCCGTTCCCCGCTGCGACGCTCGGCGTCAACGTGCTCGGGTCGCTGCTCGCCGGGGTGGTGCTCGGCGCAGCCGACAGCGGGACGGTGGACGAGCGCACCGCCGCCGTGGCGACGGCCGGGCTGCTCGGCGGCTTCACGACGCTGTCGACCTGGGCCGTCGACACGGTGGCGCTGGCCGAGCACGGGGCCGGGCGCGCGGCGACCGCGAACGTCGTCGGCACCCTCACCGCGTGCGTGCTGGCCGCGGCGCTGGGACTGGCGGTCGCGAGCTGACGCGGCGCGCTCAGGCGTGCCGGCGGGCCGGCGGCGCCGGGCGCGCGGCCTCGAGCGCCTGCACCGCCTGGCGACGCTGCCACGCGCGCAGCTGGGCCTCCCACACGGCCTCGCGGGCGTTGACGAGCGCGCCGCGGTTGAGCGAGACGGCGGCCGTGCGGACGAGCGAACGCAGCCCGGTGGGACGGGGCAGCGGCGCCAGCGACAACGGGGCGAGGCGGTCGGGACGCGAGGCGGTCATGCGGGCCTCCAGCGGTCTGGGCCTGGGAAGCATGCACGACGAGCCTGTGACGGTCCAGAGTCGTTCGGGTGACGTCGGACTTACCGGGCACGTGCCGGGACCTCACCCGTCGCCGACCCGACGGCCGGGTGCGGGACGGCCTCCGCGAGACTCCCGCGCCATGGACCTCTTCGACCTCACCGGCAAGAACGCCGTCGTCACGGGCGGCACCCGTGGCATCGGGATGATGATGGCCCGCGGCCTGCTCCAGGCCGGGGCGCGCGTGTGGATCAGCTCCCGCAAGGCCGACGCGTGCGAGTCGGCGCGCGAGGAGCTCGCCGCGTTCGGCGACGTCGTCGCGGTGCCGGCCGACCTGTCGCGCGAGGACGAGTGCATCCGGCTGGCGCAGGAGGTGACCGCGCAGGCGCCCGAGCTGCACGTGCTCGTCAACAACGCCGGCGCGACGTGGGGCGAGCCGCTCGAGAGCTACCCCGAGTCGGCGTGGGACAAGGTGCTCGACCTCAACCTCACGTCGCCATTCTTCCTCGTGCGCGCGTTCCTCCCGGCGCTGAAGGCGGCCGCGACCCCGGACGACCCGGCGCGGATCATCAACGTCGGCAGCATCGACGGCATCCACGTGCCGGTGCTGCCGACGTACGCGTACTCCTCGAGCAAGGCGGCGGTGCACCAGCTGACCCGGCACCTCGCCAAGGAGCTCGGGCCGCAGGCCATCACGGTCAACGCCGTCGCCCCCGGGCCGTTCCCCTCGAAGATGATGGCCGCGACGCTCGACGCCTTCGGCGAGCACATCGCCGCCTCGGCGCCGCTGCGCCGCATCGGCCGGGCCGACGACATGGCCGGCGTCGCCGTCTACCTGGCCAGCCGGGCCGGCGCGTACGTGACCGGAGCCGTTCTCCCGGTCGACGGCGGCATCGCCACGACAGCCGGCGGCAGCTGAGGCGCTCACAGGCTGCTCACAGCCGACGTCCAGGCACCGGGCAGGCCGGGGCGCCAGACTGCGCGCGTGAGCGCGACGACGGGCCGGCCCGAGGCCCGCATCCTGGTGGTCGACGACGAGCCGAACATCCTCGAGCTGCTGGCGGCGAGCCTGCGGTTCGCCGGCTTCGAGGTGCAGACGGCCGCCGACGGCGTGTCGGCGCTCGAGGCCGCGCGCAGCTTCGGCCCGGACCTGCTCGTGCTCGACGTGATGATGCCGGGCATGGACGGCTTCGACGTCCTGCGCTCGCTGCGCGGCGGCGGCAGCCGGACGCCGGTGCTCTTCCTCACCGCGCGCGACGCCGCCGAGGACAAGGTGCAGGGGCTCACGCTCGGCGGCGACGACTACGTCACCAAGCCGTTCAGCCTCGAGGAGGTCGTCGCCCGCATCCGGGCGGTGCTGCGCCGGACCGGCAGCGGCGACGGCTCGGCCGCGCGCAGCGGCCGGCTCTCCTTCGCCGACCTCGAGCTCGACGAGGACAGCCACGAGGCGTGGAAGGCCGGCTCGCCGGTCCAGCTGTCGCCGACCGAGTTCAAGCTGCTGCGGTACTTCATGCAGAACCCCGGGCGCGTGCTGTCCAAGGCGCAGATCCTGGACCACGTCTGGCAGTACGACTTCGGCGGAGACGCCAACGTCGTCGAGTCCTACGTCTCGTACCTGCGCAAGAAGGTCGACACCACGCAGCCGCGGCTGCTGCACACGTTGCGCGGCGTCGGCTACGTGCTGCGCCTGCCGCGGTGACCGGGGAGGGAACCGGGCGGTGACCCTCGACCGGCTCTCCCTGCGCACCCGGCTGGTCGCCGGCGTCGTGCTGCTCGCGGCGGTCGGGCTGCTCGTCGCCGGCGTCGCGGCGACGTCCGCGCTGCGCAGCTACCAGCTCGACCGCGTCGACCACCAGCTCACCGAGGCGGCCGGCAGCCCGGCGCTGCGCGAGGAGCGGGGGCGCGGCCAGGGCCGGCCCGGTCCGCCGGCACGGCTGCCCGGCGAGCTGTTCCGCGCGGTGCTCGACGAGACCGGGTCGGTCGTCGGCACGTCCTCGACCGGTCCCGGCGGCCCCGAGATCCCGCGGCTGGACCGCGCGGAGGCCGAGCGGCGCGACCTCGAGCCCTTCACCGTCGACGCCGACGGGGGCGACGGCCAGTGGCGCATGGTCGCGGTGCCGGTGCGGCAGGGCGGTCGGTCGGGCACCGTGCTGCTCGGGTCCGACCTCGGCGAGGTGGAGCGCACGGTGCGCCGGCTCGTCGCGCTGCAGTCGGTCATCGGCGTCGTCGTGCTCGCCGGCATCGCGGCGCTGGGGCTGGTGCTCGTGCGCACCAGCCTGCGGCCGCTCGTCGAGGTCGAGGAGGCAGCGTCGGCAGTGGCGGCCGGGCGGCTCGACGCGCGCGTCCCCTTGCGGCACCCCTCGACCGAGGTCGGCCGGCTGGGCGGCGCGTTCAACCGGATGGTGGCGCAGCTGCAGGGCGCGTTCGCCGCTCGGGAGGCGTCGGAGCAGCGGCTCCGCCGGTTCGTCGCCGACGCCAGCCACGAGCTCCGCACGCCGCTGACGTCGATCCGCGGGTTCGCCGAGCTGCACCGCCAGGGCGCGGTGACGGACCCCGACGAGGTCGCCCGCATGATGCGGCGGATCGAGGACGAGGCCATCCGGATGGGCCTGCTCGTCGAGGACCTGCTCGCGCTGGCGCGCCTCGACGAGCAGCGCCCGATGCAGCTCGACGACGTCGACCTGGCGGTGCTCGCGGCCGACGCCGTGCACGACGCCCGCGCGGTGCAGCCGGACCGCCGGCTGTCGCTGCACGTGCCCGGCCCGGTGGTCGTGCACGGGGACGAGGCGCGGCTGCGGCAGGTGCTCGCGAACCTGCTGTCGAACGCGCTGCAGCACACCCCCGCCGACACCGCGATCGACGTCCGGCTGCACGAGTCCGACGGCGCCGTCGTCGTCGAGGTCTCCGACGACGGGCCGGGGATGCCCCGCGAGACGGCCGACCGGGTCTTCGAGCGCTTCTACCGGGCGGACGCCTCCCGCACCCGGGCCAGCGGCGGCGCCGGGCTCGGCCTGTCGATCGTGGCGTCGCTGGTGCAGGCGCACGGCGGCCGGGTCGAGCTCGACACCGCACCGGGCCGCGGCTCGACATTCCGGGTGGTGCTCCCGTCCGGCCGGTGAGTCAGCGGCGCCGGAACCACCGGCGCCGGAGGCCCGGCGCGTCGTCGCCGGCGGCCGCCTTGTCGGGCACGTCGGTGAGCAGCCAGCCCGACGCGTCGTTGCCGTCGGCCAGCTGGTGCACCGCGGCGACGTCGGCGGCGGCGTGCGAGGCGACCTGCCTCCACGCCCGGTCCCGGCGCTCCTCGAGGACGACGTTGTCGCCGTCGCGCACCACCCGGTCGGCGACGTACACGCACACGCCGTAGGTGGTGGTGATCCGGATCGTCGGCACGGGCGGTCCTGTCGCGGGTGGAGCGTCGAGCGGTCTGCGGTCGCCATGATGCCCGCGCCGCTGCCCGGGTGGCGCTCCCACAGCCGGACGACGCCCCGGACGGCGGCGCATCGCGCGGCGGCGGGCGGGAAGGAGCCATCGCGTGATCGAGCGCACCGCCACCATCGGCGACACACCGACCCGCTGGCTGGAGCAGGAGGGCGACGGTGTCCCCGTCGTGCTGCTGCACGGCATCCCGACGTCGCCGGCGCTGTGGCGCCACGTCGTCCCGCTGCTGCCGGGGCTGCGCGTGCTGGCGCTCGAGCTGACCGGCTACGGCGACAGCATCCCCGCCGGCCGCGGCCGCGACCTGTCGCTGCGCGCGCAGGCCGACCGGCTGCTCGACTGGCTCGACGTCCTCGGCGTGCGGTCCGCCGTCCTCGTCGGGCACGACCTCGGCGGCGGCGTGGCCCACATCGCCGCGGTGCGCCGGCCGGGCGCGTGCGCCGGGCTGCTGCTCACCAACGCGGTCGGCTACGACTCGTGGCCGATCCCCGCCGTGAAGGTGCTGTCGGCGGCCGCCCCGCTCCTGCGCCGGCTGCCTGCCGCGGCGCTCCGGCCGGGCCTCGCGGTGCTGATGGCGCGCGGGCACGACGACGCGTCGGTCGCGCGCGAGTCGCTCGGCGTGCACGCCCGGCCGTACGCCGACCACGGCGGCGGACGGGCTCTGGCCGACCAGGTCACGGCGCTCCACACGCGCGACACGCTCGAGGTCGCCGGCGCGCTGCCGTCGCTGCGCGTGCCGGCCCGCGTCGTGTGGGGCGTGGCCGACCAGTTCCAGGAAGTCCGCTACGGCGAGCGCTTCGCGCGCGACCTCGGCGCGCCGCTGCGGCGGATCGAGGGCGGCAAGCACTTCACGCCGGAGGACCACCCGGACGTGGTCGCCGAGCAGGTGCGGGGGCTCGTCGCGGAGGTCGCCGCCTCGCAGCGCTGATCCGCCGTCGGCCCTCAGCCCAGCGTCTCGACGATCGTCACGTTGCCGTAGCGGTTGAGCAGGTTCTCCGTCGCGTCGAGCCGGTGGTCGGCGCACGCCGCTGTCTCGGTCGTGTCGGCGGGCTGCACGGCGGAGTCCCGCACGCTCGACAGCAGCCACTCGGCGTGCGCGCCGCAGTCCTCGCAGAGCCGGGTCATGGCCGGTTGACTACCCCGTCGGCAGGACCTCGCGCCACCGACGGCGAACTGTGCGCGGGGAGAGCGCACGTGGCGCTCCGCCGTGCCGCGCTCGCTCGATGTCGGCGAGCCCGTCGTACCGAGGAGGACCCGTGCGCCGCCGCCCCGTCGTCGCCGCGCTGCTCGTCGCGCTGGCCGTGCCGACCCTCGACGTCGCCACGGCAGCGCCGGTGCCGCTGCCCGAGAACCCGTGGACCGATCGACGGGTGCTCAACATCGCCCACCAGGGCGGTGAGATCGAGGCGCCGTCGAACACCCTGTACGCGCTCAAGACGGCGAAGGCGAAGGGCGCCGACGTGCTCGAGATCGACGTGCACGCCACCGCCGACGGCGAGCTGGTGGTCATCCACGACACGACGGTCGACCGCACCACCGACGGCGCCGGGCGAGTCGACGAGCTCACGCTCGAACAGGTCCAGCAGCTCGACGCCGCGCACTGGTTCGTGCCGGGCTGCGGCACCTGCCACGGCGACGTCGACGACGCGTACGCGCTGCGGGGCTACGCCACCGGCGAGCGCGAGATCCACGAGGAGCTCGCCGAGTTCGGGCCGGGGGACTTCACCGTGCCGTCCCTGCGGGAGGTGCTCGAGACCTTCCCTGACGAGTTCGTCAACATCGAGATCAAGGCGACGGCACCCGACACCGCGCCGTACGAGAAGGCGCTCGCCGACCTGCTCGCCGAGTTCGACCGCACCGACGACACCATCGTCGTGTCCTTCCTCGACCACGCCGTCGAGGCGTTCAAGCTGCACGCGCCGGAGGTGCACACCGCGACGGCGACCGGCGAGGCCGCGCTGTTCTGGGCGTCGGCGCAGGGGCCGCTGCCCGGCGCGCCCAACCCGCGGTACCAGGCGCTGCAGGTGCCGATCGAGCTCGACGGCATCACCGTCGTCACGCCGGAGTTCGTGCAGCGCGCGCACGACAACGGGCTGGCCGTGCATGTCTGGACGATCAACGACCGCGCGCAGATGGAGTGGCTGCTCGAGATCGGCGTCGACGGGATCATGACCGACCGGCCGACGCTGCTCGAGCAGGTCCTGGCGGAGGCCGCCCCCGCCGAGTCGTGACGAGATCGTCACGCGCCGCGTCCAGGCGGTAGCCGTGCGTCGCCTACCGTCAGTGGCCCAGCCGTCGGCGCCCCCCTGTCACCCGGCACGAGAGCGTGCGACGTCGACCGCCGGCAGGAGGCACCGGGTCGTGGATCGCGATCACCCGACGCGTGCGGCGGGGCGCGCCGCCCGTGACGAGCAGCGCCGGCTCGCCGAGGCGGTCGTGCGCGGCGCGAACGACGCCATCGTCACGGTCGACCTGGCCGGCCGCATCACCCTCTGGAACGACGCGTGCGAGCGCATGTTCGGCTGGCGCGAGGCCGAGATGCTGGGCCGAGACGCGTCGGTCCTGCTGCCCCCCGGCCGGGAGCACGAGCTCGCGTCCGCGCTCGAAGGCCTCGACGAGACGGCACCGCTCGAGACCGACCGGCTGCACCGCACCGGCCGGCTCGTGCCGGTGTCGCGGCGGACGGCCCCGCTGCACGACGAGTCGGGCGGCGTCGTCGGCGTCTGCGCGATCTTCCGCGACATCAGCCGCGAGCTCGAGCTGCGCCGGCAGCTCGAGCAGTCGAGGAGCGTCGCCGAGACGCGGTTCCGCCAGTCGGCGGTCGCGCAGGCCACCGTCTCGCCGCAGGGGGTGCTGCTCGACGTCAACCCGGCGCTGTGCCGGCTGCTGGGCCGCGACCAGCGGGAGCTGCTCGGCCGCTCGGTGCTCGACCTGGTGCTCGAGTCCGAGCGCGACGAGGCCGCGGCCAACCTGGCCCTGCTCGCCTCGGGCGAGCGGTCCGAGAGCAGGCACGAGCGGACCGCGCTGCACGCCGACGGCCGCGTCGTCGACACGCGCATCAGCGTGTTCTCGGTCAAGGACAGCGGCACCGGCGAGGTGCTGCGGCTCGAGGCGATGGTCGAGGACATCAGCGAGACGGTCGCCGCGCAGCGCGAGCTGCAGCTGCGCGAGGCGCGCGCGGCCTCGCTCGCGCTCAACACCGCCGACGTCGGGTTCTTCTGCAGCGCTGACGCCGAGCTGCTGTACGTGAGCCCGTCGGTCGAGCGCCACTTCGGCTACCGGCCGGAGGACGTCGTCGGCTCGGTCGGCTTCGAGTTCTGGCACCCGGAGGACGAGCCGGGCGTCCGCGCGGTGTGGGAAGCGGCGGTCGCCGGCCCGGCCGGCCGCACGAGCGTGTTCGAGGCGCGCGTCCGCCACGCCGACGGCACGTGGCGCTGGGTCGAGGAAACCGTCACGAACCGGCTCGACGAGCCCGAGATCGCCGCGATGGTCGTCAACCTCAAGGACGTCACCGACCGCAAGCGGATCGAGCACGCGCTGGAGGAGCTGGCCGGCAAGGACGTGCTCACCGGGCTGCCCACGCGCGGGCCGCTCATGGCGGCGCTCGACGCCGGCTTCGCCGCAGGACGAGCGGCCACCACTGCCGTCGCCGTGGTCGACCTCGCCCGGTTCCGGCTCGTCAACGAGACCCTCGGGCACCGTGGCGGCGACACGGTGCTGGCCGAGGTGGCGGCGCGGCTGTCCGTCGCGGTGTGCGGTCGCGGCGTCGTCGCGCGGCTGGGCGGCGACCGCTTCGCCGTGGCGCTGTCCGACGTCGTCGACATCGCCGACCTGTTCGAGCTCGCCGCCGAGCTGCTCGCGGAGGTCGAGCGCCCGCTCTCGGTCGAGGGCGAGCCGGTGTCGCTCACCGCGCACGTCGGAGCCGTGCTCGGCCCGGCCAGCGACGCCGGTGCCCTGCTCTCGTCCGCGGAGGCGGCGCTGCGCAGCGCCACCTCGTCGGGCGACGGGCCGCTGCACGTCGTCCGCGCCGACTCCGCCTCGACGGCGCTGTTCCGCGCCCGGCTCGTCGAGGAGCTGCGCCGCGGCGTGGAGCGCGGGGAGGTCGTCGTCCACTTCCAGCCCGTGGTCTCGCTCGCCGACGGTCGGCCGGTCGGCGCCGAGGCGCTGGTGCGCTGGGAGCACCCCGAGCGCGGGCTGCTGCTGCCCGGGGCGTTCATCGACGTGGCGGAGGAGAGCGGTCTGCTCGGCCCGATCGGCGACGCGGTCCTCCGCGAGGCCTGCCTCGCCGCCGCCGACTGGTCGGTCTCAGGCGCCAGGCTGCGTGTCTCGGTCAACCTGTCGGCCACGCAGCTCACCCGTCCCGGCCTGGTCGACAGGGTCCGGACCGTTCTCGACGAGACCGGCGCGCGGCCGACCGACCTGCTGCTCGAGGTGACCGAGAGCGCGGTGATGTCGGACATGCAGGTCGCCGTCGCGGCCCTGCAGGAGCTCCGCGAGCTCGGCGTCGGCGTGGCGGTCGACGACTTCGGCACCGGCTACTCCTCGCTGACCTACGTCCGGCAGTTCCCGGTGACCGCGCTCAAGATCGACCGCTCGTTCGTCGGCGGGCTCGGGCAGAGCGGTGACGACGCCGCGATCGTGTCGTCGGTGATCAGCCTCGCGGCGTCCATGGGCCTCGAGTGCATCGCCGAAGGGGTCGAGTCCGAGCCGCAACGGCTGGTGCTGCAGGCGCTCGGCTGCCGGCTGGCGCAGGGGTTCCTCTGGTCGCAGGCGGTGGACCGCCCGGACGTCGACGCCTGGCTGACGGCGGCCATCGCGCACGCGGACGGCGGCGCCGCCCCGCGCCGTCGCGACGACGAAGAGACCCGCGCCGCCGCCCTCGCGCGGGCGCTCGACATGCACGCGAGCGGGGCGAGCCCCCACACGATCGCCGCGGCGCTGAACGCCAACCGGCTGTTGACGCCGGAGGGCCGCCGGTGGAGCGCCCGCACCGTCTCGCTGCTGCTCGCACGGCACGGCCGGCGCTCCGCGGGCTGAGCCGGTCCGGCACACCAGCTGAGTAGTTCGGCTCTCCACGCCACCGGCGCACGCGTCGATCATGACGCCATGAGCGACACGTCGACGTCGACCGTCACCTGCCCGTCGTGCGCCGCGCCGCTGACCGGTGCGCCGCGCTGCGCGTCGTGCGACCTGCGGCTGGTGGGGCCCGACGCGCAGCGGCTGTGGCTGGTCGACCAGCGCCTCGCGGCGCTCGGCGAGGAGCGCGCCGTGCTCGTCCGAGAGCGGTCAGCGCTGCTCGCGCGGCTGGCGCTGGACGAGCCGCCGGTGGAGCTCGTGACGGCGACCGGCGGGCCGGCGGCAGGCCGACCACACGCGGTCAGGTCGCTGGCCGGACCCGCCGACGCCGGTCCGGCCGGCGTGCAGAACACGCTGCTGGCGATGGGCGGGCTGCTGCTCGCGCTGGCGGCCACGGTGTTCGCCGCGGTCACCTACTCGCGGGCCGGCGTCACGGGCCGGGTGCTCATCGTCCTGGCGTGCACGGTGGCGGCGGTCGCCGCGACCGCGGTCGCCGCTCGTCGGGAGATGCGGGCGTCGGCGGAGGCCGCCGGCTTCGTGGCGGTGGCGCTCGGCGTGCTCGACACGTGGCTGGTCAAGCACGCCGGCGTGGCCGGCGAGGACACGCCGTGGGGCTGGTGGCTGGCCGGCGGCTTCAGCGTGCTCGCCGGGCTCTCCCTGCTGCTGGCGTGGGCCGTCCCGGTGCGCACCCCGCTCGTGGCGGGCGTGGCGTTCGCGCAGCTGCCGGTGCCGATCGTGCTCGGGCAGCTTCAGGTCGACGTCGGGACGGCCGCGGTCTCCCTGGCGCTGCTCGCCGCCGCAGACCTCGTCCTGGTGACGGTGCTCGGGCGGTTCGCCGACCCCTTCGCGCGGGCGGTGCGGACGACGACCGCCGCGGTCGCGCTGGTCCCGGCCGCGGTCGCGCTGCTGCTCGCGGCTGTCGCCGGCGTCGACCCCGACGAGCACCTGCTCGGCGCGGCGGCGTTCGCGGTGCTGGCCGTCCCGCTGCTGGCGACGGCGCTGGCCGGCCCTGTCGACGACCAGACCGCCCTGCGCCGGACGGCCGGGCTCCTGCTCGCGGTCGCGGCGCTCGACGCGCTGGCGATCGGCAGCGACGTCGTCCAGCACCATGCGGTGCTGCTGGCCGCGGCGGCGCTGGTCGCGCTGGGGCTGTCGGTCGTCGGCGTGTGGACGGTCGAGACGCGCCTCGTCGCGGCGGTGCTGTCCGTCCCGGCGACGCTGTGCGCTGCTGCCGGATCAGGGCAGCAGGACCCGTGGTCGGCGGTGCTCGCGTTCGGAGCGCTCGCCACCGCAGCCGGGCTGCGAGCCGCGACCACCCGCGGCGCCCGCACGGCGCAGCTGCTGGCCGGCGCGGCGGTGCTGCACGCCGCGGCGATGGCGGCCGCCGTGCCGTCCGCCGACGGGGACAGCCGCATCGTCCTGCTCACGGTGGTCGCCGCGGTCGGCGCGGTCGCGGCGGTCGTGCTGCCCGCTCGACTGCGCTGGGGCGTGGCGGCGGGGGCGTCGATCACCGGTCTGGCCGCGTGGTGGCTGCTGCTCGAGCGGGAGGGCGTCGACACGGTCGAGGCCTACACGCTCCCCCTGGCGGGTGTGCTCCTCGCCGCCGGCTGGCTCGTCCGCCGGCACGAGCCGCAGGTGCGGTCGCCGCAGGCGTACACCGCGGGACTCGTGCTGCTGCTCGGCCCGACGCTGCTGCTCACCTTCGGCGAGGACGGCGACGACTACCTCGTCCGGGCGGTGCTGCTGGTCGCCGCCTCGACCGTAGTGCTGCTGGTGGGCGCGGCGCTGCGGCTGCAGGCGCTCGTGGTCGCCGGCGCGGTGACGCTGGCGCTGACGGGGCTGCGGATGCTGCTGCCGTACGCCGACGACGTGCCGCGGTGGCTCAGCCTCGGGCTCGCCGGTGCGCTGCTGTTCGGGGTCGGCGCGACGTACGAGGCGCGGCGACGGGACGTGGCGCGGCTGCGGACCGCGATGGCGGCGCTCGACTGATCACCGACGGAGCTCGGCCCCGCCGCAGCGGAGCCGACGATCTGTAGCGAGAGGGTGTCGGGGCCGCCGGCCGCGGGACGTGACGTGATCAGGGCCCAGCGGGGCCGCCTGCCCGGCACGTGACATGCGCGGCGGGCGCTGACCGGCACGGCTGGCGCGGGCCGGGTCCGCGTGACCGGCACGGCTGACGCGTGTCCTCCGACCGGGTCGCACTGGCCGCACGACGAACGTCCGGAGCTCAGGTGTGGTGCTCGTCGTGCTCCGCCCCCTGCTCGGCCGGTGCCGCCGGGTCGTCGGCGCCGCTGATCGCCGGCCCGACGACCAGCGTCGAGATGGTGAACATCGCGGCGAAGACAGCCAGGCCCAGCGCAGGCGCGAGCCAGGTACCGAACCTTCGCCGCAGACGCAGGACGACCGGGATGGAGGCGACCAGCCCGACAGCGCCGAACAGCGCCGTCCCGCCGGACCCGGCCACGAGCGCGGTGCCGGCCAGGAACCCGACGTGGTGCAGGACGTGAGGCGCCAGGCCGAGGACGGCACCCAGGACTGCCAGGAGGCCGTCGCGCAGCGCGCGAAGCGGTGAGCGTCGAGCTGGACGTGCAGCCGCAGCAGAGCCCTGCGCCAGGTCCGCCGTGGCGACAGGGACCGTCATGATCGCTCGGACGTCGTCAGCGGCGGTCGAGGTCGGTGGCGTCGCGCCGGGCTGTCGCTGCGGTGTCGTGCTGCTGGTCGCGACCACCGTGGCCGTGATCACCCATGGCGATCATCATCCAGACCATCATCAGCGGGCAGGCCAGGAAGACGCCGTAGCCCAGGGCGGTGCCCAGGGGCATGCCGGCGATCGCCAGCACGACGAAGATGCCGGCTGCTGCGTAGAGCATGTGCTTCAGGTGGCTGGCGGTGCTGTGGCTCATGTCCTCACGCCCTGACATCGGGCCGTGCGATGCCGGTCAGCTCCGCCCGCACCTGCCGGTAGGTTTCGCTGTCGATCTCACCCGCGGCGAGCCGGCGGTCGAGCACGTCGAGCGGGCCGCTCTCGGAAGACTTGGCGAACGGCTGGGTGACGGCCCAGACGACGACAGCGAGCAGTGCGACCCAGAACACCGTCATCAGGATCCAGCCGCCCGCGCCCATCCCCGAGCACCAGGTGCCGCTGAGCATCTCCGACTCCTCTCAGCTGCTCTCGACACCACCCCTCACGCCCGCAGGTCCTGCTCGACGCTATCGAGTACGTCCTCGACGCGTGGCCGGGTGGCGCTGCTGCCTCAGCATCGGTGAGGGGGTGCCGTCCGCGGCAGGGCCGAAGGTCCCGACCGGCACCGCCCTTCGACCGGCTGACCGGTCCTCGCTCCGATAGCACCCCGACCGGAGGGGCGTGCCCTCCGCCACGTGGCGTGGGCAGCGCTGGCCCTGCCACGAGAACCACTGCGCCCGGCGCACGAAGGCGACCGCGGCCCGGCCGGTCACTCGTCATCGGCGGCTCCGCAGGTCTGCAGATTGACAACGGTACCCCAGGGGGGTACCCATGCCGGTGGAGGGGGGTTCCCATGACCACGACCCGCACCGCCGTCCTCGACGTCCGCGGCATGCACCGGGCCAGCGAGAAGGCCGTCGTGGAGCGCTCGCTGTGTGCCCGCCCCGGCGTCGTCGCCGTCGAGGCGAACCCGGTGGCGCAGAGCGCCAACGTCACCTACGACGCCGACCGGACGAGCGTCGCCGAGCTCACCCAGTGGGTGCGTGACTGCGGCATGCACTGCGCCGGCCAGGTCGTCCCCGCGCACGTCTGCGACCCGATGGCTGAGCCGGGCGGCGGACCTGACGACGACGTGTCGGACGGAGCCCACGGAGTTCACGCCGGGCACGGCGGCATGTCGATGGCCGACATGGAACGCGACATGTGGCGCCGGTTCCTCGTCGCCGCGGTGCTGTCGGTGCCGATCCTGCTGTACTCGCCGATCGGCCGGGACGTGGTCGGGTTGGAGGCCGGTGCCCCGCTGGGCCTGCGCGACGACGTGCTGTCGCTGGTGCTCAGCCTGCCGGTGGTCCTCTACTCGTCCTCGGTGTTCTTCTCCGGCGCCTGGTCGGCGCTGCGGGCTCGGACGCTGGACATGATGGTGCTGGTCGCGGTCGCCATCGGCGCCGGCTGGCTCTACAGCGTCGGCGTCACGCTCACGGGCGGCGGCGAGGTCTTCTACGAGGCCGCGACCGTGCTCGCCGCGTTCGTGCTGCTCGGGCACGCCTTCGAGATGCGGGCTCGGGGCGGTGCCAACGACGCGATCCGCTCCCTGCTCGAGCTGGCACCGGCCAAGGCCGTCGTCCTGCGCGACGGCGAGCCGGTCGAGGTGCGCACGGAGGACGTGGTGGTCGGCGACCTGCTGCTCGTGCGACCAGGCGCGAAGGTCCCGGTCGACGGTGTCGTCGAGGACGGGCAGTCCGAGGTCGACGAGTCGATGGTCACCGGCGAGAGCCTGCCGGTGTCCAAGGGCGTCGGCGACGGCGTCATCGGCGCGACCATCAACACCAACGGCATCCTGCGCGTGCGGGCGACGAAGGTCGGCGCCGACACGGCACTGGCGGGCATCGTCCAGCTGGTCCAGCAGGCGCAGAACAGCAAGGCGCCCGGGCAGCGCCTGGCCGATCAGGCAGCGTTCTGGCTCGTCTTCGTCGCTCTGATCGGGGGGCTGCTCACGTTCGCCGCGTGGATGGTGTTCTCCGACCGGCCCACGGAGGACGCGCTGCTGTTCGCGATCACCGTCGTCGTCATCACGTGCCCCGACGCGCTCGGCCTGGCCACCCCGACGGCGATCATGGTCGGGACCGGGCTCGGCGCCAAGCGCGGGGTGCTGTTCAAGAACGCGATGGCCCTCGAGTCGACCGCGCGCATCGACACCGTGGTGATGGACAAGACCGGCACGCTCACCCTCGGCAAGCCAGAGGTGGTCGACCTCGTCACCGCTCACGGCGTCGACGCCCGCTGGCTCCTGGCACTCGCCGCTGCCGTCGAGCGGGAGAGCGAGCATCCGATCGCGCAGGCCGTCGTCCGGCACGCCGAGGAGCTGACCGTGGCGGCACCTACAGCCGTCGGCTTCACCAACGTCCCGGGGCACGGAGCCGTCGCGACCGTGGACGGGCGTCGCATCGCGGTCGGCAACGCCCGCCTGCTCGAGCGCGAAGGCGTCCGGACCGGCGACCTGGACGCGCACCGGAGCAGGCTCGCGTCGGCCGGTCGCACCGTCGTGCTCGTCGCGGTCGACGGCCGCGCCGCCGGGGTCATCGCCGTCGCCGACGCACCCCGGCCGACGTCGAAGACGGCGGTGGCCCAGCTGCACCGGCTCGGCCTGCAGGTCGTGATGCTGACCGGCGACAACGAGGGCACCGCGCGACGCATCGCCGACGAGCTGGGCATCGACACCGTCATCGCCGAGGTGCTGCCCGGCGACAAGGCCGCCAAGGTCGCCGAGCTCCAGACGGCCGGCGCCAGGGTGCTGTTCGTGGGCGACGGCGTCAACGACGCCCCGGCCCTCGCGACCGCCGACGTGGGCGTCGCTATCGGCGCGGGCACCGACGTCGCCATCGAGGCGGCCAACGTCGTGCTCATGCGCTCGGACCCGCTCGACGTCGCCGTGGCGCTGCAGGTCGGCCGCGGCACCCTGCGCAAGATGCGCCAGAACCTCGGCTGGGCCATCGGCTACAACGGGATCGCGCTGCCCATCGCGGCCGGGGTCTTCGAGCCCTCGCTGGGGCTGATGCTCCGGCCGGAGATCGCCGCGCTCACCATGAGCGGCTCCAGCTTCCTCGTCGCGGTGAACGCGCTCCTGCTCAAGCGCCTGCCGCTGCCACGGCAGGCGCAGCAGGCGTCGACCTGAGCGGGGCCGTGCACGCCTCCAGCGACGGCGGCCAGACGTGGTCGGCACGCGGCGGCGCCGGCGTCGCGCCGGCAGCCGTGACGGTGGACGACGACGGCGCCTCGGCCTACGTCGCCGATCGGGAGGGGCAGATCGCTCCAGCCGGGGCGAGGGCCTGACGTTCCAGACGGTGTACGCGCCGTGAGGGGGACGAGACACAGACGATCAGCTCCGCGTGTTCCGGGTAGGCAGTGCTCACCGCGGCCGTCGTCGCGCTGGTCAGCGGCCGAGTGCCACGCCCGTCGCGGAAGCGGGCGGCCCAACGCGCCGGGGCGCGGCTTCCCGTCGCCCAGCAGCCCGTGCACGGGCCCCCAGGAACATCGTCGCCATGGGCCAGTGACAGGACGGGCTGGTCATGGGCCGCCCCAGTCCTCGTCGTGGACGTCAGCGGATGTCGGCGCATCGCAGAGTCCCCGGCACTGTGAACAGTGCCGGGGACTCTGACTTCGCGTAGCGGGGGCAGGATTTGAACCTGCGACCTCTGGGTTATGAGCGCGATCTTGCTCCCCAGCACAGAAGCGGTACTCTTGGCAGACGCGCAGGTCAGAGGGCTGTTCCGAGCGGTCCAGGCCGGTGCAGCGAGGTCCAGGAAGGCGCAGCGTGCGTACAAATTGCGTACACGGAGGGCAGCGGTATGGGCTGGACCACCAAGCGCGCCGGCCTGGACGGCAAGCCCCGCTACCGCGCGTGCTACCGCGACGCCCGGGGCCGGACCCGCTCCGCCGGCACCTTCAGCAACAAGCGGGAAGCCGACCGGGCCTGGCAGCAGGCCGAGTTGCTGCTCGCCCAGGGCCGGCTCGGTGGGGCGGACACCGGCAAGTTGAGCTTCGCCCGCTACGTCGACGACGTCTGGTTCCCCCACCATGTGCTCGAGCCGAGCACGCGGGAGACCTACCGGTACTCGATCAACAAGCACCTGATGCCGTTCTTCGGCCCCATGCGGATGGCGCACGTCCTGCCCGGCCACGTCCGCGAGTGGGTCAGCGGCCTGGTTGCCGCCGGCGTCACGCCGGCCACCATCCGGCACAACAAGATCATCCTTAGTGCGATCTTCACGACCGCACTCAACGACCAGGTCACCCTGCTGCACCCCTGTCGGGGCGTGAAGACACCGACGGTGCCGGTCAAGGCCATCCGCATCCTGACGCCCGAACAGTTCGACGCGCTGTACGCCGCCTTGCCGGATGACCAGGCCCGGCTGCTGGTCGAGACCGCGATCGACAGCGGATTGCGCTGGGGCGAGCTCACCGAGCTGCGGGGCAAGGACCTCGACCCGCTGACCGGCATCCTCACCGTCAGCCGCGCCGTGGTGCAGGTCGACCCCAAGTTCCACCCGCAGGGCGAGCGCTTCCACATCAAGCCCTACCCCAAGAGTCGGCTGGCCCGGCGCCTGAAGCTCAGCCGCCCGGTCGTACACGCGCTGGTCGCCCATCAGCGCACCTATCAGCTGCAGCCCGACGACCTGCTGTTCCAGGCCCCCGGACGCCTGACCGCACCACCGCTGCGGCTGGTCATTGCCGACGACGCCGCCGACGACCCCGGGCTGACGGAGCCGAATGCTCAGGGCCGGC
Organism: Actinomycetes bacterium; assembly: GCA_046565705.1. Taxonomy (GTDB): domain Bacteria; phylum Actinomycetota; class Actinomycetes; order Mycobacteriales; family SCTD01; genus DATLGD01. The sequence continues at coordinate 79,858 of JBKHYE010000114.1, forward strand.
AGTACGTGCACGGCACCCTGTCGGCCTACACCGCCGGGCGGTGCCGCTGCGATCGGTGCCGGCGTGCGATGGCGGACTACTGGGCCGGCCGGCGCGAGCAGGGCAAGGACGACCCGCGGCGACCGCGGGTCCGTGAAACCGACGGGCACCTTCCGGGACTGGTTCGCCCGCAAGGTGTGGCAGCCCGCGATCCGGGCCGCGAGGCTGGACCCGGGCGTGCGGCTACACGACCTCCGGCACGCGCACGCGTCCTGGCTGCTGGCCGGCGGGGCGGACCTGCAGGTCGTCAAG
>JBKHYE010000115.1:0-9218 GCA_046565705.1 Actinomycetes bacterium
GGCGTCGTCGGCGACGGCCTGCACGACCCGGGAGAACTCGATCTGCATGCGCCGCGGCAGGTCGAGGTGGTGCTCGTTCTTGAGCACGTAGGCGACGCCGCCCTTGCCGGACTGCGAGTTGACCGGATGACGGCCTCGTAGGACCGGCCGACGTCGTGCGGGTCGATCGGCAGGTACGGCACGCCCCAGGCGAACCGCTCGACCGGCACCCCCGCCGCCGCGGCGTCCTTCTCGAGCGCCTCGAAGCCCTTCTTGATGGCGTCCTGGTGCGACCCGGAGAACGCGGTGTAGACGAGGTCACCCGCGTACGGGTGCCGCGGGTGGACGGGCAGCTGGTTGCAGTGCTCGACGGTGCGCCGCACCTCGTCGATGTCGGTGAAGTCGATCCGCGGGTCGACGCCCTGGCTGAACAGGTTGAGGCCGAGCGTCACCAGGCACACGTTGCCGGTGCGCTCGCCGTTGCCGAACAGGCACCCCTCGACGCGGTCGGCGCCGGCCATCACGCCGAGCTCCGCGGCGGCGACGGCGGTGCCGCGGTCGTTGTGCGGGTGCAGCGACAGCACGACCGACGAGCGGCGGTCGCCCAGCCCGCGGCCGAACCACTCGACCTGGTCGGCGTAGGTGCTCGGCACCGACATCTCGACCGTGGCGGGCAGGTTCAGGACGACGGGGCGCTCGGGCGTCGGCTGCCACACGCCCATGACGGCCTGGCACACCTCGAGGGCGTACTCGAGCTCGGTCCCGGTGAACGACTCGGGGCTGTACTGCCAGCGCACGTCGGTGTCGGGCAGCAGCTCGGCGGCGTACTTCGCGCACCACAGCGCGCCGCGCACGGCGATGTCCTTGACGCCGTCCTTGTCGAGCCCGAACACGACGCGGCGCTGCAGCGTCGACGTCGAGTTGTAGAGGTGGATGAGCGCCGTGCCGCGGAAGCCGACGAGCGACTGCACGGTGCGCTCGATCAGCTCCTCCCGCGCCTGGGTGAGGACCTGGATCGTCACGTTCTCCGGGACGAGGTCCTCCTCGACGAGCCGGCGGATGAAGTCGAAGTCGGTCTGGCTGGCGGCCGGGAAGCCGACCTCGATCTCGCGGTAGCCCATGTCGACGAGCAGGGTGAACATGCGCATCTTGCGGTCGGCGTCCATCGGGTCGATGAGCGCCTGGTTGCCGTCGCGCAGGTCGACGCTGCACCACTGCGGTGCGCGCTCTATCACCCGGCTGGGCCAGGTGCGGTCGGCGATGTCGACCGGTGGGAACGGGGTGTAGCGGTCGTACGGCATCGGCCGGACGACCGGGGTGGCGGGGCGAGGCATCGGAGGGCTCCCAGGAGGGTGGACGGTGGGCGGCCAGCACCTCGACCCGCGACGGGGAGCCGGCCTAGGAGAGGGCCCCGTCGCGGCGCGTAAGCAGCAGCAGTCGCGCGCGCGTCACGCCGACCACCGTACCCGGCGCAGCGGCGTCCGCCCAGGGTTCCGGCTCAGAGGCCGGCGAGGAAGCGGCCGACGACGTCGGCGAACGCCTCGGGCTCGTCGACCCACGGGAAGTGGCCGGCGCGCGGCAGGACGGCCTCGCGCGCAGTCCGGAACGACGCGGCCACCTGGCGCACCGCCTCGACGCCCGTCGCGCCGTCGCGCTCGCCGCCGACGACGAGCACCGGCGCGTGAACCGCTCGCAGACCGCGCTCCAGTGCCGCGACGTCGACCTGCTCGGCACCGAGCCCGAACGACTCCTCGGCCCGGCGGTTGCTCTGGCGGTCGGCGCTCGCGGCGTGCGCCTGGGTCCGCTCGTCCCAGCGGCCGTAGAGGAACGGGCGCACGGCGCGCACGAGCGCCTGTCGCTGCGCGGGAGCCGCATCGGCCAGGGCGTCGGCGGCCTCCTTGGCGTCGGGGTACCAGGGCTCGTCGGACCGCGACGCCCAGATCTGCGGCACGTCCGAGCGCGTGCCGCCCTGCAGGGACGCGACGGGAGTGACCAGCACGAGGCTGCGCACCCGGTCGGGGTGCTTCGACGCCCAGATCTGGGCGAGCAGCGAGCCGGCGGAGTGCCCGAGCACGTCGGCCTGCTGGAGCCCGAGGTGGTTCCGCAGCGCCTCGACGTCGTCGGCCATGCGGTCGAAGCGCAGCGTCGACGGGTCGTCGGGGACCTCGCTCATCCCGGTGCCGCGGTTGTCGAGCCGGACGAGCGTGCGCTGCTCGGCCACTCCCCCGAGGTCCTCGAGGTAGGCCGCCGCGCGACCGGGCCCGCCGGGCACGCAGAGCAGCGGCGGGCCGCTGCCGACCTCGGTGTAGGCGAGCCGGGTGCCGTCGGCGGCGGGGAAGAGCGGCACCTCAGACCAGCGAGACGGTGCGCGCGCGACCGGCGCCGATGGCCTCGCAGATCTGCTCCAGCACCGCCGGCGGAACGGCGTCGTCGACGGTGAGCGCCATGAGGGCGTGTCCGCCCTGCTTGTCGCGGGCGACCTGCGCGCCGGCGATGTTCACGCCGGCCGCGCCGAGCTGGACGCCGACCTGGCCGACGACGCCGGGCCGGTCCTCGTAGTGGAAGAAGACCAGGTGCCCGGTGGCGGGCAGCTCCACGTCGAAGCCCTCGACCTCGACGAGCTTCTCGACCTGGCGGGTGCCGACGAGCGTGCCGCTCACCGACACCGGGTCGCCGGTCGGCAGGACGCCGCGCAGCGTGATGACGTTGCGGTACTCGGGGCTCTCGCGGTCGGTCGTGAGCTGCACCTCGAGACCGCGCTCCTGCGCGAGCGTCGGCGCGTTGACGAACGTGACCTGCTCCTCGACGACGTCGGCGAACACGCCCTTGAGGGCGGCGAGCTGCAGCACGGAGACGTCGAGCTCGGCGATCTCGCCGCGCACCTGCACCTCGAGCGACGCCGCGACGCCGCCGGCCAGCGCGGTGAAGACGCGGCCGAGCTTCTCGACGAGCGGCAGGGCGGGACGCAGGTCCTCGGCGACCGCGCCGCCCTGCACGTTGACGGCGTCGGGGACGAAGTCGCCCTCGAGCGCGAGCTTCACCGAGCGCGCCACGGCGATGCCGGCCTTGTCCTGCGCCTCGACCGTGGAGGCGCCGAGGTGCGGCGCGACGACCACGGAGTCGAACGCGAACAGCGGCGACTCGGTGCACGGCTCCTGGGCGAACACGTCGATGCCGGCGCCGGCGACGCGGCCGTCGGCGATCGCCTGGGCGAGCGCGTCCTCGTCGACGATGCCGCCGCGGGCCGCGTTGACGATGCGGACGGTGGGCTTGCACAGCTCGAGCTCGGCCTTGCCGATGAGCCCGACGGTCTCCGGCGTCTTCGGCAGGTGGATCGAGATGAAGTCGCTCTCGCGCAGCAGCTCCTCGAGCGTCACGAGCCGCACGCCGATCTGCGCGGCGCGCGCCGGCGAGACGTACGGGTCGTAGGCGACGAGGCGCGTGCCGAAGGCCGACATCCGCTGCGCGAACAGCACGCCGATGCGGCCGAGACCGACGACGCCGACCGTCTTGTCGGCGATCTCGACACCGGTCCACTTGCTGCGCTCCCACTTGCCCTGCTTGAGCGCGGCGTTGGCGGGCGCGAGGTTGCGCGCGCACGCCAGCAGCAACGCCACCGCCTGCTCGGCGGCGCTGACGATGTTGCTCTGCGGCGCGTTGACGACCATGACGCCGCGTGCGGTGGCGGCCGGCACGTCGACGTTGTCGAGCCCGATGCCGGCACGCGCCACCACCTTGAGCTTCGGCGCCGCGGCGAGCGCCTCGTCGTCGACCCGCGTGGCGCTGCGGATGAGCACGGCGTCGGCGTCGGCGAGCGCCGGGAGCAGTGCTGCCCGGTCCGCCCCGTCGACGTGCCGGATGTCGAAGCCGTCACCGAGGACGGCGATGACGGACGGCGCGAGCTCTTCGGCGATGAGCACGACGGGACGGGTCACAACGGGCCTCTCGTCAGGGGTACCTCACCCTGAGGCTACCGACGCACGACGGCCCGCTCCGGTCGGAACGAGCCGTCGTGGGCGGTCTCACAGGGGCGGTCTACTCGCCGCTGTTGTCGCTCCAGGCCATCATCGGCCGCAGCTTGGCGCCGACCTGCTCGATCGGGTGGTTCCTGGCCTCCTCGCGGAACTTCGCCATCTCGGCGCCGCCGTTGTCGTCGTCGGCGATCAGCCGGCGGGTGAAGGTGCCGTCCTTGATCTCGGCGAGGACGCGGCGCATCTCCTCCTTGGTCTGCTCGGTGATGATGCGCGGACCGGTGACGTAGTCGCCGAACTCGGCGGTGTCGCTCACCGACCAGCGCATCTTGCCGATGCCGCCCTCGTACATGAGGTCGACGATGAGCTTGAGCTCGTGCAGGCACTCGAAGTACGCGACCTCGGGCTGGTAACCAGCCTCGATGAGGACCTCGAAGCCGGTCTGCACGAGCGCGCTCGCGCCGCCGCACAGCACCGCCTGCTCGCCGAACAGGTCGGTCTCGGTCTCCTCGGTGAACGTGGTCCTGATGACACCGGCCTTCGTGCCGCCGATGCCCTTCGCCCAGGACAGCGCCAGCTGCAGCGCGTTCCCGGTGGCGTCCTGCTCGACGGCGACCAGGCACGGGACGCCGCGGCCGTCGACGAACTGCCGCCGCACCAGATGGCCCGGACCCTTGGGCGCGACCATCGCGACGTCGACGCCCGCGGGCGGCGTGATGAGGCCGAAGCGGATGTTCAGGCCGTGCCCGAAGAACAGCGCGTCGCCGTCCTCGAGGTTCGGCGCGACGTCGGTCTCGTACAGCTTCCGCTGCACCGTGTCCGGCGCCAGGATCATGATCACGTCAGCCTCGGCCGCCGCCTCCGGCGGCGTCAGGACGCGCAGCCCCTCCTGCTCGGCCTTGGGGCGGCTCTTCGACCCCTCGGGGAGTCCGATGCGCACGTCGACGCCGGAGTCGCGCAGCGACAGCGAGTGCGCGTGTCCCTGGCTGCCGTAGCCGAGGACGGCGACCTTGCGGCCCTGGATGATCGACAGGTCGGCGTCGTCGTCGTAGTAGACCTCGGCCACTGCAGTACCTCTCTGTTCGGTCTCGTCGGTTGCTTCGCCGGTGCTAGCCGGCGACGGAGCGGAGCCGGGACTCGGACCCGGTCATGGAGCGGGACCCGCGGCCGACGGCGACCATGCCGCTCTGGACGAGCTCGCGGATGCCGAACGGCTCGAGCACGCGCACGAGCGCCTCAGGCTTGTCCTTGGTGCCGGTCGCCTCGACCGTGACGGCGTCCTGCGCGACGTCGACGACCTTGGCGCGGAACAGCTGCACGGTCTCGAGCACGTGGCTGCGCGTCGTGAGGTCGGCCTTGACCTTGATGAGCAGCAGCGCGCGCTGCACGCTCGCCGCCGGGTCGAGCTCGACGATCTTCAGCACGTTGACCAGCTTGTTGAGCTGCTTGGTGACCTGCTCGAGCGGCAGCCCCTCGACGGCGACGACGATCGTCATGCGCGAGACGGCCGGGTGCTCCGTCGGCCCGACGGCGAGCGACTCGATGTTGAAGCCGCGCCGGCTGAACAGCGCCGCGACGCGGGCGAGCACGCCGGGCTTGTCCTCGACGAGGACGGACAGCGTGTGGGTGGTGCGTGTCATGTCGTCCGTCCTCACACGTCGTCCGCGTCCCAGACGGGACGCGTGTCGCGGGCTGCCAGGATCTCGTCGTTGCTGGTGCCGGCGGGAACCATCGGCCACACCATGGCGTCCTCGCCGACCACGAAGTCGACGACGACCGGTGCGTCGTCGACCGCCATCGCCTTCTCGACCGTCGCGTCGACGTCGTCGGCCTTCTCGCAGCGCAGCCCGACACAGCCCATCGCCTCGGCGAGCTTGACGAAGTCGGGGATGCGCTGGCTCTGCAGCCGGGTGTTGGAGTAACGGCCCTCGTAGAACAGCGTCTGCCACTGGCGCACCATGCCGAGGTTTCCGTTGTTGATGATGGCGACCTTCACGGGAATGCCCTCGATGGCGCAGGTGACCAGCTCCTGGTTCGTCATCTGGAAGCAGCCGTCGCCGTCGATCGCCCAGACCGTGGCGTCGGGGCGGCCGACCTTGGCGCCCATCGCCGCCGGGACGGCGTAGCCCATGGTGCCGAGGCCGCCGGAGTTGAGCCAGGTGTAGGGGTTCTCGTAGCGGATGAACTGCGATGCCCACATCTGGTGCTGGCCGACGCCGCTCACGTAGATCGCCTCGGGTCCGGCGATGTCACCGATCCGCTCGACGACGTACTGCGGCGCGAGCGAGCCGTCCTCCGGCGCCTCGTAGCCGAGCGGGTAGGTCTCGCGCCAGGAGTCCACGCTCTTCCACCAGCCGGTGAGGTCGGCCCGCGTCCCGGCGGCGTAGACCTCCTGGATCGCCACGACGAGGTCGGCCAGGGTCTCGCGGCAGTCGCCGACGATCGGCACGTCCGCGGCGCGGTTCTTGCCGATCTCGGCCGGGTCGATGTCGGCGTGCACGATCGCGGCCCCGGGGGCGAAGGTGTCGAGCTTGCCGGTGACGCGGTCGTCGAAGCGCGCACCGAGCGCGACGATGAGGTCGCTCTTCTGCAGCGCGGTGACGGCGGCGACGCTGCCGTGCATGCCGGGCATGCCGAGGTGCTGGGCGTGGCTGTCCGGGAACGCCCCGCGGGCCATCAGCGTGGTGACGACGGGGATGCCGGTGAGCTCGGCGAGCACCCGCAGCTCGGCCGACGCGCGCGCCTTGAGCACGCCGCCGCCGACGTAGAGCACCGGCCGCTTCGCGGTGGCGATGAGCCGCGCCGCCTCGCGGACCTGCTTGGCGTGCGGGCGCGTCGTCGGGTGGTAGCCGGGCAGGTCGAGCGGCGGCGGCCAGGCGAAGCCCCCGGTGGCCTGGAGCACGTCCTTGGGCAGGTCCACGAGCACCGGGCCGGGCCGGCCGGTCGAGGCCAGGTGGAACGCCTCGGCGATCGTGCGTGGGATGTCGTCGACGGTCTTCACCAGGAAGTTGTGCTTGGTGATCGGCATCGTGATGCCGCAGATGTCCGCCTCCTGGAAGGCGTCGGTGCCGATGGCCGCGCTGGGGACCTGACCGGTGATCGCGACCATCGGGACGGAGTCCATGTAGGCGTCGGCGATCGGCGTCACCAGGTTCGTGGCGCCCGGGCCCGACGTCGCCATGCAGACGCCGACGCGGCCGGTCGCCTGCGCATACCCCTCGGCCGCGTGGCCGGCGCCCTGCTCGTGGCGGACGAGGATGTGCCGGAGCTTCGTCGAGTCGAACAGCGGGTCGTAGGCCGGCAGGATCGCGCCGCCGGGGATGCCGAAGACGACCTCGGCGCCGACGCTCTCGAGCGACCGGACGAGCGACTGCGCGCCGGTCAGGGTGGTCGCGGTGTCGGTCGGCTTCGGGGCGGTCATCAGGGTTCCTCCGGGTGGCGAGGTGCTGGCCTGCGGGCAAAAAAGAACCCCTCGTGCGGAGCACGGAGGGGTGAGCGCGTTCGCCGGGCGGCGAGACGCGCTAGAGGACTACTACGGGGGTGGAGCGCAGGTTCAGCACGCCCGACAGCGTGCGTGAGGGACGGACCGGTGTCAAGCAGACGAGACGGCCGTCTCACATGCTGGGACGTCCTGCCGCGCGCGCGGGCGTCGTGTGCTGCCAGGCGGACGTACCGGGGATGGTCCGGCGGGTAGACCGGAGGGCATGGACGGACGGGCGGTCGGCGCGGCGGCGGCGCTGGTGCTGCTCGCGGGGCTGACGACCGCCGCCGTGCAGTCGGCGGACGACGGCGCACGGCCGTCGGGCCCGTCGGCGCCGGCCGAGAGCGCGGCACCCTCGACGCCCGGGACGGCGCCGCAGACGGGCGCGCCGTCGGAGGATGCGCCGGAGCCGGAGGTCGTCGTCGTCCGGTACCGGGTGGAGCGACGGACCGCCGACGCCGCGACCGCCGGCTTCGAGGGGGTCGTCGAGCAGACGCTCACCGACTCGCGCGGGTGGGAGCAGGCCGGGTTCGACCTCGTGCGCGACGACTCCCCCGACACCCCGTTCGTCGTCGTGCTCGCCGAGCCCGACGAGGTCGACCGGCTGTGCCTGCCGTACGACACCTACGGGAAGTACTCGTGCCAGAACGGCCCGGTCGTCGCGCTCAACGCCGACCGCTGGCGCACCGCCACGCCGGAGTGGACCGGCGACCTCGCGACCTACCGGCGGATGCTGGTCAACCACGAGGTCGGCCACCTGCTGGGGCGGCGCCACCCACCCGAGCCGCAGTGCCCGGTGCCCCGCCGCCGGGCGCTCGTGATGAGCCAGCAGAGCACCGAGCTGAACGGCTGCCTGCCGAACCCGTGGCCGCTGCGCGAGGAGGTCGAGGCGGCAGCGCGGCACGACGAGCCGCTGGCCCCCGCCTTCGACGAGTGACCGCCCGAGCGGGTCAGCCGGTGATGGCGCCGTGGGCCGCCGAGCCGACGAGCTTGGCGTACTTCGCCAGCACGCCCGTCGTGTAGCGCGGCTCCAGCGGCTTCCAGCCGGCCCGCCGCCGCTCGAGCTCGTCGCCGTCGACGAGCAGGTCGAGCCGGCCGGCGTCGAGGTCGAGCCGGATGCGGTCGCCGTCCTGCACCAGCGCGATCGGCCCGCCGTCGGTGGCCTCGGGCGCGACGTGGCCGACGCACAGCCCCGTGGTCCCGCCGGAGAACCGGCCGTCGGTGAGCAGCAGGACGTCCTTGCCGAGCCCGGCGCCCTTGATGGCGCCGGTGACCATGAGCATCTCGCGCATACCGGGTCCGCCCTTCGGGCCCTCGTACCGGATCACGACGGCCGTCTTGTGATGGGGGCCGGCCTGCAGCGTGCCGTCGGTGACGGCGTCCATCGCGCCCTGCTCGCCGTCGAAGACGCGGGCGGTCCCCTCGAACACGGTCGCCTCGAAGCCGGCGCTCTTCACGACCGCGCCCTCCGGCGCGAGCGAGCCGTGCAGGATCGAGATGCCGCCCGTGCGGTGGATCGGGTCGTCCATGCGCCGCAGCACCTCGCCGTCGAGGTCCGGCACGTCGAGCGCCTCGAGGTTCTCGGCCATCGTGCGGCCCGTCACGGTGAGCACGTCGCCGTGCAGCAGGCCGGCGTCGAGCAGCGCCTTCATCACCACGGGGACGCCGCCGATGCGGTCCATGTCCGTCATCACGTAGCGGCCGAACGGCTTGACGTCGGCCAGGTGCGGCACGCGCTTGCCGATGCGGGTGAAGTCGTCGTACGACAGCTCGACGCGCGCCTCGTG
>JBKHYE010000116.1:0-9477 GCA_046565705.1 Actinomycetes bacterium
GCCACACGCAGCCGCGTCGTCCTTCTGACGTGCCCGCGGAAGCGAAGTCATCGGAGGACTGCTCGGCGTCTCGACCCGGCATCCATGCCTGCACCTGGAGCGGCCCGACGGCCGCTGTCTCGACCGCCGGACCTCGCCTGGATGCCGTTCATGACCGGCGCCCGGGCGTACGCCGAGGCCTTCCCCGACGCGCCTCGCCTAGTCGGCGTCCGGCCGCGACTCGACGGTCTCGGCGATGAGTGCGGCCGCCACGTCGCGCAGCTTGACGTTGCGGCTCTGCGACAGGTGGACCAGCATCTCGAACGCCTCGTCGGCGGTGCACCGGTGCCGACCCATGAGCAGGCCCTTGGCCTGCTCGATGACGGCGCGCGACTCCATGGCTCGTTGGAGTGCCTCGGCCTCGCGCTTGGCTGTCTCGTACCTGACGACGTTCCTGATCGCGACAGAGGCGAACGCCGCGAACGACCGGCCGACTTCGCAGGCGGTCTCGTCGAAAGCCCGCGGCGAAGTGGCGTAGACGTTCAGCGCTCCGAGCAGCGCTCCGTGGTCGGGCAGCGGCACCGAGATCGAGCTGAGGCAGCCACGTTCCACTGCGGCTGCGGTGAAGTCGGCCCAGCGGGTCTCCGTGCGCATGTCGTCGATCTTGCACAGGCTCCCCCCGACGGCGGCGTCCATGCACGGCCCGTGGCCCCGCCCGTACTGCGCCTCGTCGAGGTCGACGGCGAGCGACCCCGTGAACGCCAGCGTCGACGGCTCGCCGTCCCGCAGCATCGTGACCGACACGTCGGCGGCGCCGCTGATGGTCTGGCGAGCGACCCGGGCGATCTTCTCCAGCGCGCTCTCGGTGGTCTCCTCCCCCAGCGACAGCGCCACGAGGTCGTTGAAGGCGTTGACGGGGATGCGGAGCACGCCGTCGGCCGGCGCGGCGCTCTCTGCGGTGTCCATGGCGGTCCCCGGTGCAACGTGCTCGAGCCAGATGGGAGGCTCGAAGAGCACGTACGTGTCGCGGCGGCACCCGCAGGCGCTCCTGCGCCGGGGCGCTGAGCGGGGCTCGGCCCGAGCACCACACGCCGGTGTTCGACAAGGGATACGCCGCCAGCGGTCGACGGCCTCAGTGAGCCGACCGTACCCGCGGCCCCTCCGCTTGCACACCAGCCGTCGTGGTCTTCATCAACACGTCACCGTCGTCAGATGTGCGGGGACCGCTCGACTCATCGCGGCTCCGGTCGGCGGCAGTGCGTCACAGGGGCTCAGGAGGCGGTGGCGGCCGCGACCGCCGCCTCGACGACGAGGATGCCGCCGTCGACGGCGTTGTGGGCCACGACGGGCGCCAGCAGGCTCCCCGTCCGGTGGTAGGCGACCGCGTAGTACACGCCGAGGACGAACGCCAGCAGCAGCTGGCGCGGATCGAAGTGGGTGATCTGCAGGGGCCATCCGGCGACGCCGATGTGCGCGACCATGAACAGCGCCGCCGACCACAGGCCCGCCACCGGGACGGCGACACCGAGCAGCGACGTCGTGCCGAGCCAGCCCCGGGCGAGCGTGGTGTGCAGGAGGCCGCGGAAGACGACCTCCTCCGAGACACCGACGATCACGAGCGCGAACAGCAGATCGCCGGCGAGATCGGCACCACTGGGGACTCCGTCGGAGAACCGCGCGGGAGGGTCGCCGGTCAGCACCGGCAGGAGGGCGTGCCCGAGCAGCAGCGAGACGAGCAGCACGGGGAAGAAGCCGCGCGTGAGCAGGTGCCACGACGTGCGCCGGTTGGCGAGGGTGAGCCCGAAGGCGGCCCAGCGGCCGCGCCCGACCCAGCCGATCAGCAGCAGCCCGAGCATGAGCTGAGCGAGGTGGTGGACGCTCGCCGCCTGCCAGGAGCCCGGGTCGTGACCGCCGGCGGCGAGGTCGCGGGCGGCGTCCGCCCCCGCCCAGACACCCGCATACAGGGCGAGGGCAGCCAGGACGGACGCCGCCTTCCCCCGGGGCAGGCGGAGCGGGTCGGCGGCGCGCTGACCCGCGTCGTCGTCGCTCATCGCCCGCTGGCGGCCTGCGCTCAGCCGGCGGGCTTGCGGGCAAGCACGGACACGCTCTTGACGCCGTACGTGCGGCTCGCGCCCTGCGCCTGCTCGGAGAGGAACTGGTAGGGGTTCGGCCGGGTGGTCCGGACCTCGAGCCCGGCCCCCTCGATCGCCGCGAGGTAGTCGTCCTGCCGCGGGGCGCCGCCGATGCACGACGCCCACAGGTCGACGTTCGACACGATGGCCTCGGTGAGCTGCTCCTCGGTGACGATGTCGGCGAGGGCGAGCCGGCCGCCCGGCCGCAGGACGCGGGCGGCTTCGGCGAAGACCGCGTCCTTGTCGGGGGTGAGGTTGATGACGCCGTTGGAGACGACGACGTCGACGCTGGCGTCGGCCAGCGGCAGGTCCTCGATGCGCCCCGCGCGGAACTCCACGTACTGGACCCCGTTCTCGGTCCGCAGCCGTTCTGCCTTCTCCAGCTGCGCGTCGGTCATGTCGACGCCGATGACGCGGCCGGACGGCCCGACCTGCAGCGCAGCGAAGAACGCGTCGGTCCCTGACCCCGAGCCCAGGTCGAGGACGTTCTCACCGGCGCGCAGCGCGGCGAGGTCGAAGAACCACCCCACCCCGGCGAACGACGCCAGCGCGTCGGCCGGCACGCGGTCGAGCTGCTCGGCGGGGTAGCCGAGCCGCTCGGCGAGCGCGCGGCCGGTCTCGAAGTGGAACTCCTGCTCAGGCGTCCGCGCCACGGCGCGGTACATGTCCATCACCTTCGCGGTCAGCTGCTCGGGGTCGAACTGGGTCCCTGTCGTGCGGGTCATCGCCGGGCCTCCTCGGTCACGTCGAGCGTCGTCTCCACGGGAACGCCGTTCACGAGCACGTCGCGGACCGGAGACGTGTCCTGGACGTACTGGCACAGCTCCTGCAGCTGCTCAGGCGTCGCGTTGGGGCTCGCGACGTGCCCCACGGCGCGGATCCGCGTGAACCCCGGCCGGTCGCCTGGAAGCCCGAGGAAGTTGCGGACGTCGATGTCGCCCTCGACCTCGTAGTCCATCTGCGTGAGCTCGATCCCGCGGGCTGCAGCGTTCGCGGCGTAGCCGACCGCGTAGCAGAACGCCAGTGCCTGCAGGAGCAGCTCGACGGCGTTCGGCCCGCGGTTCTCCCCGAGCAGCACGGGCGGCTCGTCACCGTGCAGGACGAACGACGCGGCCCGGCTCCGGTCTTCGGTCCCGGCGTGCTTGAAGCTGCCGATCTCGCCGATGTTGTAGGTGCCTTCCTGCCAGTGCGTCCGCGCCCGGAAGGTGAAGCGCGCCTGTCCGGGTTCGTCCTGCACGGCCTGCACCGTCTCGGTGAGCGCCTGCACGTCGATCCCGTTCGGACGGATGGCAGTGCCCGTCATCGCATGACCCCCTCGTGTCGGGAACAGCTGGCGCTGCCGACGCTAGGGAGAGGCACGCGGTGCGGCATCGGTGCTGACACCCATCTCTGCGACGGGCCGCACCCATGCCTCGCCCAGCTCACCGGTGCACGTCACGGACCGCCGTCCGCCTGCAGCGCGACGGCGCGGGCCACCGCCTCGGACCTCGACCGGGCGCCGAGCTTGGCGAGCACGTCCGCGACGTGGTGCTCGACCGTCCGCCGCGAGATGTGCAGCTGGTCGGCGATCTCCGCGTTGGCCCTCCCCGCGCGGACCAGCTCGAGCACCTGGAGCTGGCGCTCCGTCAGGCCGGCCGGGTTCTTGCGCGTCGTGCCGATCGGGCCGCGCGGCACCGGGCAGCCCAGCCGGCGCAGCCGTCGGGTGAGGTCATCGGTCAAGGGCCGCGCGCCCAGGTCACGCGCCACCTGCAGCGCGTCGGTGAGCGCCGCTGTGTCGTCGAGCCGGGAGAGCATGAGCGCGCGGTCGTACTCCCAGCCGATCGCCGCGAACTCGTCCGCGGCGGAGCGCCAGTCGCCCGCGCGCACGGCCGCGTACGGGGCGGGCGCCGCGCCCTGCAGCTCGCCGGGCAGTCCGCACACCAACGCCCACGCCGCGACCCGGCCGGCGACGGCGCCGCGGGCCAACGGCACCTCACCGACGACGTCGCGCACCGTGCCGAAGCGCTCGACCGGGAGCGGCTCGTGGTGCAGCATCGCGTGCTCGACCTCCAGCTCGAGGACGGGCGCGATCCGCTTGAGCTCGGCGGTACGCAGCGACTCCGCCACCAGCCGGTCGAGCAGCGCTCCGGCATCGGGATCCCCGCGGCGCACAGCCAGCTCGGCGAGCACGGTGCGGCACAGCAGGCCGACGACGGTGGCGTCCTGCGGCGGTCGCAGCTGCTCGCGGGCCAACCGCTCCGCGTCCGGCCACGCACCGGCCCGCAGGAGCAGCCACGCGCGCACGGCGTCGAGGTAGCTGACCAGGCCGTGCACCTCGTGCGCCCGCGCGTAGTCCGTGGCGGCGTGCACGTGCCGCAGCGCGGCGGTCGGTCGAGCCCACTGCAGCTCGACGAACGCGAACGTCGTGAGCACCAGCACGGCGTCGTGGTGCGCACCGGCCCGCTGCGCGATCTGCAGTGCGTCGCACAGCAGCTCGGTGTCGTCGCGGTCGAGCTGCATGCGCACCGCCCCGAGGCTGGCGAGCGCTCGGGCGCGCACCGCGTCGTCGGCACCTGCCAGGCGCAGGGCCTGGCAGGCCCAGGCGACGGCGTCGTCGCTGCGCGTCGCGAGCATGGCGAGCTCCGAGGCACGGGCGTACGCGCGCGCGAGCTCCTGCGACGGGCCTCGCCGCTCCAGCCGGCGGACCGCGTCGCACGCGTCGTGCCACGCGGCCGCTCCCTCGCCGGCGTACCAGTGCAGATGAGCGCGCAGCGACGCACACCGACCGGCCGCCGTCGCGTCGCCGGCGGTCTCGTGCAGCGCCAGCGCCCGGGTGGCCGCGTCGAGCGCCTCGTCCCCGTGCCCGACGACGTACGCGACCCCGGCGAGCTCCTCCCACACAGCGCCCTGCTCGGCGACGGAGAGCCGGTCGGCCGAGGCGACCGCGCGGTGGTAGTGCTGCAGAGCCTCCCGGTGCGCCCCGACGGCGTGGGCGCGGCGCGCCGCCGGCAGCGCACTGGCCGCCAGGACGTCGCTGTCACCGGCGGCCTCGGCGTGGTGGACGAGGTCGGCGGGATCGGCGTCGACGGCGAGCAGTGACCGCAGCACGCGCCGGTGCAGCAGCCGGCGCCGGGTCGGCGGGACGCTGGAGTGCACCGCCGCACGGGTGAGCTCGTGCCGGAACCGGACGTGCTGCGGATCGCTGACGAGCAGTCCGTGCTGCTCGGGGAGCTGCGCCGCCGCCGCCCAGTCCGGGTCCAGCTCGTCGAGCAGCCGGGTGGAGGTCCGGCCGGGGACGACGGACACCAGCTCCATCAGCGCCCGGGAGTCGTCCGGCAGCCGGCTCACCCGGCCGAGCACGGCGTTCGCCAGCGACGGCGGCAGCGGTCCGTCGCCGTGCGCCAGCAGCTCGGTGACGAAGAACGGGTTACCGGCGCTGAGCGCGAACACGCGCGCTGCTTCGTCGGCGTCGCGGGCCAGCGCCGCGACCGCGGCTGCGGAGAGCGGCGCCGGCGCGATGTGCAGCACCGGCGCCCGGGACAGCGCGTCAAGGGTCGCGCGGAGCTGTGCCCGCGGGCCGACCTCTGCGTCCCGGACGGTGAGCACCAGCACGACCGGCAGCTCGGGCACACGCCGACCGAGCGTCGTGATGACGTCGAGCGTCGCCTGGTCGGCCCAGTGCACGTCCTCGAGCACCAGCACGGTCGGCGTGCGGTCGGTGCGGAGCTCCCGCAGGAGGACGTCGCTGAAGCCCGGAGCCGCGGGCCCGCCGCCGTCCGGGGCGAGCGACGGCAGCTGCTCGACGACGTCGCGGAAGGCGCCGAGCGGCCGGGGGGTGGCGAGCTCGTCGCAGATGCCGCACAGCACGCGCGCGTCGTCGGCGTGGCGCTCGACGAACGCGGTCACCAGCGCGGTCTTGCCGATGCCGGCTTCTCCGGTCACGAGCACGACGGTGCCGCGGCCCTGCGCAGCGGTGTGCACCGCGCTGTCGAGGTCGTGCAGCGCGGTGTCGCGTTCGAGCAGTTCCGGCATCGCCCTCCAGCGCCGGTACCTGGATGCCTCTCGAACGTAGCCACCGAGCCCGGTGCCGTGAAGTCACCGTGATGGCGGACGGCTCGCAACGCCGTGACGAGCGGCCGACTGCCGCGGTCTCACCGAGGGAGCAGGAGGCAGCGAACGCGGGACGCGACGCCGAGACGGTGGCACGCTGGCGCGGTGGCAGCGCTGTTCGTGCGCCTCTTGGGACCGGTCGAGGTCGTGGTCGGGTCCGAGCCCGTCCCGCTCCCGGCTGCGAAGTACCGGGCGCTGCTCGCGCTGCTGGCGATCGACGCCAACACGCCTGTCCCGACGGAGTCGCTCGTCGAGCGGCTGTGGGTCGGCCGACCGCCCGCGACAGCGGGGTCGGTCCTGCGCACCTACGTGAGCCGGTTGCGACACGCCCTTCCCGACGGGCCGGACCGGCTGCTCCGCACCGCTGGCGGTTACCAGCTGAACCTCGCGGACGACGAGCTCGACTCCGCCGTGTTCACCGCCAAGGTGACGGCTGCGACCACGCTCGGTGTCCGACCGCACGAGGCGGTGCGGCTGCTCAGGTCGGCGCTGGCGCTGTGGCGCGGGCCGGCGCTTCGCGAGGTCGCCGACGACCCGCGGGCTGCGGCGGAGGTCGCTCGACTCGACGCCGCCCGCTGGAGCGCCGTCGAGATCCTCGCCGACGCCGAGCTGGAGCTCGGCTCTCCTGACGCCGCGGTCGCCGTGCTGCAGGCGGCTGTTGCCGAGGAGCCGCTGCGCGAGCCGCTCGTGGCGCGTCTGGTGCTGGCGCTCGACCGGTGCGGGCGGCAGGGCGACGCGCTGGCGGCCTGCCGCCGGCTGCGCGTCGCGCTGAGCGAGGAGCTCGGCGTGGACCCGTCGCCGCAGCTGCGTCAGCTCGAGGTGCAGGTCCTGCAGCAGGACCCCGTGCTGGACGGATCCCCGCGGCGCGGCAACGTGCCGACGCCGCTGACCGCGCTGGTGGCTCGTGAGGCCGAGCTGCGCCGCGTCGTCGCCGCGCTCGCGGATCACCGGCTCGTCACCCTGACCGGGCCCGGCGGGAGCGGCAAGACGCGGCTGGCGATCGCGGCCGCGGACGATCCCGGTCGTTGGCCGGATGGTGCCTGGTTCGTCGACCTGGCGTCCCGACGCGACGCCGGCGACGTGCCCGCCGCTGCTCTGGCCGCACTCGGCGTCCCGCAGCGCACGTCGGAGGACCCGGGGACGACGTTGCTCACCTTCGTCGCGGGGCGCCGGTTGCTGCTGGTCGTGGACAACTGCGAGCACCTGCGGTCGGCGTGTGCCGACCTCGTCGTCCGGCTCGTGCAGGGCGCGCCGCAGGTGACGGTGCTCGCCACCAGCAGGTCGCCGCTCGGAGCAGCCGGCGAGCTGGTCCTCGCCGTGCCGCCGCTCGCCGTCCCCGAACCTGCCGACGACTCCGCCGCCGTCCAGCGGTCGCCCGCCGGCCAGCTGCTGTCACAGCGCGTGGCGTCGGCCCGCGGCGGCCGTGGGCCACTGGACCACGAATGGCCGGCGGTCGGCGAGCTCTGCCGACGCCTGGACGGACTGCCGCTGGCGCTCGAGCTCGTCGCGGCGACGTCGTCAGCCCTGTCACTCAGCGATGTCGCCGGCGGGGTGCTCAACCAGCTCTTCGAGCTCGAGCAGGCGTCAGAGCCGCACCATCACGCGGGCCTGGCCGGCAGCGTGCAGTGGAGCCTGGCCCTGCTGCCCGCTCCGGCGCGTGAGGTGCTGCAGCGGCTGAGCCTGCTGCCCGGGCCCTTCTCCGTCGAAGCGGCGGCCGCGGCGGCCGGTCGAGGTCGCGATGACGTCGTCGTCGCGCTGCGCCAGCTCGTGGACGCGTCTCTGCTCGAACCGGTCTCGATCGGCAGCAGCCGCTTCCGGCTGTTGGAGACGGTCCGGCAGGTGGTGCGGCGCACGGTCGACGACGCGACGGCGACCGCCGCGCTCGACCGCCTGACCGCCTGGGCTGCCGACTGGACCGAGGAGCTCGAACCGGCGCTGCGCGGTCCCGCGGGCGTCCACTCCCTCGACCTGCTCGACGACGAGCTGGCGGTGCTGCACGCCGCGCTGGACCACGGGTTGTCGCGAGCGGACCCGCAGCAGGGCGTGCGCATCGCTGCGTCCATGTCGGCGGTCTGGGCCTACCGCGGCTACGTGATCGAGGGTCAGCAGCGGCTGGACAGGGCGCTCACCGTCGCGGGGCCGGTGCCGCCGGCGTTGCGGGTCCGCCTCATGCTGGCCGCCGGCACGCACCACATGGTCATGGGCGACCTCGACGGCTTCGGCCGACTCGTCGACGCGGCGCTGCGCCTGGCTCGCGACGCCGCCGGCACGGCCGACATGCTGAAAGCACTGCTGTGGGCCGCCCGAGCCCTCCTCCTTCGCGGGGCCCGCGCAGGCGCGCGAGGCCTCTACGACGAAGCGCTGTCCCTCGCCCAGGCGGCCGACGACCCGAGCGCGGCCGCGTCGGCGCTGGCGGGACTCGGTGACGTCGCGGCGGCCGGCGGCTCCCTCGACACCGCCGACGACCTCCACCGGCGGTCGCTCGCCCTGTTCCGCGCAGCCGGGGACGTGCACGGTGAGGGTCAGGCGCTGCTGAACCTCGCCGAGACCCATCGACTCGCCGGGAACCTGGCCGACGCCGACGCCGCGTTCGCCGACGCGAGGGCGACCTTCGCGCGCATCGCCGACCGCTCCTGCCTCGCGGCGTGCGACCAGGGTCGGGCGCGCGTGGCCTGCGACGAAGGGCGCACCGACGACGCGGTGACGTTGCTCAGGGCCGTGCTCGCCGTCCGGCGCGACCTGGGGCAGGAGCGGCTCGCTGACGCGGTCGCCCGTGCGCTGGCGCACGTGCTCGCCGACGCCGGCCGGCCCGAGGACGCGGCCGAGGCCCGCGCCGCGAACCGCGAGCCCGTCTCCGGCTGACTCGGCCGCTCTGCGCTCGCTCTGCGCAGCGGCGTCACGGTGCCTGCGTGGGTCACCGTGACCCGATTGGAGGAGCAGCCATCATGACTGCCAACACCATCAGCCACCCGCATCTGCGTCCCGGCACGGTCATCAGCGCCGGAGCACTCGCGGCCGTGGCGGCCCTCGTCGCCGTCGTCGCGCTCTGGCTCAGCAGCAGGTCGGACGTCACCTCGCCCGTGCCCGTGCCGGCCGTCCAGGTGGATGCCCCGGGCACCACCGGAGTCAGCAACAGCGACCGGCCGGGCAGCCCCGACGCCCTCGACCGGCCGCTCGTCGGCCCGGTCGACGCCTACCCCGACGAGCCCGGCCGCCTGGGCAGCCCCGATGCCCTCGACCGGCGGCGCTGAGCCGACGAGACCGACGTGGGAGTCGC
>JBKHYE010000117.1:0-5424 GCA_046565705.1 Actinomycetes bacterium
AACGTCATCCGCCACCTCCGGACCCGCACCGGCCCGAGCGACAGCGACCCGCCCGACAGCTCTTCCGTACCTCCCGCCGGCTGACTGCGCACGACTTCACCTCGTGCGTCGATGGCGCCTGCCCTTACGCCAGCAGCTGCCACGCCGCCGTGCCGGCGAGTGCCGTTCCGGCGACGAGCACAGCGACGGCGCCGATCAGCGGCGCCGTGTGCAGGGCACGGTGCAGCCGCCCGGCGATGCGCTCGTGCGCGCGGGCGTGCAGCGCGTCGCGGCCCCGCAGCACCGCGACGCCGGTCAGGGTCACGGTCGCGGCCAACCGAGGCTGAAGGCGGCGATGAGAGTCAGCCCGAGCGCGAGCCGCCCGACAGCAAGGGCCGTCAGCAGCACGAGGAGCGCCGACGGCGACGGCAGCAGCCCGCCGGCAGCCCCGAGCGCGACGACGCCCTGCCGCGACAGCGGTGCCGGCGCCGTGTGCTGGTGGTCGTGCGCCGTCCGACGGTCACGCGTGCGGCGTACGAGCAGCCACGCCCCCAGCGCGGCGAACAGCACTCCCGTCACCAGCTGCAGCGCGTCGGTGAGCCGCGCGGCGTCCGGGCGCGACGCCGCTGACCAGAGCGCCAGACCGAGCACGAGCACCGACCCGGTGTGCATCAGCGCGACGGCGGCGCCGAGCACGACCGCGTCCCGCACCCGGCCGCGGTCGCCGACCAGGTAGGCCGCCGCGACCGCCTTGCCGTGGCCCGGCGCCAGCGCGTGCACCGCACCTACCCCCAGCGCGACGGCGACCGCGACCAGCGCGCTGCCCAGCCCGACGGTGCCGTCGACGGCGGTGACGAACTGCCGCTCCAGCGGCAGCGCGCCGCCGAACGCGCCGCGGACGTCGTCGGTCGCGCTGTCGGCGAACGCCGTCGCGGGCAGCAGCCCTGCGGCGTCGGGGGAGACGGCCATCTCGTGCTCCGGCTCCGTCACCGTGAACATGGCTCGCGTGACGCCGTCGGGTCCGGCGGCGGCGGCGAGGGTGCGGTAGCGCTCGTCGAGGTCGTGCAGCAGCGTGATCCGCACGTCGACGACGTCGACCGGCTCGGGACACGTCGCGACGATCGTCAGGCCCGATGCGACGACGCTCTCACCGGCGGAGAGGCGGGCAGGACAGGCGACGGCGTCCTGACGCACCTCCAGCCGGTCCGCGACGTACGAGGCGAGCTCCTCGCCCTGCGCGAGCGCGGTGTCCTGCTCGCGGGTCAGTGCGCCGCCGACGTCCGGCAGGCCGAGCGAGCGCGCCAGCGCAGCCACGTCGTCCGGGGCGGCCGTCCACGCCACGACGACGTCGGTCGGCGACGTCGCCACGACCCGGGCGAACGCCGGCAGCCCCAGCGGGTGGGCGGTCGCGACGGCGGCCGGCACCAGCAGCGACACGAGCAGGGCGACAGCGAGCACACCGAGCCGCGCGCACCACCGGAGCCACACCCGCACAGCCTCGCAGCAGCGGCCCGGGTGTGCCGTCAGCCCGCGAGTGGGTAGGGCGGCGGCGTGCGAGCCACCGTCCTCCGTGCCCCCGGCGACGTCGTCCTCGACGAGGTCGCCGACCCGACGATCCAGAGCCCGACCGACGCGGTGGTGCGCGTCGTCGCGTCGTGCGTCTGCGGATCCGACCTCTGGCCCTACCGCGGTGTCGGCTTCGACGGCTCCGAGCCGCGGCGCATCGGGCACGAGCTCGTCGGCGTCGTCGAGGAGGTCGGCGACGACGTCCGCACCGTGCGGCCGGGCGACTTCGTGGTGGCGCCGTTCGCCATCAGCGACGGCACCTGCGTGCACTGCCGCAACGGCATCACGACGTCGTGCGTCAACGGCACCTTCTGGGGCTCGCCGGACCGCGACGGTCTCCCGGTCGATGGCGGCCAGGGCGAGTACGTGCGCCTGCCCTGGGCCGACGGCACCCTCGTCGCGACGCCGAGCCAGCCCGACGCCGAGCTCGTGCCGCACCTGCTCACGCTCGCCGACGTCATGCCGACGGGGCACCACGCCGCCGTGATGGCGGGCGTCCAGGCCGGCAGCACGGTCGCGGTGGTCGGCGACGGCGCCGTCGGGCTGTGCGCGGTGCTGGCAGCGGCGCGGCTGGGCGCCGAGCGCGTCGTCGCGATGTCGCGGCACGAGGCGCGTCAACGGCTGGCACGGGAGTTCGGCGCGACCGACGTCGTCGCCGAGCGCGGCAAGGAGGGGGCGAAGGCGGTGCGGAAGCTGCTCGACGGCGTCGGCGCCGACTGCGTGCTCGAGTGCGTCGGGACGGCGGAGTCGATGGAGCAGGCGCTCGCCAGCACCCGCCCCGGCGGCCGGGTCGGCTTCGTCGGCGTGCCGGCCGGCGGCCCAGAGCTGCCGGTGGGCCAGATGTTCCGGCACAACCTCACCGTCGGCGGCGGCGTCGCGCCGGTGCGCGCCTACCTCGACGAGCTGCTGCCCGAGGTCCTCGACGGCCGGCTCCGGCCGGGCCGCGTGTTCGACCTCGAGGTCGGGCTGGCCGACGTGGCCGAGGCCTACGCGGCCATGGACGAGCGCCGCGCCGTCAAGGCGCTGCTGCGCCCATAGCGCCTCGGCCGGGCGCCGGCTGCTCGTGCACCGGCGCGCCGACCTCAACCGGCTCCTTGGGCTCCCGGCGCCGGAACAGCCAGGCGATGCCGTACACCGCTGCGGCGGCGTACGCCCAGCCGATGAACGCATCGACGATGTAGTGCTCGCCGCCGTAGGTGAGCGTGAACGTCATGGCGATGACGTACAGGACGAGCAGCGCGCGGGTGCGCCGCCGCACCAGCGGCCAGGTGAACAGCAGCACCATGAACGGCACCGCCGAGTGCAGCGAGGGGATGGCGGCGACCGCGTTGGCGTAGGTCTCGCCCTGCTGCACCGCCGAGCGGATCGTGCCGATGCCCGTGGCCCGCAGCGTCTCGCCGGTGACCCGCTCGACGCCCTCCGGCAGGTAGCCGTTGAGGCTGGCCATCCACGGCGGTGCGGCCGGGAAGGCGGCGTACGTGGCGAGCGTGACGAGCGTCAGCGAGACGAGCGTCCAGATGTAGCGGCGGAACAGGTGGTAGCTGGTGAGCCACAGCCCGACGGCGAGCGCCATCGGCACCAGGAAGTGCGACATGTACACCGGCACGATCACCGCGTCGTACCACTGCACGTTGTCGGGGTCGTAGAGCCGGTCCTGCAGCCAGACGGTCGGCACCTCACCGCCGGTGAGCCAGCCGAACAGCCACTCGTCGGCGCGCAGCTGGGGCAGCACGTGAGCCGAGTCGACCAGCCACGGCCGGTCGGGGTCGCGGACCAGCTCGGGCAGGTCGGCCAGCCGGGCCCCGAAGTCGTCGGCCTGGCCGCGGAGGAAGTCGTAGGCGAACAGCACCGCGATCAGCGGTGCCCAGTCGTGCAGCACGGCCCGGCGCCACACCGGCCACTCGCCGCCGCAGGCGCAGAAGAGCAGCGCCAGCACCCAGGCGGTGATGACCTCGCGTCCGGTCGGGAACCCGAAGACCGCCGACACGACGGCGAACAGGACGCCCAGGACGAGGAACATCCGCCGGCGGCGGGCCCGGGCCGGCTCCGAGATGCGCTGCCACGGCGAGAGGAGGGGGGGTCGGGGCTCCGGCGCCGGCCGCTCGGCCTGCGTCGTCGACTGGGTCACATCGCCTCCACGCCGTCCAGGTTACGGATGGCCGAACGGACGGCGACGCCTCGGCGTGCCCGGCAAGGCGCGTAGGATCGCCGCTGTGCAGGACCTGCTGCTTCCCGAGCCGCGCTGACCGTCCCGACGACAGCGCGGCGCCCTCGTGGACACGGGGGCTTTTTTCTTGCCCCGACGCAGCGGACCCGGAGAGGAACGACGCATGAGCCAGGCGCCCGTCGAGGACGGCACCTCGGACCGGTACGACCCGCACGCGGTGCAGGACCGGTGGCTGCCGGTGTGGGACCGGCTCGACCTCTACCGCGCCGGGCGCCGGGCCGGTGCGCCGAAGAAGTACGTGCTCGACATGTTCCCGTACCCGAGCGGCGACCTGCACATGGGTCACGCCGAGGCGTTCGGCATCGGCGACGTCGTGGCGCGGTACTGGATGCGGCGCGGGTTCGACGTGCTCCACCCGATCGGGTGGGACTCTTTCGGGCTGCCCGCCGAGAACGCCGCGATCAAGCGCGGTGAGCACCCCGCGACGTGGACCTACCAGAACATCGACACCCAGGCCGAGTCCTTCCGCCGGTACGCCGTCTCGTTCGACTGGTCCCGCCGGCTGCACACCTCCGACCCCGAGTACTACCGCTGGACGCAGTGGCTGTTCCTGCGCTTCATGGAGCGCGGCCTCGCCTACCGCAAGGGCAGCGCGGTCAACTGGTGTCCGAACGACCAGACGGTGCTCGCGAACGAGCAGGTCGTCGGCGGCCGCTGCGAGCGGTGCGGCGCGGAGGTCACCAAGCGCGAGCTGACGCAGTGGTACTTCCGCATCACCGAGTACGCGGACCGGCTGCTCGACGACATGGCGCAGCTCGAGGGCAGATGGCCCGACCGCGTGCTGCTCATGCAGAAGAACTGGATCGGCCGGTCGACCGGCGCGCACGTCGACTTCGTCGTGCGCGCCGCTGACGGCGACCGCACCGTCACGGTGTTCACGACGCGCCCCGACACGCTCTACGGCGCGACGTTCTTCGTCGTGGCCGCCGACGCGCCGCTCGCCGAGCAGCTGTGCGCCCCGGCGCAGCGCGAGGCGTTCGAGGCCTACCGCGACCAGGTCCGGAAGCTGTCCGACATCGACCGGCAGTCGACCGACCGGCCGAAGACCGGCGTCGACCTCGGCGTCGTGGCGGTGAACCCGCTCAACGGTGAGGAGCTGCCCGTCTACGCGGCCGACTACGTGCTCGCCGACTACGGGACCGGCGCCATCATGGCCGTGCCCGCGCACGACCAGCGCGACCTCGACTTCGCCCGCGCGTTCGACCTGCCGGTGCGGGTCGTCGTCGACACCGGTGACGCGGACCCGGCGGAGACCGGCGTCGCCACCGCGGGTGACGGCGTGCTGGTCAACAGCGGACCGCTCGACGGGCTGCGCAAGGACGAGGCGATCGCGAAGGCCGTCGAGGTCCTGGAGCAGCGCGGCACCGGCAAGAGCGCCGTGAACTACCGGCTGCGCGACTGGCTGCTGTCGCGCCAGCGGTTCTGGGGCGCGCCGATCCCGGTCGTGCACTGCCCGTCGTGCGGCGAGGTGGCCGTCCCCGACGACCAGCTGCCGGTCCGGCTGCCCGACGACATGAAGGGCGCCGACCTGCAGCCCAAGGGGCAGTCGCCGCTCGCGTCCAACCGCGCGTGGGTCGAGACGACCTGCCCCGCGTGCGGCGGCGCCGCCGAGCGCGACACCGACACGATGGACACCTTCGTCGACTCGTCCT
>JBKHYE010000118.1:0-19018 GCA_046565705.1 Actinomycetes bacterium
GCCGGAGATCCGCGGCGCCCTGGACGACGTGTCGGCGCCCGCCGTCGGCTACCCGGAGAACGCCTACCGCTGGACGTCTGAAGACCTCGAGGACTGACACCCGCCCCCCGGTTCGTGGCACGATCCCCGCGTGGCGAGGTACGAGTACCGGGCGGTGACCATCCCGAGGGACGCTGACCGGGAGAAGACCCGGGAGCTCCTCGCCATCCACGCCGAGTACGGCGACTGGGAGCTCGCGAGGCACCAGATCTGGCCGGACGGTCGCCGCAAGGTGACCGTCCGGCGGCGGTTGCGGG
Organism: Actinomycetes bacterium; assembly: GCA_046565705.1. Classification (GTDB taxonomy): domain Bacteria; phylum Actinomycetota; class Actinomycetes; order Mycobacteriales; family SCTD01; genus DATLGD01. The sequence continues at coordinate 297 of JBKHYE010000118.1, forward strand.
CCGACCCGCTACCGCCCCTGATGACCTGATCTGGTCCGTTCGGGCCATGGGCGACCGGCTCGGGCGCGCGCACAGTGGGCGCCCCGACCGAAGGGACGCGCCATGTCGCTCACGCTCGCCTGCGGTGACGTCGTCGCCGGCTGCCCCGCCGTCGTGCACGCCGACACCGAGGAGGACCTGTTCGCGCAGGCCGGCCGGCACGCCGCTGACGCGCACGGCATCTCCGAGATCGACGACGCCACGATGACGGCGTTCCGGAACGCGGTCCGCCAGGACGCCTGAGCCGCCTCAGGCCAGGTCGAGGAAGCGGTCGAGCACGCGGGTGCCGAACCGCAGCGCGTCGAGCGGCACCCGCTCGTCGACGCCGTGGAACATGTCCGCGAAGTCGAGGTCGGGCGGCAGCCGCAGCGGCGAGAACCCGAACCCGCGGATGCCCAGCCGGCTGAAGTGCTTGTTGTCCGTGCCGCCGGACAGCATGTAGGGCACGGCGCGGGCGCCGGGGTCCTCGGCCGTGAGCGCCTCGCCCATGGCCTCGACGAGCGCGCCGTCGAACGTCGTCTCGAGCGCGATGTCGTGGTGCACGTACTCGCGGACGACGCCGGGCCCGATGGCCTCGTCGATCTCGGCCTCCCACTCCTTCTCGAACCCGGGGAGGAAGCGGCCGTCGACCATCGCGGAAGCGCGGCCCGGCACGACGTTGTGCTTGTACCCGGCGTCGAGCATCGTCGGGTTGGCGGTGTTGCGCAGTGTCGCGCCGACGATGCGGGCGAGCGGTCCGAGCCGGGCCAGCGCCTCGGGGTGGTGCGGGTCGAGCTCGACGTCGAGCGCGTCGCCGAGCTCGTCGAGGAATGCCCGCACCGTCGGTGTCACGTGCACCGGGAACTCGTGCGCGCCCAGCCGAGCGACCGCTTCGCAGAGCCTCGTGACGGCGTTGTCGTCGTTGACCATCGAGCCGTGCCCGGCACGGCCGGTCGCCGTCAGCCGGATCCAGGCCATGCCCTTCTGCGCGGTCTCGATGAGGTACAGCCGGACGTCGTCGCTGACCGTGAGGCTGAAGCCGCCGACCTCGCTGATCGCCTCCGTCACGCCGTCGAACAGCTCGGGCCGGTGGTCGACCAGCCAGCCGGCGCCCCACACCCCGCCGGCCTCCTCGTCGGCGAGGAAGGCGAGCACGACGTCACGCTCCGGCCGCCGGCCGGTGCGCAGGCGGTCGCGGACGACGGCGAGCGTCATCGCGTCCATGTCCTTCATGTCGACGGCGCCGCGGCCCCACAGGCAGCCGTCGGCGATCTCGCCGGCGAACGGGTCGTAGGTCCACTCCTTCGGCTCGGCCGGCATGACGTCGAGGTGGCCGTGGATGAGCAGGGCGTCGCGGCTGGGGTCCGTGCCCTCCATCCGGGCGACGACGCTCGTCCTGCCGGGTGCCGACTCCACCAGCTCGGGCTCCAGGCCCACCTCGGACAGCCAGCCCGCCACGAGCTCGGCGGCCTGCCGCTCCCCCGGCACCGACCGGCCGGAGCCGTCGTTCGTGGTGTCGATGCGGATCAGGTCGCGGCACAGGTCGACGACCTCGTCCTCGGCGCGCGGCGTGCTCATCCCGGCACGGTATCCGCCGCTTCCCGGCGCCGTGTCTTGCTATCGTTCGAGCGTCCGGAGCGCGCTTCGGGCACACCTCGTCCGGGTGGCGGAATTGGCAGACGCGCTAGCTTGAGGTGCTAGTGCCCTTTACGGGGCATGGGGGTTCAAGTCCCCCCTCGGACACTCATCTGTGGGAACTGACCCACCAGCTGCGGGCACGGCCTGCCCACGCTCGACCGCCCGCCACGGTCCCGACGCGACCACCGGCGAGAGCATCTGCACCGCCCAGGCGGCCGCGCGTTGGCCCCGCCAGACCGACGTCACGCGCAGTCGTCGCGCCGGCCGGTGCGGGGCAGGGCGGTGTGGTGGACGGGGCACAGCTGAAGTGGCGGCGGCGGTGCGGCGGCGTGCAGCTCGGGGCCATCCGGCACTCCCGCCGTATCGGCCGACGGCGCCGGTGTAGCCGGCTCCGACTGCCGTCCTGGTGGACGCACAGCGCGGTGAGGTGGAGCTCTCCTCGGCGGTGGCATTCGGCGGCGACTGCTACAGGACCTGGCCGATCCAGTTCATGAGGACCACGCGGGTGCGGATCCCGGTCTGCGCTTGGACGGCTTCGCCGAGCTCCTTGTAGGTGATGACGGCGTTGTTGACGCGAGCCGTGTCGCGCAGCATCGGCAGGGCGGCATCGGACCAGGCGGCGACGGCGCTGCCGTACGGCACCGGGCTTCGGTCGACCTTGCGGTAGGTGCCGGACTGGGGCATGCGTCACGATGGCATGACCGATCGACGCGGGAAGTGGGGGTCGTTGACGAGCATTGAACCGGCCTGGTCGCTGCTGCTGCAGGCGGCCCGAGGTCTGACGGGCCGCGGCGTCAGTCCGTTCTCGCGCGACCAGCTGCTGCGGGAGGTGCAGCGGCTGGACCCGTCGCGCCGGGACAGCAGTCTCGGGCCGGTGCTGCAGGGCTTGACCGCCAATGCTCCCGGAGGTGTGCCGAGTCCGGTGGGACGGCCGCTGCTGCGCGTCGGTCGTGGGCAGTACCGGCTGGTCGAGGCCGGTGAGACGCCCGTCCCGGTCTCGGGCGCCCCTATGCCGACGGCGGCGCCGACGCCGCTGCCGGCCGCTGTGGGTGCCGACATCGGCGCGGACCCAACGGTGCCGGATGTGGTGCTGGTCGGTTGCGTCAAGACCAAGGGCGTCCGGCCGGCCGCGGCCCGCGACCTGTTCACCTCTCCGCTGTTCGCAAGGCGACGGCAGTACGCGCAGCAGCTCGGCCGACCGTGGTTCGTGCTGTCGGCCAAGCACGCACTCGTCGAGCCTAACGAGCTGCTCGCTCCGTACGACGTGTATCTGCCGGAGCAGAGTCCGGCGTACCGCACCGCGTGGGGCGCCTGGGTGGTTGAGCGGCTGGTGGCGCTCATCGGGCCACTGCAAGGTCGGCTGGTAGAGGTCCATGCCGGCTCGGCGTATATCGAGCCGCTGCGGGGTCCACTGACGTCGCATGGCGCGCGGCTGCATGCGCCGCTGGCCGGGCTGGCGATGGGTGAGCAGCTGGCCTGGTACGACCGCGTCGACCGGCCGCCGGCGGTGGCTACATCACCGCCCGCGAGGCCGACGGCAGTCGCCGACGTCGAGGGGCTGGTTCAGGCGCTGTTGCAGGTGCAGGAGGCGTTGGCGCCGGCGGTGCTGGCGGCAATGCGGCGGCCGCAGTGGCAGGGGTCCGGGTTGTACTCCTGGTGGGTCGACGAGCCGGGTGCGACTGACCTGACTGCTGGGCTGGGGCATCCGGTCCCTGCTGGGCTGATCTACGCCGGTCAGGCCGGGGCCACTCGCTGGCCGAGTGGCCGCCGCTCGTCCAACACGCTGCACGGCCGGCTGGTGGGCATGCACCTGGGCACACGGGCGCAGTTCTCGACGTTCCGGCGCACGTTGGGCGCGGCGTTGCGCGTGCCATTGGATCTGGCTGGTCCGGACGACGAGCGACTGAGCGTGTGGATGCAGCAGCACCTGCGAGCCGTCGTCGTGTCAGTCGCCGACGGCGACGAGCTCGGCCGGCTGGAGCAGACGGTGCTGGATCGGCTGGATCCGCCCTTGAACTTGCAGGGCCGTCCGCCGACGCCGCTGCGGGCGGCGCTGTCTGAGCTACGCCGGAAGTGGTCTTGACCGGCCGCAGGTCTGCTGTCACGGCCGGGTCGTCTCGGACACCTGCTCGTCGGGCGTTCCGGGTGAGGATGCGGCCGTGAGTGCGTGTCGTCATGGCCTTGAGGTCGCCTGGTGTGCACCGGAGCCGCTGAAGTGAGAGTGACAGCCTGAAGTGGCCCCGGTTGGGGCCACTGAAGGCCGTCATCCCGCAGGTCGCGGTCGACCGCTGGTACGACTACATGTACAACGACGGTGTTCGGATGACGCTCGAGGACAACCCGACCGGGCTGGCCGACCCGCCGGTCGACAGCCCGCTCGACTACGACGTGCTCTACGGCGTCGTACCGCCGTACCCCTCGGTGACGAGCGACCCGGCCGGCGTCGGCGGCGTGCTCGCCGACCACCTGAACCCGTGCAACCGCGTGGAGAACCAGCGGCGCGGCTACGAGACCGATCCCGTCTACGACGACTGCTGGGTCGAGCGCGACTACCGCGCGTTGGCCGGCGACGTCCGCGCCGCGGTGCTGCTCGAGGGCGCCTGGCTCGACGACAACGTCAAGCACTGGGCGACGACCCGCTTCTTCCAGGCGCTCCCCGACGGCGAGGGCGCACCCGAGAAGCGCATGGTGATCGGGCAGTGGAGCCACTCATCGTCCCGCTTCCCCGACGCGTGGGACGTGCGTCTGGCGTGGTTCGACCACTTTCTCAAGGGCGTCGCCAACGACGTCCTGAGCCGACCCGCTGTCGAGACGCAGGGCAGCGACGGCGTCCGTCGCTACGAGGACGCGTGGCCGCCCGTCGGGACGGAGGACGCGACGTTCTCCTTCACGGCGGGCGAGGCAGGCGAGTCGGAGCTGGGTGCCGGCGGCGCGGCGCCCACGTGGAGCGACGTCAACCCCGCACTCACCGAGGACGTCGTGCTCCGCGGTGCGTGCGCCAGCACGTGCGCGCGGTTCTCGGGCCGGCCCGTCGTCAGCGACACGCGCATCGTCGGCAGCCCGCGGCTCGACATCACCGCCACGACCGACGCCCTGTCGACGCACGTCATCCCGCTGCTCCTCGACGTGTCGCCGACCGGCGCGGCGAAGGTCGTCACCCGCGGCGTGTTCAACACCAACCAGCGCGCGGGGCTTGCGACGTCGAGGCCGCTGACGTCGGGCGAGCCGTGGTCGGCTGCGATCGAGCTCTGGGACACCGACTGGGTGCTGCGAACCGGCCACCACCTGGAGCTCGTGCTGATCTCGAGCGAGGCCCGCTGGGCGCTGTCCGACTCGACGCGCGCCACCACAACGCTGGACCTCGACGCGTCGACGCTCACGGTGCCGCTGCTGCCGCTGTAGTCGAGGGCAGCCGTGACATCGGTCGGAGCGCGGCGCCCCCCGCACGGCGTTCTGTTCACGCGCCGGTCGGCTCGTACGCTGCCGAGATGTCCGTGCCGCCGGACGACGAGCTCGTCGTCCTCGTCGACGACGACGGTCGTGCGATCGGCACCGCACCGAAGGCGACCGTGCACACCGCCGCCACACCCCTGCACCGGGCTTTCTCCTGCTACGCGTTCCACGCCGACGACCGGCTCCTCGTCACCCGTCGCGCAGCGGACAAGGCGACGTTCCCCGGGCTCTGGACCAACACGGTCTGCGGGCACCCGGGACCGGGTGAGGACGACGTCGCCGCGGTGTCGCGCCGTGCGACGTCGGAGCTCAGCCTCGTGGTGCATGACGTGACGTGCGCGCTGCCGGCGTTCCGGTACCGCGCCACGTACGCCGGCGTCATGGAGAACGAGATCTGCCCGGTGTACCTCGCTCGCACCGCCGGCGAGCCGCAGCCCGACCCGAGGGAGGTCGGCGAGCACGCGTGGCTGACGTGGGACGAGCTGCAGAAGCACCTCGAGCGAGAGCCGGATGCATGGTCGCCGTGGTGCCGCGTGCAGGTCGCGCAGCTCGGCGACGCCGTCAGCGCCTTCCTGGGCTGACCGACGTCGTCGGTTCTCAGTCGTCGTCCGCGCGGTCGGCGCCGTCGTCCTGCCGCCACGGCGGTGCGACGCAGCGGTCGTGGTGCCAGAGGGCGCCGTCCTCGCGCATGGTCAGCCCGTCGACTGCCCGGCCATCGGCGCTCGGCGGGACGTCGACCGTGACGATCCCGGCCTTCGTGCGGATGACGGTGCACCCGACTGCGCCGAACCGGTCGACGGCGTGCGCGGCGGCGACATCGCGTAGTGGCACGAGCCGGGCGTTCCAGTGCGCGCCGGCGGTCAGCACGTGCTGCAGCCAGATCTCGTCGCCGACGCCGATGACCCGCACACCGCAGACGAGGTCGCCCACGGCAAGGCATGAGGCGTACAGCGGCGTGCTGGCGCCGAGGAACGTGCCCCGCTCTCGCGGGATCGCGTCGACCTCCTCGGCGGAGGCTGCGTCGTCGAACCGGCAGGAGGCAGAAGCCGCTCACCAGGCCGCGGTGACGACGTCGTCGGCCAGCCGGCGCGGTGAGCCCTCGCCCTCCCAGCGCAGCAGCGAGCCGCCCTGCCCGCCGGACAGCTCGACCACCAGCAGCCCGCTGCGGTCGTACCGACGGTGGCGGTCACACGTCCACGCTCGCGCTCGCCGTCGCCCGCAGGAAGGGTCGAACTCCCGACCCGTGCTCAGATGAACAGCAGCTGCGCGCCGGCCGTCATCTCGATGAAGCCGGACGCGCTGATGATGCCCTCGACGTCGTCGCGCAGCTCCGCCATCGTCAGGGAGTTCATGTCGGCGGACATCCGGCACGCCCACAGGTGACCGCCGGCCGCGACGACCTGGTCGAGGAACTCCGGCACCTCGGGTACCCCGAGGTCCGCGATCGACTTCTTCAGCATGCGCGTCGCCACCGCGGTCATCCCGGGCGCGGGTGCGAGCGCCTGCGGCAGCCGGGCGTCGGCGACCGGCAGGTGCATGGCGGTGTTGCCGACCGGGGTGAATTTCAGGTCGTGCATCCGCGACTTCGTGATCATGTCGAAGCCCCAGAACGTGAAGAACAGGTGCGTCTCCACGCCCTCACCGAGCGCCGCGTTGGCGAGGATGAGCGCCGGGTACGCCATGTCGAGGTTGCCCTTGGAGCAGATGATCGCGAGCTTGCGACCGCCTGCGTCCTCGTCGTCGAACGACGGCACGAGGGCAGGCCGGGTGCCGGTCATCGGGGTCGTCGTCGTGGTCACGGTGTCGTCCTCTCTCACACACAGCCGCGCGGCTTGGGCAGTCCCGCGACGTAGGCCATCTTCTTGGCGGGCTTGTTGGGGAACAGCACGAACTGCTGCTTCACGGGCACTCCGCCGACGGTCTGGACGCGACGTGCCGTGGCGGTCTCGCCCTGCTCGCGGTAGTCGTCGCGCAGGAAGCGGATGACCTTCCAGTGGTCGTCCGTCAGCTCGATGCCGATGTTCGACGCCAGCACCTTGGCGAGGTCTTCGTCCCACTGGTCGTACTCGGTGAGGAAGCCCTCGTCGTCCACGGTGACCGGTCTGCCGCTGATCTCGACAACGGGCATGGCTACACCTCCTGGGTCCGGGCGACCGGCCGCTTGCCGGCCATCGACATGTGCGTGGGCACCGGGAGCGGCCGGCCGCGCAGCAGCAGGTGCCAGTAGGCCCACCGGAAGCCGAGCTTGCCCCAGTGGTTGAGGGAGCTCTCGGAGAGCAGCCGGAAGGGCCCCAGCACCGGCACGGGGTACGCGCCCGGCAGCGGCTCGGTGTCGTAGTTGAAGTCGAGAAGCAGGCCCTTGCCGTGCCCCGACTCGAGAAAGCAGTTGGCGTGCCCGTCGAATGACCGGCGCAGGGGGCGTCCGTGCACGTGGTCGACGAAGTTGTCGACGAAGACCTCGACGGAGAAGTGCGCCACCGACCCGGCCTTCGACGTCGGCAGGTCGCCGGCGTCGCCGATCGCGAAGACGTTGTCGTGCCGCTTCGACAGCATCGTGTGCTTGTCCACCGGCACGTGGTTCAGCTCGTCGCCGAGGCCCGACCGCGCGACGAAGTCGGCTCCCATGTTCAGCGGGACGGTCACGAGCAGGTCGAAGGGCACCTCTCGCTCGTCCATGGAGACCAGCGTCTTCGTCGAGGCATCCACGCGGTCGACGACGAAGTCGGTCTCGAGGCCGATGTGCCTGTCCTCGAGCATGCTGCCGAGGCGCCGCGCAGCCACCGGCTTCGTGAACGCGGCGTCGAGCGGCGTCACGTAGGTGATGTCGACCGCGTCCCGCATCCCGCGCTCGGCGAAGTGCGCATCGGCGAGGAACGCGAACTCCAGCGGCGCGACCGGGCACTTGATCGGTGTCTCGACGACGTGCACGACGAGGCGTCCGCCCTCCCACCGGCGGAGCGCGTCCCTGAGCGCGACGGCGCCGTCCAGCGTGAAGAAGTCGAAGACGCTGCGCCGCCACTCGGCGTCGAGCATCCCCGGCGTCTGGTCCGGACGAGGTGACGTGCCGGTGGCGATGACGAGCTGGTCGTAGTCGAGCCGTCGCCCGTCGGCGAGGTGCACCGCGCACGCCTGCCCGTCGACCCGGTCGACCTCCGCGACCAGCAGCTCGACGCCGTCGGGCACGAACCGGTGGCGTGGCTTCACGAGGTCGTGCGGCTCGTACACGCCGAACGGCAGCAGCAGCAGCCCCGGCTGGTACACGTGGGCGTCGTCGCGGTCGACGACCGTGATGCTCCAGTCCTTGCCGAGGCGTCGGTGCAGCTTGTTCACGACCATGGTCCCGGCAGTGCCGCCGCCGAGGACGACGAGTCGGTTCACGGGAGACCTCCTGGGATCGAGACGAGCGGGAGCCGGGCTGCCGCCCACGTCCGTGCTCGCAACCACTCCTCGGGTGGCAGCGGGCCCACCGGTCCCGACACGAGGAACACCTGCGGCGGGCACACGAGCGCGTAGCCCTCCCTCAGCAACCGGGTCGCCGCCGCGTCGGCCGCACCGGCGACGTGCACGTCCGGGCGGGTGTCGAAGACGGCCGTGGCGCGACCGAAGCCGGGTGGCACGGCGTCGAGCCAGGCGCGGGCGGTGCGGCTGAGCCTGTCGGGCCCGCTGAGGTCGACGCGGTCGTCATCGGCGTGCTGCACACGGGTCGGAAGGCCCACCACGAGAAGCCCGGTCCGCTCGACGGCGTGCGGTGTCGCGGCGCGCAACGGCGTGCACACCACCGTGCCGGCTCCGTCGCACTGCAGGGCGTCGGCCACGGCCTCGGCGACCGACCGGGTCCGGCCGAGCTCGCTCTCGTAGACGACCAGCGCATGGGTGTCGTCTATCACCGCGGACCTCCTCCGGCCGGTTCAGAGCACCGTGGACCGGTCGACGACCGCAGACCAGGTACGTAGGTCACGTCGCCGTCGCCATCGGTCCCGAACCCGGCACAAGGGGCGTCCTTTCGTCCCGACGTCGTGACCTCCGGCCCTGTCGCCGTCCCGGGCACGCCGTCACGCCGGACGCAGGTGGGTGCGCCCACCGCGCGCCCGTGGGGAGAAATGACCGAGCGCGTGGCGTCCGCATGGACGTCCGCACTCCTGAGGATGCGCCGGTGTTCGTCGCGATCGCGGCGCGCGACGACGTCGCGACGTATCTCGCGGGCGCCGCCTACGACGAGCTGACCGGCATCGACGCCGACCCGGAGTACACGCGGTCCAGCGGCGCTGGTGAGAGCGTCTCGTCGCCGGAGGGCGCGCCCTGGTGGGTCGCCAAGGCGGCGGGCGCCGGTGACGTCGGGCTGACCTGGCAGGCGCGGGAGGGGGACTGGGCGCTCGTCCTCGTCAACGCCGGCGGGTCACCCGGCGTCGCCGCAGACGTGCGCGTCGGCGCGACGCTGCCTCACTTGGACGAGATCGGCGCTGCTCTGCTGGTCGCCGTGCTGCTCGGGCTCGTGGTCGGCGGCCTCCTCGTCGCCACCTCGGTGCGCGGGGCGGCGGGCCGCTCGGGCTACGCCCCGTCGGCGGCGTCGAACTCCACGACGACGTCCTCGAAGCCAAGCGAGCGAGCCAACCCGGTGAGCATCTCGCGGGTGTTCTCCTCGGCCTGCTCGCGCAGGTCGCTCTCGGCGGCCGCGGCGTCGAGCTCGTCCTCGGCCAGCGACGCGACCTGCCGCTCGCTGGTCGGGTTGTCGCTGAACATGCCGCCGACCCGGTCGAGCACGCCACGGTCGCGGGCGAGCACCCGGCTGTTCTCGAGGTCGACGTCGGCCTCGTCGAGCTGGGCCGGCGGCAGCGAGAACGTCACCGACCGGCCGTCGTCGGACACCTCGACCGCGCGGCCGTGGAGGCCGCGGAAGTCGACGTAGGCGTCGACGCTGCCGGTGGCGAGGAAGGTGGTGCGCTCGCCGCTGATGGCGGACGGCACCCAGCGCACGTCCTTCTCGAGGTCGACGACGACCTGGAACGAGCCGGTCGCGGCGTGGTAGCGCTCGAGGTCCTCGAGCGAGGTGAGCAGCGTCGGCGTGCTCCGGTCGACCGTCTCGGTGCCGAAGGGCAGGCCGGGCAGCAGGTCGAGGCCGCGGGCGAGGACGCCGCCGACGACGAGCGCGCCGACCAGCAGAGCGGCCGGCACGAGCCGGGACCTGCGGCGGGGCGAGACGGGCGCAGAGCTCGCGGTCCGGTCGAGCAGATGCGTCACGGGGTCTCCGCTCGTCGGGGGCTGCGCGGTGAACGTCTCAACGCCCGGTACGTCCGAGGTGTTCCGCGCTCGCGGTAGCCGCCGTCGGCCAGCCCGGCCAGCCGCTCGAACGGGTTCATGCTGGCGCGGTCGCCGGCCAGCGCCCACGACAGCGCTGCCGACACCGCGTAGAGCGGCAGGAACGGCAGGCCGCCGCACCACGCGTACTGCTCGGCGTGCCGGGCCTCGTGCCCGAGCAACGGCGGGCGGCGCGCGAAGCCGCCGACCCGGCGGTGGAACAGCACGTCGCCCACGGCGAAGGCCACGGCCCGGCCGGGCAGCCGGTGCCCTTCAGCGAGCAGCAGCCGACGCGGGCCCGCTCGCACGGGGACGCGGCCGAGCCGGGCGAGGCCCAGCCCGAGCAGCGTCGAGCCGTTGAGCCGGTTCAGCCGGCTGCGCAGCGCGTCGTCCACCGGCTCAGCATGCCCGCGTCAGGCGACGGCCTTCTCCAGCTCGGACAGCGAGTCCTCGAGGTGCGTGAGGAGCCGCTGGAGGCTCGGCAGCGCGCGGCGGTCGCCGGTGAGGCCGAACTGCAGCTGGCCCGCGTAGCTGGTGACCGTGATGTTCAAGGCCTGCCCGTGCGTCGGGATCGACAGCGGGTAGAGGCCCTGGAGCCGAGCGCCGTTGAAGTACAGCGTCTCCTGCGGACCGGGCACGTTCGAGATCACGAGGTTGTAGGCGTTCGTCAGCTTGTGCAGCGGCATGAACATGTTCAGCGCCACGGGCATGAGCGCGACGGCGGACAGCGCGGTCACCTGCACCTGGTCGAGCCCGCGCAGCACGTCCTTGCCGTGCAGCATCGACTGGCGGACGGCGGCGAGCCGCTCGCCGGCGTCGTCCAGGTCGGTGGCGAGGTTGCACAGGATGGCGCCGGTGGCGTTGCCGACGCTGTCGTCGCCCTCCTCGCGCAACGACACCGGCGTCATCGCGATGAGCGGCGCGTCCGGCAGCGCGTCGAGGTCGAGCAGGTACTGGCGCAGCGCGCCGGCGCACATCGCCAGCAGCACGTCGTTGATGGTGGTCCCGGCGCTCTTGGCGACGCCGCGGATGCGCTCGAGGTCCCAGCCGTCGGCGGCGAAGCGGCGGCTGCCGCTGATGCTCGTGTTGAGGATGGTCTTCGGCGCCTGGCCGGGCAGTGCGAACCGCTGCTCGAACAGCGCCTTCTCCGCGATCTTGAACAGCGCGGGCGCGAACGTCACGGCGTCCCGGGCGATCGACGCCGCGGCGCCCGGCAGCGCCAGCAGTCCGCCGCCCTCGCCCGGCGCCGGCCGGCTCGACCGCGGCATCGCGTACGGCATCGGGAGCTCGGCTGACGGGTCGGTGGACATGCTGCGCTGCAGCAGCCGCAGGCCGCTGACGCCGTCCATCATCGCGTGGTGGTTCTTCGAGTAGACGGCGAACCGCCCGCCCTCGAGCCCCTCGATGAGGTGCGCCTCCCACAGCGGCCGCTTGCGGTCCAGCAGCGTGCCGTGCAGCCGCGAGACCAGCGCCAGCAGCTCGCGGACGCGGCCCGGCCGGGGCAGCGCCGAGTGGCGGACGTGGTGCTCGAGGTCGAGGTCGTCGTCCTCCACCCAGGCCCACTGCCCGAGCGTCGTGAGCGACCGTCGCGGCCGCTTGCGGAACAGCGGGTGCACCGAGTCCACGTTCAGCGCGTTCTGGTAGAGCTCGGAGACGAAGCTGTCGTCGGCGCCCTCGGGGAGCTCGAAGACCTGCAGGCCGCCGACGTGCATCGGCTGCTCGCGCGATTCGGGCACCAGGAACATCGAGTCCTGCGGCGGCATCAGTCCCACGGGTGCTCCTCCGGTGCTGCGTCGTCGGGCTCGGTCGTGCGCGTCACTGCTGCGCTGCGCGGTCTGCCGCGCCACCGGCTCCGACCTGCCGGGTCGCCTCGACGCCGGCCTGCTGGAGGGCACGCTCGGCGTCGGCCGCCAGGCCCCTGCTGCTGCGCTCCACTACCCAGGGAAGGCCTCCGCGCACCCCCGGCAGCAGGCGCAGCCACGGCTGGGCGTACACCTGCCGACGCCGGGCGGCGATGCCGTCGACGATCCGGGTCACCGCGGGAGGCATCGGGTAGGTGCGCCCGAAGACGCCCGGCAGCTGCGCCCGGAACTCGCCCAGCCCGGGCGTCGCGTCCGCGCCGCGCACCATGTCGCTGTCGGTCCAGGAGAGGTAGGCGACGCCGACCTGCACGCCGTGGTGCGCCACCTCGGCGCGCAGCGCGTGCGCGAACGCCTCGACGCCGCTCTTGCTGGCGCAGTAGGCGCTCATCAGCGGCACCGGCATGATCGCCGCGACGCTGGCGACCTGCAGCACGTAGCCACGGCTGGCGACGACGTGCGGCAGGAAGGCGCGCACCGTGCGGATGCTGCCCATCAGGTTCACCTCGAGCACCCGGTCGTAGGCGTCCGGATCGGCGAGCAGCAGCGGACCCCCGGCGCCGATGCCGGCGTTCGCCACGACGACGTCGACGCGGCCGAAGTGCGCGACCACCTCGCCGGCGACCCGGGCGAGCGCCGCGCCGTCGGTGACGTCGACCTCCCACGCGCGCGAGCCGGGGCAGTGCGCCGCAACCTCGGCCAGCACGTCGGGCTCGAGACCGAGCAGCGCGAGCCGGGCTCCGCGGGCCGTCGCCTGCCGCGCCAGCTCGGCGCCCAACCCGCGGGCGGCGCCGGTGACGACGACGACCTGTCCCTGCAGCGAGCGCGTCGTCATGCCGCCACCCTCTCGCGGTCGCCGCTGCGGGTGCGCAGCACGTACTCCGTCAGGTCGACGCGCCGCACCGAGCGGCGGAACGCCCACGTGAACGTCGGCCACAGCGTGGTGTTGCGGCCGTGCGCGTCGAGGTACCAGCTCGAGCAGCCGCCGGCGTTCCACACCGTGCCGGCGAGCGCCTCCTGCAGCCGGTCGTTGTACGCGTCCTGCGCCGCCTGGCGCGCCTCGATGCTGGTGGCGCCGCGCGCCTGCATCTGGTCGAGCGCGTCCATCACGTAGCCCACCTGGGACTCGATCATGTAGACGATCGAGTTGTGCCCCAGGCCGGTGTTCGGGCCGACGAGGAAGAACAGGTTCGGGAAGCCGGCGATGGTCGAGCCGTGCAGCGCCGCCATGCCGTGCTCGGCCCAGTGCTCGGCCAGCGTGCGGCCCTCGCGGCCGACGACGCGGTGCGCCACCGGCGGGTCGGTGACCTTGAAGCCGGTCCCGAACACGATGGTGTCGACCGGGTGCTCGGTGCGGGTGCCGTCCGGCGCCTCTGCCACGACGCCGGTTCCGGTCACCTCGACGATCCGGTCGGTGACGACCTCGACATTCGGCTTCGTGAGGGCCGGGTAGTAGTCGTTGCTCAGCAGGACGCGCTTGCACCCCAGCCGGTAGGTCGGCGTCAGCTTGGCCCGCAGCTCCGGGTCGCGGACCTGGCGGGCGAGGTGCCGGCGGGCGATCCGCTCGGCGACCTTCATGACCGCGGGCTGCTTGGCGAACCCCACGATCCAGCTCTCGCGGCCGACGTAGATGCCGGCGCGGTTGAGCGTCTGCGCGATCGGCAGCCTGCGGTACAGCTCCTTCTCCCGCTCGCCGATGCGCCGGTTGCGGCGCGGCATCACCCACGGTGCCGTGCGCTGGAAGAGCACCAGCCGGGCGGCCCGCTCCTGCACGTAGGGCACGAACTGGATCGCACTGGCCCCCGTGCCGACGACCGCGACCCGCTCCCCCGTCAGGTCGTGCTCGTGGTCCCACTGCGCGGAGTGGAACGTCGTGCCCGCGAACCGCTCGAGCCCCGGCAGTGACGGCACGCTCGGGTCCGAGAGCCCGCCGGTGCCGAGCACGAGCACCCGGCAGGTCAGCTCCCCCCGCGAGGTCGCGACCGTCCACCGCTGCGCGTCGTCGTCCCAGCGGGCGCCGAGCAGCTCGGTGCGCAGGTGCACGAGCGGCAGGACACCCCGCTCGCGCGCCACCCGCTGCAGGTAGGCCTGGATCTCCGGCTGCGGCGAGAACGCGTGCGACCAGTCCGGGTTGGGCGCGAAGGAGAAGCTGTACATGTGGCTCGGGACGTCGCAGGCGCACCCGGGGTAGGTGTTGTCGCGCCAGGTCCCGCCGACGTCGTCGCCCCGCTCGAGCACGACGACGTCGCGCCGGCCGCGGTCGAGCAGCGCGACCGCCGTGGCGATGCCGGCGAACCCCGAGCCGACGACGACGACCTCGGCGGAGGCGGGCAGCGGCCGGTCGGCGGGCGCCTCGGCGGAGGTGGGAGCGGTCGGCACGGCGTCCTCCTGATTACTACACGGCTGTAGCAACACCTGTGTAGCATTTGTGCCGTGACGACGGCAACGGGCTCCGAGGAGACGAGCGTCACGCGTCGCCGCTACGCCCCGCGGATGCCGGTGGCGCAGCGGCGCGAGCAGCTGCTCGACGCTGCGCTGGACATCGCGCTCGAGCGCGGCTTCCACGCGGTGACGGTCGACGCCGTCGCCCGTGCCTGCGGCGTCACCCGGCCGGTCGTCTACGGCGTCTTCGCCGACCGCACCGCCCTGCTCACCGCGCTCGCCGACCGCGCCGAGGCGCGCACGCTCGAGCAGCTGGCACCCGTCTTCCCCAGCCTGGACGACCTGAAGGACGACACCGATCCCGACGAGCTGCTGGTGGCCGGCGTGACGGCGTACCTGTCGGCGGTCGCGGCCGACCCGCGGACCTGGCGCGTGGTGCTGCTGCCGCCCGAGGGCGCACCGGCCGAGATCGCCGAGCGCGTCGACCGGCACCGGCGGGTGCTGCTGCGACAGCTGCGCCTGCTGCTCGACTGGGGGCTCACCCGCCGTGGTGGCCCGGCCCTCGACCCGGACCTGTTCGCGCGGGCGGTGTTCACGCTGGCCGAGGGCGCCGCCCGGCTGCTGCTCGCCGACCCTGACCGCTGGCAGGTGGAGTCCTTCACCGCGTTCGCCCGCACGGCGCTCGGGGCGCTTCGGCCGGCGGGCTGACCGGCCGAGCGCGGCGTGACAGGCTCCGGCCATGGCTGCGCGCTACGAGTACAAGGTCGTCCAGGTCCGAGAAGGGCTGATCGGCGACAAGATCTCGACGGGCAAGCTCGAGAAGGTGCTCAACGAGCACGCCCGCGAGGGCTGGCAGGTGCGGGCGGTGACCGCAGCCGACGTCAAGGGCCGGCTGGGCCCCGGGTCCTCCGAGGGCCTGCTCGTGACGCTCGAGCGCCCGGTCAGCTGACCGAGCGGCGCCCGACCGGCTCGCAGACCTCGCGGATGCGCTGCACGGCGAGCTCCACCATCGCCCGCACGCCCGGCGAGAGCACCGCGTCGCGCCGGTGGACGATGCCGAGCGTGTCGTAGAGCCGCGGCCGCAGCGAGACGGCGCCGACGCTCGGGGCGAGCCGCGGCCCGAGCTCGGTCAGCACCCCGCTAGGGACGACGGAGTCGGCCACGCCCCGCTCGACGAGCTCGACCGCCGTCTCGACGTCCTCCACCTCCACCCGGGTCTGCAGCGCACGCCCGTCGGCCTGGACGCTGCGGGCGAGCAGGACGCGCGCGGAGTCGCGATCGCGCCAGGTGGTCTCGGGCAGCACGAGCGGGGCGTCGGCGAGCGCGCGCGCCGTCACCGGCGACTGCAGCCGCTCCGGGTCGGCGCTGATGTACACGAGCTCCTCGCGCGCGACGGGCGTGAAGACCAGCCCCTCGTCGGCCACCAGGAGCGCCACCATCGCGGCCTCGAGCCGGCCGCGGCGCAGCTCCTCCAGCACCTCGGTCGAGTGCTGGCCGACCAGCTCGACGCGCAGGCCCGGGTGCAGGCGCAGCAGGTCGTCGACGATCGAGGCCCCGAGGTAGAGCCGGGCGGTGCCGAAGACGCCGAACCGGACCGTGCCGGACTCGAGCGCGGACACCGCCGCGACCGCCTGCTCGGCCTCGCGTGCCGCGGCGAGGGTGCGCTCGGCGTGCGGCCGCAGCGCCTCGGCGGCCTCGGTCGGGACGACCCCTCGCCCGGCGCGCACGAACAGCGCCGCACCGACGCTGCGCTCGAGCAGCTTCACCTGCTCCGACAGCGACGGCTGGGCGAAGCCGAGCTCCGTCGCGGCAGCGGTGAACGAGCGGTGCTCGTAGGCGGCGACGAAGCACCGAAGCTGGTGGAGCGACAGCACAGGTCCTGCCTATGGGTCGGCGAGGCAACAGAGGCTACCTCGATATGTCGCAGGCGCCTACCGTCGAGAGCGTCCGGAACGACAGGTACCGGCAGACCTTCGGGGAGGCAGACGTGTTCGACATCCACTGCGCAGCGTGCGACCGGCGTCGCCTCGTCTTCGCCGGTCAGGTGCTCGGCATCGAGAACGGCGAGAAGGGCATGACCGTGACCTACCGCTGCTGGTGCGGCGCGACCGGCGCGCTCCGCACGGGCCGCGCGCAGTCCGCGCCGGCACCACTGGCCGCCGCGTCCTAGTCCGCGCCGCCCTCGGACCGCCGGGCGCGGTCGCAACCCGGTCGCGCCGACGACGCGCCGTCAGCGTCCGGCGCGCTCCAGCAGCCGCACCTCTGCCTCGACGTGGTCGGGCAGCACCTGCCGGTCGCGCACCGCGAACGGCAGCCGCCGCAGCGCGTCGGCGAGCGCACCGCGCTCGTCGGCGTCCGTGACCCGGGTGGCCGCCCGCGCGGTCCGGCCGAGCACCACCGGCCACGGCCGGCGCAGCCACACCGACAGCAGCGCGTTGCGCTTCTGCAGCCGGGCTCGTCCGGTTCTCGGCCCGTCGCTCGCCGGGTGGTGGTGGGCGACGACGTCGTCCGCGTAGACGAGCGACCAGCCGGCGGCGCGCAGGTCCTGGCTGAGGACGTCCTCCTCGCCGAGGAACCCGATGACGGGTGAGAACCCGCCGACGTCGAGGAACGCCCGCCGGCGCACGACCGCGCCGCACGCCACGAAACCGAGCACCTGCGGACCGGGCAGCTCCGGGTCGCGCGGCAGCGGGCTGTGCCGCATCAGCTCGCAGACCGGGTCCAGCCGCTGGTCCGGACCGACCAGGATGCGCCCCGCCAGCACCGCCATCGACGGCGTGGCGTCGAAGTGCGCCACCGCCCGGTCGAGGGCGCCCGGCGCCCACCACGAGTCGTCGTCGGCGAACGCCACGTAGGGCGTCTCGGCGGCCGCGACGCCGACGTTGCGGCCGACCGCGCCGAGGTTGCGCTCCTGCCGCAGCATCTGCACCTGGGGGAACGCGGCGCGCACCGCCTCTCCGGTGCCGTCGGTCGAGCCGTTGTCGACCAGCAGGACCGGCGGCTGCTCGGGCAGCGCCGTCAGGTGCGCGAGCGTCTGGACCACAGCCGGCCGGCGGTTGTGGCTGATCATCACGACGCTGATGCGGCTGCCCATGCCCGGCCCGCTACCCGGCCTGCGCCGGGCGTCACCTCAGACGTCGGGCGGCGGCGGCAAGGGGCGCGACGCCACGGCCGCGCGGGCCTTCGCCACGGCGTCGCCCCAGGCCGTCAGCGCGCCGGGCCACGCGTCGAGCGCCTGGCCGGCATCGCCCACCGCGCGCCACGGCGGCGTCGACCCGACGGGGCAGTCGACGCACGTCTCGGCGGCAAGGGCGGTGACGGCGGTGGTGAGCGCGGTCGCTGCGGTCATGACCGGCTCGGAGACCTCGGCGTGCGCGCGCAAAAGGTCGCCCGGCGGCTGCACCGCGCGCAGCGCGTCGGCCAGCGACGCGGCGTCGCGCTGCACCACGGCCATCGAGCCCGTGCCCTGCGGGACCGGCTCGCCGGCGCGGTCACCCAGCTGTGTGACGAACGCTCGGAGCTCGGCGACCGAGCGGTCCAGGTCGCGGACGGTGCGCTCGTACCGGTCCAGCGCGCTCGTCTCGCGCTGCGCGCGCTCCACGGCTGCGGCGTGCACCGGCACCCACGCGGCGTGCGCCTGCTCCGCGCGGGTGACGAGCGTATCGACGTCGGTCAACACGATCGGCAGCCGCCCGCGCACGGAACCGGCCGTGAGGCTGTTGTCGGCGGCACCGACCGCCTGCAGCCGCCGGGTCAGCTCCGCGCGGACCTCGGGCCACACCGAGGTGTCGTCGGGCTTCAGCCCCTCGAGCCGCTGCACCGCCCCCAGCGCGCCGGCGAACTCGCGCAGCACGGCGCCGTCGGCGGTACCGGCCAGGCCGCGCTCGGCGGCGCCCACCGCAGCGGCGAGCCCGCCCGCCGACGCCGCGGCGGCGCGCAGGTCCGCGGTGCGCTCGGCCGCGGCGAGCGTGTCCAGGAGCTCGACGGCGCTGCGCTGCACGTCCTCGACCACGGCGGCGCCGACGGTCGTCGCGACCCGCCGCGTCGCCGCCCCGGTGTCGGGCAGGCGCACGACGG
>JBKHYE010000119.1:0-28954 GCA_046565705.1 Actinomycetes bacterium
GCCGCAGGAGCCGGCGGTCGTGGCGGCCGAGCGGCAGGGGCTCGCGCCGCTCGACGCCGCGCCGCAGTCGCCCGGCGTGCGTGCGCTGGTGGGTCTCGCCGAGGGGGTGCTCGCGGGCGGCTGAGCCGCTCAGCCGGCCGTCGCGTCGACCGCGGCCAGGACGGCGTCCAGAGCCTGCCGCGCGGCGGCTCCGACCGGCGCCGGACCGACCGCGCCGGCGCGGTCGGCGGCCGCCACCTCGGCGTCGTACGGCAGAACGCCCGCGACCGTGATGCCCTCCTGCGACAGCGCGTCGCGCAGGAACCGCTCGTCGTCGCCGGTACGCGCCTTGTTGCCGACGGCGAGCACGTGCGGGATGCCGAGCTCGGAGGCGAGCGCCGCGGTGCGCGCCGCCGTCAGCACCGACTTGCGCGTCGGCTCGCACACGACCAGCAGCAGGTCGGCGTGTGCGAGGGTGCCGCCGGACCGGCTGAGGTGCTCGAGCCCGGCCTCCATGTCGACGAGCGCGACGTCGACGTCCTCGAGCGCGTCGGCAAGCAGGCTGCGCACGGTGGCGTGACCGCTGCAGGTGCAGCCGGCTCCGGCGGCGGCCACCTTGATGGCCGACAGCAGCGTCGGGCCGGCCGGCGTGGGCCGCCCGTACTCGGCGAGCAGATCGGCAGCCGCCGTCGTGCCGCCGGCACCGACGACGGCGCTGCGCGGCAGCACGGGCACCGCCTCGGTGTCGGCCAGCGAGAGTCCCAGCGACAGGCCGAGGTTCGGGTTCGAGTCGGTGTCGATGGCGACCACCCGCCGCCCGCGCTCGGCGTAGGCACGCGCCACCAGCCCGGCGACGGTCGTCTTCCCGACGCCGCCCTTGCCGACGACGCCGAGCGTGAGCCGAACCGGTGCTGCGACGGCGGTCATGCCGGCCTCCGAGTCCGCTGCGATGGACGGTAGTGGCGCGAATCACCTACCGGGGGCACACTGCCACCACTGACGTCGAACCGTCGACCGGCAGGAGCAGCCCGTGGTCGTCCTCTGGGTCATGAGCATCCTCGGGCTCGTGGTCGTCGCACCGGTGGTCGTGGCGCTGGCGAGCTACGTCATCCGACCGGCGCGGGAGTGCGCACGGTACGCCGACGACATCCTCGAGCACGGTGTCGGGATCACCGCAGCGCTCGAGCCCGTGCCGGCGCTGCTCACCACCCGCGAGCTGGTCGCCGAGGTCACCGACAACGCCGTCGCCTACGTCGATGCGCTGCGCCGCCTCGTCGCCGCTCGCTGAAGGAGCGCCCCCGTGTCCGCAGCAGCAGTGCTCGCCATCGTCGTCACGGGTGTGCTCGTCGCCGCACTCGCGTTCTACCTGCTGTGGGTGGTGGTGATCCTGCGGCAGCTCACCGACACCTTGGGCAAGGTCCAGTTCGGGGTGTCGTCCATCGCGCACCGCGTGCAGCCGGTGGGGGGCATCGTCACCGAGATCAACGGCGACCTCGGCGCCGTCGCCGACGCGCTCGAGCAGCTCGCCGACGACGTGCGGCCGCTGCGCAGCACGCGCGCGTCGTGACCACCCCTACCGGACCAGGAGGCAGCGCATGACCCTGGAGTTCCGCTGCGCGGACGTGGGCGTCGCCTGCAAGAACGTGGCCCGCGCCGAGGACGCCGACGCCCTCGTGGCCGTCGTCGCCGAGCACGCGCGCACAGCGCACGGCGTCGAGCTGAACCAGACGCTGATCGACTACGCCGTCACCAAGGTGCGGCCAGCGGGTGGCTGAGCCCGCGGTCGACGAGCCGCTCGCCCCCTCATCCGATGCGTCGCTGGGGCGGCTGGGGCCGCTGCTCGACCGGCTGGAGGAGCTGCTCGGCGAGGTCGAGCAGCTCGACGACCCGCTGCGGGACAGCGTCTTCGAGCTGCTCGACGGCGTCGACGCCGTGCACAGGCTGGCGCTCGTGCGCCTGGCCGACGCCCTCGGCCCGCAGCTGTCGAGCCTGCGGGACGGCGACGCCGCGGTGGACTGGCTGTTCCAGGCCTACGGCGTCGGGGTGGACGACATCCACGCGGCCGACGCCGCGCTCGAGCAGGTGCGGCCGTACCTGCACGAGCACGGCGGGGAGGTCGAGGTGCTGGGCGTCGAGCGCGGCATCGTGCGGGTGCGGCTGAGCGGCGCGTGCTCGGGCTGCACGTCGGCGTCGCAGACGCTGCGTCACGGCGTCGAGGAGGCGCTGCGCGAGGGGCTGCCGGGGTTCGTCGCGATGGACGTCGCGCCCGACGACGGCGCGGCGCCGCACCCGCCGCCGACGCAGGTGCTGCTGCAGATCACCCCCCGGCCGTCCTGAGCCGGGCGCGCGTCAGGACGCGGCCGGTGCGTGCTCGGCGAGCAGCCGGCGCACCTCCGCGACGGCCGCCGGCACCGCCCGGCGGGCCGCCGGCGACAGCCCCTGCCGGGGCTCCTGCGTGTCGGTGCTCTGGATCCCGACCACGAGGGTGGTGGCCGGCAGAACGCCGAGGCCCAGGGCGACCATGAGCGCGCGCGCCGGAGTGGCCAGGTGCATGTCCGCGAGCTCGTCCCGCCGCCGGTGTACCGACAGGGTCGAGACGTCGAGGACGTCCGGCCGCTGCACGACGACGCTGCCCTCGGGCCGACCGAGGTCGACCGCGTCGACGACGAGCAGCACGTCGACGCCGTCCATCAGCTCCTGCACCAGGTGGATGCCGCCGATGCCGACCTCGAGGACGCGCGCGCCGGGCGGCAGCGGCTCGGCCTGCAGTGCCCGGGCGACCTCCGGCCCGACGCCGTCGTCGCCCCGCAGCACGTTGCCGAAGCAGGCCACGATCGCGCTCACCGTGGAAGGGTAGGCGCGTGGCGGCGTCCGAGCAGGAGGTGCTGCGGGAGCGGCTCCGGCGGGACCCGCCGGAGCGCTACCCGGTGCAGCACGCGACGACGTGCTTCCACCTCGGATCGGTGCTGCTGCAGGCCGGCGAGGTCGGTCCGGCGGTCGAGTCGCTGGGGGCCGCCCGCGAGGGCTTCGGCCGCGCCGGCATGCGGCTCGAGACGGCGAAGGCGACCGTCATGCTCGGCATCGGGCTGCGGACCGCCGGCCGGCTCGACGATGCGGCCGGCGCGTTCTCGCTGGCAGAGCAGGTGCTCGCCGAGCTCGGCCAACCCGCCGAGCAGGCCGCGGCCGCCTACAACCTCGGACTCGTCCGCCAGGACGTCGGCGACCTCGACGGCGCACTCCGGGCGTGGGCGTCGGCGCGCGAGACGTTCCTGGCCGCGGGCCACCCGGCGCAGGCCGCCGCCGCCGCGCGCGAGGCCGGCGCGGCGCTGCTCGCTCGCGGCGACGTCGACCGGGCGCTGCCGCTGCTCGAGGAGGCCGCGGCACTGGCCGAGCGCGCCGGCGACGCCCCCGGCACCGCCGCCGCGGGCAACGCGCTGGGCCTCGCGCACCTCGCCGCCGGCGACCCGGTCACCGCCGCGCGCGTGCTGCGCCGGGCGCTGGGCTTCGCCCCCCGCGCGGTGCGGCCCGCCGAGCACGCGATGGTCAAGGCGAACCTCGCCCTGGCGCACGAGCAGTCGGGGGACCTGCCGCGAGCCCGCCTGGCCGCCCGCCAGGCGCTCGTCGTCCCCGGAGCCGCCGCTTCCGTCCGCGCGCAGGCCCGCCAGGTGCTGGAGCGGCAGCCGGCGCCGGCGTACGACGACCTGCTCGCCGTCCTCGACGACGTCGAGCGCCAGGACGAGGTCGCCGTGCTGCGCGAGGAGGTGCTGCGCGCGGTCGAGCTGTCGGCTGCCGACCGGTCCGCGCTCGTCGGCGGGTTCCTCGACGGCGTGCTCGCGCGTCCGGACCGCTGCTACGACCTGACCCGCAGCCTGCTCGAGGCGGTGCTGGAGCAGCCGCCGCGGCCGTACCAGGCGATGGTGTCGGCGCTGGTCGACGCGTGCGCCGCACGGCCGGACGCCGACGCCGAGCGGGTGCGCGCCGTCGTCGCCTCGGCGCTGGCCCGGTTCGCCATGCCGCAGTGGCAGCGGATGGTGGCGAGCCTGAACGCCGCGGCCGTGGCCGCGGGGCGGCCGGCGGCATGGCGCTGACTCCAGACCTGGACGCCGACGCGCTCGCGGCCGTGCTCGGCGACCGCCCGCTGCGGGCCTATCCCGCGCTGCTGTCCACCGAGCCGGCGGCCATGGCCTGGGCGCGGGAGGGTGGTCCCACCGGAGCGGTCGTCGTGGCCGACTACCAGGCGTCGCCGCGCGGCCGGGCCGGGCTGCCCTGGACCGTCACGCCGGGGCGAGGGCTCGGCTTCACGCTGCTGCACCGTCCCGCCGACCTGGTGCCCGAGCGGGAGGGCTGGCCGTACGTCGCCGCCCTGCTCGGCCTGCGGGACGTCGTCGCCTCCGACGGCGGGCGCGTGGAGTGGCCGGACACCGCGCTCGCGGCGGACGGCGAGGTCGCCGCACGGCTCGGCGTCTACGCCGAGCTCGGACCCGGCCGGGTCGAGTGGGTGACGGTGACGGTGCTCGTCGAGGACGCCGTCCCGCCGCGCGGCGAGCTGCTCGCCTCGCTGCTCGACTCGGTCGAGCGGCGACTGGCCCAGCCGGCCGAGACCGCCCTCACGGATTACCGCGCGCACTGCGCGACGCTCGGCCGCTCCGTGCGCGCCCGGCTGATCCCGCTGGGGCCGGACGGCCCCGAGGTCGTCGGCGAGGCCGTCGACGTGCTCGCCGACGGCGCGCTGGTCGCGCTCACCGCGCGCGGCCACCGGGTCGCCGTGCCGCCGCAGAACCTGGGGCTGCTCGAGGAGCCGCAGGGCCCTGTCGAGCCACCTGAGCACCTGCTCGGGGCGGCGCGCCGGCGGCCGCCGGCGCGGTAGATCGGCAGCTCACCTGCGCCCGTACACGTCGGCGCGGTGGTCGATGGTGGTGGCGATGATGCGTCGCCGCTGGTCCTGAAATCGAGAGCTCACGCGTAGGTCTCCTCCGCCGGGCGGCGTGGAGTCCCGTCAGTTCAAGATGCAGCTCACGACCCACGCGATGCGGATGGCTGACGAGCCCTCCGTAGACGAACTCCACGACTGCGGTGGCCATCTTCTCGGGCAGCTCTGCAACGCCCCGTTTCGCGGAGGGCGCCCATTCGACCTGGTAGCCGTGTGACACCAGCGGTGCCGTTCGATCAGCTCGAACGCCTCGGCCTTCGTCAGCTCCGCCGCTTCATCCGCAGCGATCTCTGCGTCGGCCTTGCGGAGGCGACGCATCAGCTTCGAGTCGGACAGGACGTCGAGCGTCTCCTCGAGCCCCTCGAGGTCCTCGACACTCATGACCACGGCAGCGGGGCGGCCGTGCTTGGTGATGACAACGCGGCCGTGCGGTCGTTCCAGCCGATCAACCACCTCGGAGAGGCGGTTCTTCACCTCCGCCAGAGGCGCTGCTCCTGCCGCAGGATCTCGGCGATCCGCCCCTGCAGGACCCCAGCCGCCCTGACGTCAGGCGACCTACGCCCGGACCGCCTCGACGGCCTGCAGCCGGTCGAGCTCCTCGACGAGGGCCCACCACAGCCCCCAGTCGCGGTGGTCCATGCCCTCGCTCCCGTCGCGCTCCGCGATGGCCAGCCGCAGCCGGTCGCGCAGCCCGAAAGCGGCTCCCCACGACCCGCTGCGGTCGAGCCCGCGCAGCTCCTGCAGCAGGGCGCGCAGCGCGGCGAGAGCGTCGGACTTCCCGAGCCGCTCGCCGTCGACCAGCAGCCGCAGCTCGTCGGCGAGCGCGAGCAGCGGCGCGCGCCGGGCCTCCGCGCGCACGACGTCGAGCGCCTCCTCGAGACCTGCCGCCGCCGGCGCGCTCAGGCCCTCGCCTGAGTCCGTGGCGGCCGGCTCCACCTCCACCGCGACCGTCCGCGCGGGCAGCACGCCGAGCGCTGCCGCGATCTCGACGACGAGGTCCGGGTGCACGTATCCGGTAACGGCGTCGCCGACCGCGGCCTGCGCCTGGACCGGGTCGAGCGCCGGCGGGTCGACCCGGCGGCGCTCCACCGCGCCCGGCGCGCGGCCTCGCCGGACGGCGCTGATCAGCACCAGGGCCTGCGGGCGCAGCTCCTCCAGCCGCTGCGCGACCGCCACCGCCCCGTAGTGCAGCTCCTCGACGACGACGCCGCGGCCGAGGTCCTCCGCCCGGAGCCGCTCGACGGCGATCCGGCCGAGGTCGAGGTCGCTCTGGAACAGCTCGCTGACCCCGCCGACGAGCACCGGAACCGGCGCGGCCTCAGTCACCGCCGCACGAGCAGGTGTTGACCTCGCGCACGATCTCGCCGTCGCCGGTGTGCGCGTGCGTGGTGCACGGCATGCACGGGTCGAAGCTGCGGATGGTGCGCAGCATGTCGATGCTGGTGAAGCGGGACGGGTCGGAGACGTCCTCGATGATCGGCGTGTTCATCACCGCCTCCTCGTACGGGCCGGGCTGTCCCCACGGGTCGCGCGGCGAGGCGTTGATGGTGGACGGCGTGCAGATCTGGTAGTTGGTGATCTTGCCCTTGTCCATGACGAGGTGGTGGGTCAGCCAGCCGCGTCCGGCGCCCCACCAGCCGACGCTGCGCCGCTCGTCGGTCGGGATGGCCTTCTCGAGCTCAGTCGGGTTCATCGCGGCGACCCGCGTCTCGCCCTGCTTCATCAGCGAGTACGCCTCCATCAGGCTCTCGAGCGCCACGAGCTGGCTGAACAGGTAGTGGTAGGCGCGGCCGCGGTTGCGCTCGAGCGCGTTCCACCGCTCGGGCACGTGCCACTCGACCTGGCGCTCGCCGCTCTCGCCCTTCGGGACGACGAAGCG
The DNA here is from genome assembly GCA_046565705.1 of Actinomycetes bacterium. Taxonomy (GTDB): domain Bacteria; phylum Actinomycetota; class Actinomycetes; order Mycobacteriales; family SCTD01; genus DATLGD01. Next base: position 6,789 of record JBKHYE010000119.1, read on the forward strand.
CATGCTGTGACCGGTGGCCTCCATGAACTGGCTCTCCGGCATCTTCTGCGCGAGCGCGGTGACCAGCAGCCGGGAGTAGCAGCCGGCCTCGACGACCTGGCGGTCCCACCGCGGCGCGCAGGCCCAGGTGTACTTGTCCTTCCAGTCCCGGGCGCCCGGCTTCGGCAGCGTCCGCTTGTTCCACGGGTGGTACGGCGACAGCGGGTTGCCGATCGGGTCCGTCGCGTACCGGCTGGTGTGCGACGGCTCGTAGTAGGAGTGCTCGACGAACTCCTCCCACCCGATGTTGATGTCGGTGAGCCGGGTGGTCACCAGCCGGCCGTCGAGCACGACCCCGGGGGTGGACCAGCGCTTCTCGCCCCAGCTGTTGCAGTTCTCGTACGTCGCGTCGTAGGCGTACGGGTCGTCCCAGTAGCCGGGGTCGATGTGGTTCGTCGGGCGGTACCCGACGTACTGGTAGCGCTCGTCGGCCTCGTAGAGGAACTGCGGGATGTCGTCCCAGACCGCGAGCATCCGCTGCGCATAGTCGAAGATCTTGCCCAGTCTCGAGTGGAACTCGTTGAGGGTCTGCAGGGTGAGCGTCGTCGAGACTCCGCCGGGCACGACGTTCTCCGGGTGGGGGTACTTGCCGGTCAGCAGCACGACCATCTCGCGGGACAGCCGGGTGAACTCCAGGCCCTCGCGGTAGAGCTTGCCGGTCAGCGGGTTCAGCGCGGTGGCGAGGTCCGCCATCGTGCGGAAGCCGTGGATGTCGGCGTTGGGGCACAGCCAGCTCTCGGCCCGAGGCCACAGCTCGGGGTTGGAGGCCTTGAGCACCGCCTCCGAGTAGTCCGGCCCGGCCAGCAGGTACAGGTGCAGCGGGTTGTCGTAGCCCATCTCGGCGGCCTCGGTCATGTTGCGCACGACCGTGCCGAGCGGCGGTGGGCAGATGCCCATCGCCTGTTCGATGGCGTACGCCGCGGCGTGCGCGTGCACCCCGCCGCAGACCCCGCACGCCCTGGACGACACGAAGATGGCGTCGCGCGGGTCGCGCCCCATGAGGATGACTTCGTACCCGCGGAACAGCGTCGCCTGGGCGTGCGAGTCGAGGTAGGCGCCGTTGTCCAGGTCGGCGGTGACGTGCACGGCCAGCGCACCCGCGATGCGGGTGACCGGGTCCATGTTGAGGTCCTTGATGTGGCCGTTGCGGGCGACCAGGCGCTCGATGCGCTCGCGCCGCTCCTGCTCCGACAGCGCGACGTCGGGCTTGGCGACGGCGACGTCGTACGGGTTCGGGATGCCGCCGCGCAGCGAGGCGGTGCCGTCATCGGCGAACTCGACCGGCAGGGTCTTGAAGCACATGAGCAGGTGGCTCCTGTCGGTCAGACTCGGGTACGTGGGCTGCCGCCGCTGGGCGCCTCGTCGCCCTTGCCCCACACGTCGGCGTCGTTGCGGGCCGTGTCCTTGGCCCGCCGCATCGCGTCGTAGAACCGGTGGCTCGCGTCGCCCAGCGGGGAGGGCTCGGCCTTCTCGCGGGCGAAGCCGCTCGGGGTCGCGCCCTGGCGGTCCCAGCGGACCTCGCGGTTCATGTTGTTGTTGGTAAAGCGCCGCAGCGGGCGGATGACGCTGCCGACCATCCGCGAGACCGTGGTCGAGGCCAGCGAGCCGGGCGGCCGCTTGTAGAACGGGGTGAACTTGTCCGGGAACCCCGGCATGGTGCACCCGATGCAGGCGCCACCGGCGTTCATGCACCCGCCGACGTGGTTGATCATGCCGCGGGAGGTGATGTTGCAGTTGACGACCGGACCCCAGCAGCCGATCTCCACCAGGCACTCGGGATCGCCGAACTCCTTGGCGAACTGCCCCTCCTCGTAGTACGCGCCGCGCACGCAGCGGCGGTGCACCGTCTCGCCGAACAGCCACGCCGGCCGGCCCAGCTCGTCGAACTCCGGCAGCGGACCGAAGCCCTGCAGGAAGTACAGGACGGCGGCGACGGTCTCGTTGAAGTTGTCGCCGATCGGCGGGCAGCCCGGCACGTTCACGACCGGCACGCCCAGCACCGACCGGTAGTCCTTGCCGAGGAAGTCCATCAGGCTCATCGCCCCGGTCGGGTTGCCTTCCGCCGCCGGGATGCCGCCCCAGGTTGCGCAGGTGCCGATCGCGATCATCGCGGCGGCGTTCGGCGCCAGCCGGGCGATCCACTCGGTGGCGCTGACCGGGCGCAGCTCGCCGTCGGGACCCCACGGCTCCTCGCCCTGCGCCGACCAGTAGCCGCCGGCGCGCCAGGCCACCACCTCGTCCATGATCGAGCCCTCGAGGATGACGACGTACGGCGCGTCGAGCTCGCCGAGCACGGCCTGCTCCGCCGGGCGCAGGTAGTGGGCGCCGGCCTCCATGTTGAGCACCGGGTGGTGCAGGACGACCCGCGGGATGCCCGGGTGCGCGCCCAGCAGCAGGCTTTCCAGGCTCGGCGTCGTGCCGCCGGTGACGGCGACGCTGCAGCCGTCGCAGCTGGCGCCGGCGAACCAGAACGCGTGCACCTTCTCGAGCGGCCCGAACCGCTCGGGCCGGCTCATCTCGGGGACGAGGTCCTCCATCATCGCGCGGGCCGGCATGCCGAAGTCGCCGAAGGCGTCGTAGTCGTGGTACCGGTCGACCGGTCCGAGCGCCTCGAGCAGCTCCGCCGCGGGTGTGCGGTCGACCTGCACGGGCTGCCGCGTCTGCCGATCCGCCATCATCCGCTCCCGGGGACCGAGTGCTGTGGGCTGCGTCACACCGCGACGTAGATGCACCATACACATACCGGGTCAACGCGTGTACCGTGCGCGCCCTGAGCCGCCTCGGGAGGCCTCATGAGCGGATGGGTCCTGGGCTACGTCATCGGTGCGGTCGTGGTGCTGGTCGTCGTCGCCGTCCTGCTGATGATGATCGCGGGGGCGCGCCGCGTCGCCGAGAAGGCCGAGGCGATCGTCGCCGCGCTGCACGACGCCCGGGACGGCACCGAGGCGCTGTGGCAGCTGGACGGCACGGTAACCACCGCCGAGCGCATCGTCGCGGCGGCCGCCGACGCGCGCACGAGCTTGTCGCCGGGGGGCACGGCATGAGCGCAGAGGCGTACTGGGCGCTCGCCCTGGTCCTCGGGCTGGTCGTCGCCGTCGTCGCCGTCGTGCTCCTCGAGACGTTCCTGCGACAGGTGCACCGCATCGAGCGCGGGGCGGGGCTCGTCTGGCAGGCCGGCAAGGAGGTCGCCCGCAACACCGCGACCACCTGGCAGCTGCCCGAGACCTCCAAGCGGCTCGACCTGCTCACCGCGGAGGCCGGGCGGCACGCCGACCTGCTCGCGCCGCCCTCGCGCCGCGGCGGCTCCCGGGAGGTGACCGGATGACCGCCCTGCTGGTCACCCTGACGGTCGTCGAGATCCTGCTCGTCGTCGCGGTGCTCGTGTACTACCTGCTGCGCATCGCGGCGTCGCTGCGCCGCACGTCCGCGCTGCTGGCGAAGGTGTCGTTCGGCGTGCGCGCCATCGAGACCCAGTGCGAGGTCATCGGCCCGTCCGTCCTGAGGATCAACGACCAGCTGCGCGGCGTCGCGGACGCCCTCGCCGACGTCACCGAGCTCGCGGACGCCGCAGCCGGCCCGGCGACGCGCCGGGGCTGACGTGGACGAGCTGCACCCACCGAAGTCGGACGCGCTGCGAGCCCTCTACTGGCGCAGCGAGATCCTGCAGGTCATGTTCTGGCTGCGCGGCGAGGGGCTCGGCGACGTCGTGGACCCCCCGCTGCTCGAGCGCTTCCTGGGCGTCGAGGCGGCGGTCGGCGTCGGCTACCTCGACCGGCTGGTCGACGACGGCTACCTCGAGCGCGTGCCCGACGGATATGCGCTATCCGACAGCGGGCTCGCCGAGGGCAGGACCGAGTTCGCGCTCAGTTTCGCCGACCTCACCCGCCCAACGCACGGTGAGTGCAGCGCCGACTGCTGGTGCCACAGCTCGGTCGAGGAAGCGCTCGCCTGCGCCGCCGAGCGTGCCGGCGGATCCGAAGCAGCCGGATGACCGGCGTCGCGGAGGAGGTCCCGGTCGGCCTGCCGCGCAACTACCTGCGCCCGTGCCTGCTCCTGCTGCTGGCCGAGGGCACCTCGCACGGGTACGAGCTGCTCGACCAGCTGCCCGCCCTCGGCATGGACCGGGTCGACCCCGGCGGCCTGTACCGGTGCCTGCGGGCGATGGACGAGGAGGGCCTGGTCCGCTCCACCTGGGAGCCGTCCACGTCCGGCCCGGCCCGGCGCACCTACGAGCTGACCAACGAGGGGCGCGAGTGGCTGCACGTCGTCGCCGGATCCCTCGCCGAGCTCTCCCGGTCGCTGGCCACCTACCGGCGTCGCTACCAGCGGGCGGTCCAGCGGTACGAGCGGCTGCGGTGAGGCTCGCCGTCGCGGGCAAGGGCGGGGCCGGCAAGACGACGATCAGCGCCACGCTGGCGCGGCTGGCCGCCCGCTCCGGTCGGCCCGTCGTCGCGATCGACGGCGACGCGAACCCCAACCTCGCCCCGGCCCTCGGCGTCCCGCCGGACGACGCGTCGCGCATGACGGCCCTGCCGGTCTCGCTCGTCTCGCGTCGGATCGGCGGCAACGGCCTGACCGAGCCGGTCGACGACGTGGTCGACCGCTACGCGCTGACGGCGCCGGACGGCGTCCGGCTGATCGGGATGGGGTCCCCCGCGCATGCCGAGGAGGGCTGCCTGTGCTCGGCGCACGCGGTGGTGTCTGCGCTGCTGGAGGACCTCGGCGGGCCGGACCGTGTGGTCGTCGTCGACATGGAGGCCTCGCCCGAGCACCTCAGCCGCGGCACGGTCCGGCACGTCGACGCCGTCGTGCTGGTCGCCGAGCCGTACTACCGGTCGCTGGAGACGGTGCGGCGGCTCGCGGCGCTGGTGGCCGAGCTGCCGGTCCCCCGGGTGGTCGTGGTGGCGAACAAGGTGCGGACGCCCGCCGACGCCAACGCGATCGGCGAGTTCTGCGTGCGCTCCGGGCTGGAGCTGGCCGGCGCGGTGCCGTGGAGCGACGAGGTCGTCGCGGCCGATCGGTCCCGCATCCCGGTCGTCGAGTGCGCGCCGGCCGCCGACGTCGTCGCCGCGGTGTCGCGCCTCTGGTCGGCCGTGGACGACGGCGTCCGAACTCGCTGACCCGGCTGCCCGACCTGCGCTACGGCATCGAGTAGGAGCCGATCATCACGACCTGCGTGTCGCGGAACTCCCCCTGCTGCGCGCAGCGGTCCGGCCCCAGGCACATGAAGTAGCCGCTGATCTGGCCGCTCCCCTCGACGCCCTCGTAGGGGCCGGTGCCCTCGACGATGTTGAACTCCCCGAACCAGGTCGTCTCCTCCGGCGTGGGCTGCTCGAACGACGCCGTGAACTCGAACCGGATCCGGTGGCGCTCGGTGTCCGGCGTCGGGTCGTCCGGGGGGGTGACCCCGAACCGCGGCTGGCAGGCGGTGAGGTCGATGGTGCCGCGCATGTCGCCGGCGCCGTCCTCGATCGACAGGATCTCGAACTCGATCGGGTGCAGGCGGGTCGACGCCGGTGAGCGGCTCCCCTCGAGCCGAGTGCTCAGGCTGGTGAGGTTCGTCGAGACGTTGTTGATGGGCGCATCGGCGGAGCACGGCGCCGAGGCGAAGCTGAACGGGCCACCGGTGCTCGCGCCGTCCCACGGCACGGTCTCCACCTCGATCGGCAGACCACGCACGGTGGCGGGCGAGGTGTGCGCCATCGCGATGAGATTGAAACGGTCGTCGAACTCGCCGAACGCCGCGGGCCGGCTGCCGCCCGTCGGGTCGGCGGCCGAGCCCGCCTCACCATCGTCGTCACCGGCGCACGCCGTCAGCAGGCCTGCAGCGGCCAGGACGGCGACGAGACGGACCTTCATGGGCGCCTCCCAGGTCGGTCTCCGTACCCACCAAGGGCCCGGACGCCGCCCTTCTTACACCCTTACGTCCCCCCTCGACGACGCCGCGGGGTCGACGGCCGGCTGCGGCCGGGCCAGCAGCCGTTCGAGATCGGCCTCGAACCCGGCGTCCCGCGACCGGCGCCGTCGCACGTGCAGCGCCGCGACCACACCGGCCGTCGACAGCAGCAGGGCGGCCGCGATCGCACCGGCCGGCGCCGAGGACGCCGGCGGAGGCGGTGGCGCAGGCACGACGACGTCGGCGTACGCCCAGCCACGCAGCGCGCCGCCCCCTGCCGGGTCCTGCACGGCAGCGAGGGAGTAGCGCCCGGCGGCGACGTCCGCCGGCAGCCGCACCGTGGCGGTGAAGCGGCCGTCCTCGCCGACCTCGGCAGAGCCGAGCGACACGCCCTCCATGCCGTTCCAGCGCAGGTCGACGACGCCCGGTTCGAACGCGCCGCCCTGCACGCTAAGCGGTGCTCCGGCCGCGGCGGTTCCCGAGCTGAGCGTGACCCAGTCGTCCGTCGTGCATGCCGACGCGGCGGGGGCGCAGACGAGGAGCACGACCGCTGCGAACAGGACTGGAACCGCACGTGCGCCCATGCCGGCCTCCTCGGAGAGACGCCACCACAGCACGGGCGGGAGCTTCTCGCAAGGGTGGGCGCGAGGACCCGGCCGCGGGAACCCGCTACCTGCCGGCCTCGGGTCGCACCAGCGGGAACAGGATCGTCTCGCGGATCGGTGCGCCGGTGAGGAGCATGACGAGCCGGTCGACGCCCATGCCCTGCCCGCCGGTCGGCGGCATGCCGTGCTCGAGGGCCCGCAGGAAGTCCTCGTCTAGCTGCATGGCCTCGGGGTCGCCACCGGCGGCCTTGACGCTCTGCTCGGTCAGCCGACGGCGCTGCTCGACCGGGTCGACGAGCTCGGAGTACCCGGTGGCGAGCTCGGTGCCGGCGACCACGAGGTCCCACGCCTCGGCCAGCCGCGGGTCGTCGCGGTGGCCGCGGGCCAGCGGCCGGACGCTCACGGGGTAGTCGCGCACGAACGTCGGCTCGAGCAGGGTGTGCTCGACCAGCTGCTCGAACAGCTCGAGGATGACCTCGCCCTCGTCCCACTCCGGCTTGAGCGCGACGTCGTGCCGCTCCGCCAGCTCGACGAGCCGCTCGCGCGGCGTGCCGGCGTCGACCTGCTCGCCGAGCGCCTCGCTGACGGCGCCGTGCAGCGTCACCGACCGCCACGGCTGCTCGAGGTCGATCTCGCCGCCACGGCCGTCGGGCACGACGGTGCGGCCGACGGCGCGGGCGGCGCCGAGCACGAGCTCACGGGTGAGCGCGGCGACCGTGTCGTAGTCGCCGTACGCCTCGTAGAACTCCTCCATCGTGAACTCGGGGAAGTGCGTCGCGTCGATCCCCTCGTTGCGGAAGTTCTTGCCGATCTCGAAGACCTTGTCGATGCCGCCGACGACCGCGCGCTTGAGGTACAGCTCCAGCGCGATCCGCAGCGTCACGTCGAGGTCGAGCGCGTTGAGGTGCGTGTGGAAGGGCCGCGCCGCCGCACCGCCGTGCACGAGCTGCAGGGTCGGCGTCTCGACCTCGACGAAGCCGTGCTGCCAGAACGTCTCCCGCAGGCTGCGGACGACGGTGGCGCGGTCGCGCACCATCTGCCGCGACGACGGGTTGACGATGAGGTCGACGTAGCGCTGCCGCACCCGCGCCTCGGGGTCGGTGAGCCCGTGGTGCTTGTCGGGCAGCGGCCGCAGCGCCTTGCTGGTGAGCTGCCACGAGTCGGCCAAGACCGACAGCTCGCCTCGCTTGCTGCTGACGACCTGCCCGGTCACACCGACGTGGTCGCCCAGGTCGACGTCGCGCTTCCAGTCGGCGAGTCGCTCCTCGCCGACGCCGGCGTGGCTCACCATGACCTGCAGGGTGGCCTCGCCCTCGGCGAGCGTCGCGAAGCACAGCTTGCCGCCCTCGCGCGAGAGCAGCACCCGGCCCGTCACCGAGACCGTCTCTCCGGACTCCTCGCCCGTCGCGAGGTGACCGAAGCGCTCGCGCACCTCGGCGAGCGTCGCAGTGCGCGGGTAGCCCAGCGGGTACGGCGGCGTGCCGGCGGCCACGAGACGGTCGTACTTCGCGCGCCGGACCCGCACCTGCTCGGGCACGTCGTCGTGCGGGGGGTGCTGGCCCGAGGGGTCCTGGGCAGCGGGGTCGTCGGGCGCGGGCACGACCGCACAGCGTAGTGACGGCCTGGCACCATCGTCGCCGTGCCGCCTCGTCCCCGCCGCCGCGCTCTCCTCGCGGCCCTCGCCGTCGTCGTCGTGCTCGCCGTCGCGGGCGCCGCGGCCTTCTTCCTCGTGGGCCGGGACACGCTCACGGCGCAGGGCACCGACGAGCCGGCCGCGCCGGGCGACACCGGCGACGAGGTGACGCTCGTCGCCGTCGGCGACATCGCCTGCGACGCCAACCAGCCGGTGACCGAGGACGAGTGCGTGCACGCGCGCACCGCCAACGCCACGCGCGAGCTCGACCCGGACGCCGTGCTGCTGCTCGGCGACATCCAGTACGAGGACGGGTCGCCGCAGGAGTTCCTCGACAAGGGCGGCTACACCGGCTCGTGGGACGCCTTCCACGACAAGGCGTTCCCGGTGACCGGCAACCACGAGTGGAACACCCCGACGGCGCGCGGCTACCGCGAGACCTTCCAGGACCGCACGGGCGGGCGGTTCTGGTACTCGTACGACCTCGGCGACTGGCACGTCATCGCGCTCGAGAGCGAGTGCCGCGAGGTGGGCGGCTGCGACGTGGGCGACGACCAGCACGAGTGGCTGGTCGAGGACCTGCGGCGCAACGACGGGAAGCCGACGCTCGTGTACTGGCACCGCGCGCGCTACAGCAGCGGCAAGCACGGGCCGACGCAGCGCGTCCGGCCGCTGTGGGAGACGACCGTCGCCGACCCGGACGTCCAGCTCGTCGTCACCGCGCACGACCACGACTACGAGCGGTTCGGGCCGCTCGACGCGCAGGGCCGGCCCGACCCGGACGGCGTGCCGTCGTTCGTCGTCGGCACCGGCGGGGCGTCGCTCCGGTGCGACCGCACCGACGAGGAGGTTCCGGCGTCGGAGGTCTTCGACTGCGAGACCTTCGGCGTGCTGCACCTGACGCTGCGCGACGACGGCTACGACTGGGAGTTCGTGCCGGCCGTCGGCGACCTCACCGACGAGGGTTCGAGCGGGCTGCGCGGCCGTTAGGAGTTGCGCTCGAACACCAGCCGCAGGCCGTGCAGCGTGAGGTCCGGCTCGTGGTGGCTGAGGGTCTCGCAGACCGACACCATCAGGTGCGACAGTCCGCCGGTCGCGATGACGGCGGGGTCGGCGTCCATCTCGCGCGCGATCCGCCGCACCATCCCGTCGACCTGGCCGGCGAAGCCGTACAGCAGCCCTGACTGCAGGGCCTCGTTCGTGGTCTTGCCGATGATCGAGCGCGGGCGCTTGAGCTCCACCTTGAACAGCCGCGCGGCGCGGGCGGCGAGCGCGTCGACGGAGATCTCGATGCCGGGAGCCAGCGCTCCGCCGAGGAACTCGCCCTTCGAGCTGACGACGTCGAAGTTCGTCGACGTGCCGAAGTCGACGACGATCGCCGGCCCGCCGTACAGCGTGTGCGCCGCGAGCGTGTTGACGACGCGGTCGGGCCCGACCTCGCGCGGGTTGTCGTAGAGCAGCGGCACCCCGGTGCGGACGCCCGGTCCGACGATGACGGTGTGCACGTCCTTGAAGTAGCGGTCGAACATGATGCGCAGCTCGTGCAGCACCGCCGGCACCGTGGAGCAGACGGCGATGCCGTCGGGGTGGCTGTGGTCGGCGAGCAGGCCGCGGAACAGCAGCATCAGCTCGTCGGCGGTGACGCGCGGGTCGGTCTTGACCCGGTAGCTCTCGTACAGCTCGTCGTCGCCGTCGAACAGGCCGAGGACGGTGTTGGTGTTGCCGACGTCGACCGCGAGCAGCATCACTGACCCCCGACGGTGAGGTCGACCCCGACGTCGAGCACCGGGGCCGAGTGGGTGAGCGCGCCGACGGCGAGGAAGTCGACGCCGGTCTGCGCGACGGCGCGCGCGTCGTCCAGCCGCAGGCCGCCGGACGCCTCCGTCATGACGCCGGCCGCCCGGCAGGCGTCGACGGCGTCGCGCGTCTCGTCGAGCGACATGTTGTCGAGCAGGACGAGGTCGACGCCCTCCGCGACGACCTCGCGCACCTGCTCGACGGTGTCGCACTCGACCTCGATCTCGAGGTCCGGGAACTGCGCGCGCACGGCGCGGAAGGCCGCGGCGACACCGCCTGCGGCGACGACGTGGTTGTCCTTGACGAGCGCGGCGTCGGACAGCGACATGCGGTGGTTGACGCCCCCGCCGCAGCGCACCGCGTACTTCTCCAAGAGCCGCAGGCCGGGCGTGGTCTTGCGGGTGTCCCGCACGTGCGCGCCGGTGCCGTCGACGGCGTCGGCCCAGCGGCGGGTCAGCGTCGCGACGCCGGACAGGTGGCAGAGCAGGTTGAGCGCGCTGCGCTCGGCGGTCAGCAGCGTGCGCACCGGACCGCGGACGGACAGGACCGTCGTGCCGGCGCCGACGCGCTCGCCGTCGGTGCCGCGCGACAGGTGCTCGACGTCGCCGCACACGTCGAGCACCGCCATGGCGACGGCGATGCCGGCGACGACGCCGTCGGCGCGGGTGACGAAGTCGGCCGTGCCGACGAGGCCCTCGGGCACGGTCGCCGTGCTCGTGACGTCGACGCCCCCGGCGAGGTCCTCCTCGACCGCGGCGCGCGCGACGGCGAGCACCGCGTCGGCGTCGAGGTCGGCCTCCGCGAGCGCCGCGAGCGTCTCCGGGCTCGGGGCGCCGTTCACAGCGCGGCCTCCTGTCGGACGGGCTCGAAGCGGGTGCCGGCGAGGGTGGTGACGAGCGAGCCGCGCCAGGCGTCGTCGGGCTCGGGGAAGTCCTCGCGCCAGTGTGCCCCGCGGGTCTCCTCCCGGCGCAGCGCGGCCGCGACGAGCGCGCGGGCGACGGCGAGCAGCCCGGTCGCCTCCCACGCCGCCGGGCAGGGCTCGTCGCTGGTCCGAGCGCCGAGCGCGGCGAGCGCTGCGGCGGTCGACGCCAGCGACGTGGCGCTGCGCAGCACGCCGGCGCCGGCGGTCATCGCGCGAGCGAGCTCCGCCCGCGCGGATGGGTGCACGAGCACCTGCTGATCGACCGGCTGCAGCGGCGCGCTCTCCGGCGGCAACGACCGCTCGAGGTCCGCCCCGATGCGCGCCGCGAACACGAGCCCCTCGAGCAGGCTGTTCGACGCCAGCCGGTTCGCCCCGTGCACGCCGGTGCACGCCACCTCGCCGCAGGCGTAGAGACCGGGCACCGACGTGCGCCCGTGCAGGTCGGTGCGCACGCCGCCACTGGCGTAGTGCGCCGCGGGCGCGACGGGGACCGGCTCGCGGACCGGGTCGATCCCGGCCTCGCGGCACCGGGCGACGATGGTCGGGAAGCGCCGCTCGAGCAGCTCCGCGCCCAGGTGCGTCGCGTCGAGGTACACGTGGTCGACGCCGTTCTCGCGCATCCGCCGGTGGATCGCCTTGGCGACGACGTCGCGCGGCGCGAGGTCGGCGAGCTCGTGGTCCTCGGGACCGATGACGCGCCGGCCGGTGGCGTCGACGAGCACGGCGCCCTCGCCGCGCACGGCCTCGCTGACCAGGAACTGCTGGCCCTCCTGCGCGCCGAGCCACAGCGCGGTCGGGTGGAACTGCACGAACTCCAGGTCGGCGACCTCGGCGCCGGCGCGCAGCGCGAGCGCGACGCCGTCGCCGGTGCTCACCGACGGGTTGGTGGTCGAGCTGTACACCTGCCCCATGCCGCCGGTGGCGAGCACGACCGCGCGTGCGTGCACCGCGCCGACGCCGTCCTCCGTACCCTCGCCGAGCACGTGCAGCGTGACGCCGGCAGCCCGGCCGTCGACCGTGCGCAGAAGGTCGAGCACGAGCGCGTGCTCGACCAGCCGGATCCGCGGGTGCGCCCTGACCGCCGCGACGAGCGCCCGCTGCACCTCCGCACCCGTCGCATCGCCGCCGGCGTGCACGATCCGGTCGCGGTGGTGGCCGCCCTCCCGGGTCAGTGCGAGCGCACCGGACGGGTCGCGGTCGAACGCGGCGCCCAGCGCGATGAGCTCCTGCAGCCGCTGCGGCCCCTCGGTGCACAGCACCCGCACGGCGTCGACGTCGCACAGGCCGACACCGGCGACGAGCGTGTCGCGCAGGTGCTCCTCGGGGCTGTCGTCGGCGCCGATCGCAGCGGCGACGCCGCCCTGCGCCCACCGGGTCGACCCGGCGTCGACGAGCACCTTGGTGACGATGAGGACGGACCCGGCGCGGGCCGCGTGCAGCGCCGCGGTGAGACCGGCGACGCCGGAGCCGACGACGACGACGTCGGCCGTCGTCGTCCAGCCCGGCTCGGGGGCGAGCAGCCGCTGCCCCGCCGTCACGACATCACCAGACGAGGGCGGCGTCGTCGTCGAGCAGCACCGGCACGGCGGTGCGCGGGTCGAGGGTGTCGCCGCGGACGAGGCCGTCCTGCGCGGGCAGCGCCTCGGCCGGGTCGCCGCCGGTGCCGACGACGCGGTTCTCGCTGTCGACGAACACGACCTTCGGCTGTCGCGTGCGCGCCTCTGCGTCGTCCATGACGCCGTAGGCGATGAGGATGACGAGGTCGCCGACGTGCACGAGCCGCGCCGCGGCACCGTTGATGCCGATGACGCCGCTGCCGCGCGGACCGGGGATGACGTAGGTCTCGAGCCGCGCGCCGTTGGTGATGTCGACGATCGCCACCTTCTCGCCCGGCAGCAGGTCGGCGGCGTCGAGCAGGTCCTGGTCGACCGTCACCGACCCCACGTAGTGCAGGTCCGCCTGGGTGACCGTCGCGCGGTGGATCTTGCTGGTCAGCATGGTGCGGAGCACGGGTCAGCCCTTCCGGATCGGCAGGTTGTCGATGAGGCGGGTCGTCCCGACGCGCGCCGCGACCACGACGAGCGTGCCGGACGGGTCGGCGGTGAAGGTGACCGGGTCGACGCGCTCGAGGTAGTCGACGACGACGCCGGGCTCGGCGTCGAGCACGGCCCGGCCGGCGGCGAGGTCCCCGGTCTCCGCGACGGTGCGGAGCGCCCGAGACAGCGACAGCGCCGTCGTGCGCTCGGCCGCGGACAGGTAGCGGTTGCGGCTCGAGAGCGCGAGCCCGTCGGGCTCACGGACCGTCGGCACGCCGACGACCTCGACGGGCACGTCGAGGTCGCGCACCATGCGGCGGATGCACGCCAGCTGCTGCGCGTCCTTCTCCCCGAACAGCGCGACGTCGGGCCGGGTCAGGTGCAGCAGCTTGAGCACCACGGTCAGCACGCCGTCGAAGTGACCCGGGCGGTGCGCGCCCTCGAGCACGTCGCCCAGCGGACCGGCGGTGACCCGCACCAGCGGGCTCTCCGGGTACACGACGTCGGGGGTCGGGGCGAACACCAGGTCGGCGCCGTGGGCGGCCGCGAGCTCGACGTCGGCGGCCAGGGTCCGCGGGTAGCGGTCGAGGTCCTCGCCGGCGCCGAACTGCAGCGGGTTCACGAAGACGGTGACGAGGACGGCGTCCGCGCGTCGCCGCGCCGTGCGGATCAGCTCGGCGTGGCCCTCGTGCAGCGCGCCCATCGTCATGACGACGGCGACCCGCCCGGTCAGCCGCGCCCGCGCTGCGGCGAGCGCGTCGCGGGTCTGCACGACCGGCACCGTGCGGGTCATGAGCGCGGTCACCGCGACGCCCCGACCGACCCGAGCACCTCGAGCAGCGCGCCGGCGCGCCGGACGTCGAGGACGCCGGCGGCCAGGGCGCGGTCAGCCGTGAGCCGCGCCATCGCGACGTAGGCCGGCAGCACCTCCGGCGCGACCGCGGCGAGCACGTCGAGGTGCGCGCGCACCGTGCCGGCGTCGCCCCGGGCGACCGGTCCGGTGAGGGCGTCGTCGCCGCGCGACAGCGCCCCGGCGAGCGCGGCGTCGAGCAGCGGCGCGAGCACCCGGTCGGGGCGCGTCGCGCCCGCCTCGCGCAGCAGGTCGGCCGAGCTGTTCACCAGCGTCGTCAGGTGGTTGGCGGCGTGCGCGAGCGCGGCGTGCCACAGCGCGCGTCGCTCCTCCGGCACCCACTCGACGTGGCCGCCGAGGTCGTCGACCAGCGACTGCGCGTCGGCGCGCAGGTCGTCCGGGCAGGTGACGCCGACTGCCGCGCCCCGCAGCCGGTCGAGGTCGGCCGCCGTGCCCGCGAACGGGAGCACGGGGTGCAGCGCGAGCGGCGCGGCGCCGGCGCGCACCGCCGGGTGCAGCACGCCCAGGCCGTGCCGGCCGCTGGTGTGCGCGACCAGCTGCCCAGGTCGCAGCGACGGCGCGAGCGCCGCGACGAGGCCGGGCAGCGCGTCGTCGGGCACCGTCAGCAGCACGAGCTCCGCGGCGTCGGCCACGTCGGCGGCCTGCACGACCGGCGTGCCCGGCAGCAGCGCGGCGGCGCGCGAGCGCGAGGCGGCCGAGCCGCCGCTCGCCGCGACGACGCGGTGGCCGGCGGCAGCGAGCGCGGCGCCGAGCACTGCTCCGACGCGACCGGTGCCGACGACGCCGACCGTCAGGCGGGCGGCAGGAGGTGGTGCCGCGACCGTGCGCGCGGCAGCAGGGCGACGCGGAGCGTCCATGGGCGTTCCAGTCCTTCGAGGGGTACCGGACGTGTGCGGGACAAGAGTGGGGTTCGCCGCCGGTCCGCGTCCACCTCCTGTGGCAGACGTCACCGGACCGTCACCGGGCTGCCGGCCGGCGCGCGCGGTCGGCGAGACTGCCCGGGTGAGGCCGTGGCGACAGGCGTGGAAGCACGCGCTCTACGGCACCGACGGCTTCTTCGTACGCGAGGCGCCACGCGACCACTTCCGCACGTCGGTCACCGCGAGCCCGCTGCTCGCCGTCGCGCTGCGGCGGCTCGCAGGCGCGGTCGACGACGCGCTCGGCCGCCCGGACCCGTTCGACGTCGTCGACCTCGGGGGGGGCCGGGCCGAGCTGCTGCAGGCGCTGCCCGACGTGCCGGCGCGGTGGCGGCTCACCGCGGTCGAGCGGGCGCCCGACCCCGGCGTCGGCGTCCGGTGGCTGCACGACCTGCCGCGCGTGACCGGCCTCCTGCTGGCGCACGAGTGGCTCGACGACGTGCCGCTCGACGTCGTCGACGACGGCCGGCTCGTGCTCGTCGACCGCGACGGCGCCGAGGCGCTCGGCCCGCCGGCGTCGGCGGAGGCCGCGGCGTGGACGCGCCGCTGGTGGCCGGACGGCGGGCGGGTCGAGGTCGGGCTCGCCCGCGACGTGGCGTGGGCGCGAGCCGTCGGCGCCGTCGAGCGCGGTGTGGCGCTCGCCGTCGACTACGGCCACGTCCTGCGTCCGTCCGGCAGCACACCCGCGTCGCACGCCGGGCCGGACGCAACGCGGTTCGGCGGCCGCCGGACGACGCTGACCGGCTACCGGTCCGGGCGGCAGGTGCGGCCGGTGCCCGACGGCTCCTGCGACGTCACCGCGCACGTCGCGCTCGACTCCTGCGCCGCCGCCACCGGGGCGCGGCTGCTCGACCAGCGCACCGCGCTGCGCGCGCTCGGCGTCGACGGCGTGCTGTCGCCGCGGACGGCGCCGGACTACCGGCAGCGGCTGCAGGAGGCCTCGCAGGCCGGGACGCTGCTCGACCCGGCCGGCCCCGGCGGGTTCGGCTGGCTGGTCCGGGCGGTCCGGACCGCCGACCCCCTCGCCGATCTTCGTCCTGTTCCCGTGGACACCCCCGTTGCGACGGGAACAGCGCGAAGATCGCGCAGAGAGGCGGGGGTGGCGTGACACGGCGGCTCGTCGCCGGCGTGGGACCGGCGGCGGTCACGGCCGACCTCGTGCTCGACCTCGGCCCGCAGCACCCGACGACGCACGGCGGCCTGCAGCTCGCCCTCGTGCTCGACGACGACGACGTCGTCGTGCGCGCCGACCCCGTCGTCGGCTTCCAGCACCGCGGCGCCGAGAAGCTGTTCGAGGTGCGCGACTACCGGCAGGCGCTCGCGCTGGCGAACCGGCACGACTGGCTGTCGGCGTTCGGCAACGAGATCGGGCTCGCGCTCGTCGTCGAGCGGATGCTGGGGCTCGAGCTGCCGGCGCGGGCGTCGTGGCTGCGGGTCGTGCTCGCCGAGCTCAACCGGGTCGCGGCGTCGCTGCTGTTCCTCGGCGGGCTGCGGCTCGACGGCGACCCGGCGGCGGTGCACGGGCACCGCGCGCGTGAGGCGGTGCTCCGCGTCATGGAGGAGCACTCCGGCGGGCGTGTGCACTTCATGGCGAACGCGGTGGGCGGCCTGCGCCAGGACGTCCCGGCCGGGTGGCCGCAGCACGCGCGCGACGCCGTCGCCGCCGTCCGCGCCGACCTGCCGCGGCTGGCTGAGCTCGTGCAGGACGCGGACGCCCTGCGCGGCGTCGGGGTGCTGCACGCCGACAACGCGCTCGCGCACGGTGCCAGCGGCCCGGTGGCCCGGGCGAGCGGCGTCGACCTCGACCTGCGCCGCGACGACCCGTACCTCGCCTACGTCGAGCTCGGCTTCGGCTCCGCCGAGCTGCCGGTGGTCGGCGCGACCGCCGGCGACAGCTGGAGCCGCGTCGACTGCCTGCTGCGGCAGGTCGCGGTGTCGCTCGACGTCGTCGAGCGGTGCCTCGACGACCTCCCGGCCGGGCCGGTCTCTGTACGGCTGCCGAAGACGGTGCGCGCACCGGAGGGCAGCGCCTACGCGTGGACCGAGAACCCGCTGGGACTGCAGGGCTACTACCTGGTCTCGCGCGGCGCGACGACGCCGTGGCGGCTGGCCATGCGGACGGCGTCGGCCGGCAACGCGTCGGTGCTGCCGGTGCTGCTGCCCGGCACGCACCTGCGCGACGTCGCGACGGTGCTCGGCACGCTGTTCCTCGTCGTCGGCGACATCGACAAGTAGCCGCGCGGGGTCACTACAGGAACGCCGCCGGGTCGAAGCGGTCGAGCTCGATGATGCGCAGCCGCGGCAGCGGCTGGTTGAACGCGCGGGCGTCGTCCTCGAGGTCGAACACCTGCAGGCCACGGGCGGCCAGGTCGGCGTACCGGGTGCTCACCAGCTCGCGGAACGCCAGCAGCGCCACCGACCGCGTGCCGTCGAGCAGCGCCTCGACCTCGGCCAGGAAGTCGCCGTCGTGGCTGCCGAGGACGACGTGCCCGTCGGTCGAGGCGATCGCGCCGAGCATCCGCGAGATGCCGACGTCGACGACCTTGACGCCGGGCGGTCCGGACAGCGGCACCGGCCGCAGCCCCAGCGCCTGCAGCGCCTGCACGAACCCCATGGGCAGCGTGCCGCTGCTCGCGTTCATGAAGAACAGCGCCTTGACGGGCCGGCCCCAGGTGCGCCGGGAGAACTCGACGACGCGGTCCCAGCGCGGCCGCTCGTCGGGGTTCGGCTTGCGCCCCAGCAGGTTGCTGCCGAGCGTGGCGTCGAGGTTCTCGCCGTCGATGAGCAGGTAGGTGACCGGCTCGGCGTCCACGCGTCTCCTCGGGTCGGGGGGCCGAGCCTAGACACGCCGTCGGCGGCAGGATGGCCGGCGTGAGCCTGCCCCGCAGCCTGGACGTCCTCGACTGGCGCCGGCGGACCGCCGCGATGTACGAGCTGGTGCGGGCCGACATCTACCCCGCGGTCGCGCACGCCGGGTGGGCGGCCACCCGCGAGCAGCTGTTCCGCACCCATCCGGCGTCGCCGGTCGACGACCCGGCGTACGAGCTGCCGGTCGCGCCGTACGACCCGGCCTGGCGGGCCGAGGTCGCGCTCGAACCCGCGCCACCGCAGCGCATCGAGCTGCCGACCGGCACGGACGGCGTCGTGCCGTTCGAGCGGGCCGGCGTGCTGCGGACGCCGTGGGGCGACCTCGACGCCTGGTGGCTCGCCTCGTACGGCGGCGGCCTGTGGGTCCCGGTCCGCGACCGCTCCAGCGGAGCGACCAGCTACGGCGGTGGCCGCTACCTGCTCGACACCGTCAAGGGAGCCGACCTCGGCAGCACCGCCGACGGCCGGCTCGTGCTCGACCTCAACTTCCTGTACGCGCCGAGCTGCGCCCACGACGAGGCGTGGGCGTGCCCACTGGCTCCGCCCGGCAACGTGCTCGACGTCGAGGTGGTGGCCGGCGAGCTGCTGCGCTGAGCTACTGCTGCTCCTCCAGGGTCGACAGCGACCCGTCGGAGGAGAACACCAGGCCGACCTGGATCCGGCCCTGCTTCAGCGCCGTCTTCGTCAGCGGGCCCCCGGCGTCGAGCGAGACGAAGCCGTCGAACTCGATGCCGTAGGTCTCCTCCAGGCCCGGCTGGCAGAACGGCCGGGTCGGGCACTCCGGCGGCCCGCCGAGCACGAGCTCTCCCTCGTAGTCGGCGAGGTCGGACAGCGTCCGCAGGTCGTTCTCCTCGGCGAAGTCGCGCCGCACCGCGAAGGCGTTCTGGTCCTGCGCCGGCGACGGCTCGAGCACGGTGAGGCCGAAGCTCTCGGCCAGCGGCCGCAGCTTCTCGACCGTCGCGTCGAGGTCGCCGCTCGCGAGCGCCGGGGCGTCGGGTCCGTTGCGCTGCTTGTTGAGGTACTCGGTGAAGGTCCCGACGTACTCGGGGAAGACCGTGATCTCCCCGCGGATGAGCGCCGGACCGTAGACCTCGCGGTTGGTGACGGTCTTGACCTCCGGGTCGAGACCGGCGGCCTCGAGCGCGATCGCGTAGAGGTTGGCGAGGATCTGGCTCTCGCTGAAGTTCGCCGCGCCGACGACGAGCGAGCCGGTGCCGCCGCCCTCGATGTCGTCGGTCAGGCCGCTCTCCTCGGCGAAGGACTGCGCCACGTTCGCCGGGCTCTCGCGCTCGACGTCGGCCCGCCGGTTGAGCTCGATGAGGTCCTCGGTCGTCAACGCCTCGGACACCGCGTTCAGGGCCTGCCGGACGGGCTCCGTCGCCGCGCTCGTGCTCACGACCGGGACGACGTTGTCGACCGTCTGGAGCTGCTGGTCGTCCTCGAGGACGACCAGGTCGTCGGGGTTGCCGGTCGCCGTCGCGGTCTCCCCGTCGGAACGGGCGCCGACCAGCTCTTCCTCGTTGTTGGTGCCGCAGCCGGTGAGGGCGAGCCCCACGGCCAGGGCGAGCAGCACTGCTCGGGGTCCGCGCGCCATCGCTTCCGCCTCCTGTGTCCCGGCGCCAGGCGCCGCGTGTCCGGCGGGTCGAGACCCGCAGGTGGCATCCCACCACAGACGCCCACCACAGGCACGCCCGACCGCCCATCCGCGCGCACCTCAGACGGGCATCGCCGCGGCGTCCACGGCCGACGGCGGCAGACGCCGCTGCGGGCCCGGCGTCACCCGCTTCTGCACCGCGCCGAGCGCCACCTCCACGACCAGCGCCAGCGCCGCGACCAGCACGCCGCCGGCAGCCGTCATCGCAGGGTCGGCGCGGCCGAACCCGTCGGCGATGAGCCGGCCGAGACCGCCCCCGCCGACGTACGCGGCGAGCGTCGCGGTCGCGATGACCTGCACCGACGCCGTGCGCAGTCCGGCCAGCACCAGCGGGAGCGCCAGCGGCAGCTCGACCCGGCGCAGCACCTGCGAGCCGGACATGCCCATCCCGCGAGCGGCGTCGCGGGCGTCCTTGTCGACGTCGCGCACGCCGACGTAGGCGTTGGTGAGGATCGCCGGCACGGCGAACAGCAGCAGCGCCACGACCGTGGCACGGTCGCCGAACCCCACGGGGGTCGCGACGAGGATGATGAGAACGCCGAAGGTCGGCACGGCGCGAGAGGCGTTGGCCAGCGCGACGACGAGCAGCCCGCCCCGCCCGATGTGGCCCAGCCACAGCGCCAGCGGCAGCGCGACGAGCGCGGCGAGCCCGACCGCGGCACCCGACACCGCCAGGTGCTCGACGAGCCGGGCGGGGACGCCGTCGGGGCCGGTCCAGTGCTCGCCGTCGGCGAGCCACCGCGCGGTGTCGGCGACCAGGCTCACGAGGCGGCCCGCGTGCGGCGCGCCCAGGGCGTCAGCAGCCGCTCGACACCCAGCAGCAGCAGGTCGGCGGCCAGGGCGAGCAGCACGCACAGCGCCGTCGCGGTGAAGATCTCGGCGCGGTAGAGGTTGTTGTTGAACCCGGCGAACAGCAGCTGGCCGAGCCCGCCGTGGCCGACGACGACGCCGACGGTCACGAGCGCGACCGTCGACACGGTGGCCACGCGGATGCCCGCCACGATCGCCGGCAGCGCGAGCGGCAGCTCGATCCGCGTCAGCATGCGGACGCCGCCGACGCCCATGCCGCGCGCCGCCTCGCGCACGTCGTCAGGGACGCCGTCGAGCCCGGCCAGCACGTTGCGCACCAGCACGAGCAGCGTGTACGCCGTCAGCCCGATGACCACCGTCTTCTCGGTCAGCCCGGTGACCGGCGCCAGCACGGCGAACAGCGCGAGCGACGGGATCGTGTAGAGCACGCCGGTGAAGCCGACGACGGGCGTCTCCAGCCGGCGGAACCGCCGCGCCAGCAGCGCCAACGGCACCGCGAGGGCCAGCCCCAGGGCGACGCTGACGAGGGTCAGCGTGACGTGCTCGCGGGTGGCGGCAAGGATGGCGTCGGCGTTGTCGCGGACGTAGTCGACGCTGACCCACGGGTTCGGAGGCTCGTCCTGGGCGAGCACCGGGCTCGACGCCGACGATCGGAGCACGCGTGCACGCTACAGAGCAGCCGGCCATCCGGCTCGACGCCGTGTCGAAGCGCTACGGCGACGGCACCGTGGCCGTGCACGAGCTCTCGCTCGACGTCCGCCGCGGTGAGCGCTGCGTGCTCGTCGGGCCGTCGGGGTGTGGCAAGACCACGACGATGAAGATGGTCAACCGGCTGGTCGAGCCGACCGGTGGCCGGGTGCTCCTCGGGGGCGAGGACGTGCAGGCGATGGACGCCGTGCAGCTGCGGCGGCGGGTCGGCTACGTCATCCAGCAGGTCGGCCTGTTCCCGCACCAGACGGTGAACGCCAACGTCGCAACGGTCCCCTCGCTGCTGGGCTGGGACCGCAAACGGACCAAGGATCGGGTGCAGAGCCTGCTCGAGCTCGTCGGGCTCGACCCGTCGGTGCACGGTCGGCGCTACCCCGCGGAGCTGTCCGGCGGCCAGCGGCAGCGGGTCGGCGTGGCACGGGCGCTCGTCGCGGACCCGCTGGTGCTGCTGATGGACGAGCCGTTCAGCGCGGTCGACCCGGTGGCCCGCGAGCGGCTGCAGACCGAGTTCCTGCGCGTGCAGCGCGAGCTCGGCACGACCGTCCTGCTCGTCACCCACGACATCGACGAGGCGGTGCGGCTCGGCGACCGGATCGCCGTCATGAGCGACGGCGGGCACCTCGAGCAGCACGACGCGCCGACCACGGTCCTCGGCCGCCCGGCGAGCGACTACGTCGCGGAGTTCGTCGGGTCCGACCGGGCCGTGAAGCGGCTGTCGGTGACGCGCATCGACCCGTCGCACCTCGAGCCGTGGGACGGCGAGGTCGAGCACTCGGTGCCGGTCGACGCCGACCTCGCCCAGGCCCTGGCCCTGCTGCTCGACAGCCGCGGCGGCCGGGTCGGCGTCGTCGACGGCGACGGCCGGCGGATCGGCGCGCTCACCCCGCAGTCGCTGCACGCCGCGGTGCGCGCCGCGTCGTAGGCGGCCCGGCGGCCCGGCATCCCGGCAGCCCGGCAGCCCGGCAGCCCGGCAGCCCGGCGGCCGGCGGCCCGGCAGCCGGCGGCCCCCACCAACGTCGGAGGAGTGGCTGTCGCGGCGAGTGTTGCGCTGGGGCGCATGTCTCGCCGGTTCTTGCGCCTGTGCGCAACACGTCCCGCGAGCACCGGGGCGGCCCGCGCGGTCCCACCGGAGCCAAAGAGATGGCTGTCGCGGCGAGTGTTGCGCTGGGGCGCACGTCTCGCCGGTTCTTGCGCCTGTGCGCAACACGTCCCGCGAGCACGGGGGCTGCCTCCGCCGGGACGAGGCTGTCCGCGCACGGCGGGCGGCGTCCCCGCCGCCAGAGCCGGCCGCGGGGCCAGCTGCGGAGCCAGCTGCGGGGCCAGCGGACTGTGGCCGCTCGGTCAGGTCGGCCGCGGGTAGTGCCGGAGGCACGGCGTCCGACCCCCGGGGCGCCCCCGGCTCCAGGAGGA
>JBKHYE010000120.1:0-26413 GCA_046565705.1 Actinomycetes bacterium
CGGAGCGGTGACGACGACGTCCACCCGGCCGCCGGCCGTGACGAGGATGCCCTCCTCGCGCAGCTCGGCCGGCGCGTTGACGTCGGTGCCGTCGACGGCGACCACGCGGAACGGCGAGCCGCTCACCCAGGCGCGCAGCGGGGCCTTGTCGGTGTTGACCAGCCGCACGCGCACCGCGCTGCCGGCCTCGGCGACCACGGAGCTCACCCCGGAGCGACCGTCGATCGTGCGCCGGCCGTCGTAGCTGTGCACGGCCGCGACGACGTCCTGCTCGTCCCGCTCGCCGGGCGGCAGCACGACCAGGGTGCCGAACAGGCCCCCTCGCACCTGGGCGTGCGACACCTGGTGGGAGTGGTACCAGTACGTGCCGGCGTCCTCGGCCACGAAGCGGTACACGTGCCGGCCGCCGACCGGCACGGCGTCCTGCGTCACGCCGGCGACGCCGTCCTCGGCGTTGGGCACGTCGACGCCGTGCCAGTGCAGGGTGACGCCGTCCTCGACGTCGTCGTTGAGCAGCGTCACCTCGACGAGGTCGCCCTGCCGCACGCGCAGCTCGGGGCCCGGTGACGCGCCGTCGACGGTGTAGCCGTCGACCTCCTCACCGGTCGCGAGCCGGAACGAGCCCCGGCCAGCGGTGAGCGTGAAGGCGGCGTCGGGCTCGCGGTCCCGCGGACCGGTGAGGTCGGGAACGCTGGTGCCGCTGCTGTCGCCTGCGGCGCCGCCGTGATGACCCGCGTGCCCGACGCCCGCGCCGGCGAGGACCGCCACCCGCGGGCCGCCGCCGAGGTCGACGACGCCCATGTCCATCACCGAGTAGGTGCCGGGGACGCGGCTGTCCTGCCACGCCCACGCCAGGGGCGCCAGCAGGGCGACGGAGGCGAGCACGCCGACGACCGGACGCCAGTCACGGCGGCCGGCCGTCGGGGCGGTCTGCTCAGACAGCGGTCGTCTCGCGTGGAGCCGACACCGTCGACGGCGCGGCGGCCAGGCGGGACGCGTACACGGCGGCACCGAGGACGACGAAGGCGTTGATGCCGTGCAGGAAGCCGATGGCCGGCACGCCGAAGGAGATGAACGCGAGCACCACCTGCAGCACGATGGCGCCGAAGACCATGCCGGCGCGCTTGGTCGCGCCCGCCGTCCTGGTGAAGAACGACGTGATCAGCAGGACGAGGCCGAGGAGCGGCATGACCGTCATGCCGACGATGCCGTGCCCGGCATGGCCTGCGTTGCCCTCGTAGTCCTCGTTGATGGTGGTACCGCTGTCGACGGCGTTGATCACCTCGAACCAGGCGAACGCGATGAACGCCGCCTGCAGCAGCACTCCGGCCGCGATGACGAGCGCGATGACGCGGTAGGCCTTGAACATCTACGTCCCCCTCCGGTGCGGTGACCGCACCCGTCCCCCACACCGGCACCCCGCCGGCGGGCGCGCCCGAGGTCACCGGACGTGCCGCCGGACAGTGTGGGCGCATCGGGGCCCCCAGGGGCAGGTTTCCGCGAAACTCGCCGCGCGTCCTTGGGACGTCGCGACAGGCCGGGGGACGAGAGAGCAGCAGACGGCCTTCCCCGGCCTCTCGTGACGCCAGGCCGCCGGGAGCGGGGCACCGTCACGACCGGCCGGGGGACGAAGGATCAGCAGCCCGCCTCCCCCGGCCTCTCGTGACGCCAGGCCCGCCGCTCCCGGACCCGCCGGTCAGCCGTCGAAGCGGAGCACCCGGTCGCAGCCCTCGAGCACGACGGTCACGGGCCCGTCGGTCGTGACGTCGAGGACGACGTCGCAGCCGACCCGGGCGCGCTCGACGTCGATCGTCAGCGTGGCGAGGTTGGTCGCCTCGACGACGAGCCGGTCCTCGGCCGCGACCGGCTCCGGCGTCGACCACGACTGCGACCGGACGGTGTACGGCAGGGCCGGCAGGTTGCCGCCGGTGAGCACGCCGGCGCCGTTCTCGACCGGCAGGACCTCGTGCTCACCCTGCCCGAACGCGAGCGACCGGACGTCGACCGTCGCCGTCGGCGAAGCCTCGGCGTCGCGCACCACCAGGTCCGACAGCCAGTACGCGCCGTCGGCGACGACGTGCGCCGCGCCGTTGTCCTCGCGCGGGTCGAGCACGTACGTCACCCGCGACGGCGCCCGGTCGACGCGGTGCGAGCCGAGCCAGTCGGCACCGGGCTGGTACTCGTCGTTGCCGGCCAGCGTCAGGTGGTCGGCGGTCGGGAACAGCACGTGCTCGTACCGCAGCCCCTGCGCGGTGAGGTCCTGCTGCATCTCCTCGGTCTCGCGAATGTTCACGAGCTCGTCGCCGGCGGCGACCCAGTTCAGGACGGGCGTGTTCCGCAGCGAGACCAGCTGGTCGTCCGCGCTGCCCGGCGTGGCGACCACCGACCAGCCGCGGGCGAACAGGTCGGGGTAGCGGGCCAGCAGGCGGTAGGTGCCGAAGCCGCCCATCGAGTAGCCGGTGACGGCCGTCCAGTCGGCGTCGAGGCGGTAGTGCCGCGCGACGTCGGCCCAGACCTCGAAGGTGTCGGCCTCGGCGACACCGGCGTAGAACCCGTCCGGCCCGCGGCCCGCCGGCGTGACGACGATCGAGCCGGCGCCGCGCTCGCCGAGCTGCCGCTGGTTCTCCGTGCCGGTGTACTGGTTGTAGTTCGCCGACAGCGAGTGCAGCAGCAGGGTCAGGCCGAAGCCGCGCTCGGGCGCCTCGCGCTCCGGCACGTACACCGAGTACGGCTGCAGCTGCCCGACCTGGCGGCCGATGCACTCCGCGCCGGCGCTGTATCCGGCCGAGATGCTGAAGCACACCTTGCTCGGGTCGAGGCCCTGGCCGAACACGTAGCGGCTGGCGAACAGCCGGTTGATCGGACCGGTCTGCGGCACGCCGCTGTCGTCGCGCTCGCGGTCGGCCAGCTTGCGGAAGTCGACCTGCGCAGAGAACGGCGTCACGTCGCCCTGCGCCAGCTGCAGCGACTGCTGGCGCTCGCGCCACCACGGCGCGGTGGCCGCGGCGCCCACCGCGGTGTCGGCCATCGTCGCGCCGACGACGTCGGGCAGCGGCTCGTCGAAGCGCGGCCCCACGTTGACGATCGCGACACCCAGCGGCGTCCCACCGCCGGGCACGGTCGCGCTCGACTGGCCGGGCTGCGGCGTGAGGTAGGTGCCCGCCGCGGGGTCCCAGAGGCCGACGCCGACCGTGGTGCGCACGACCTGCGAACCCGGGTCCCAGACGCCGTGCGGCACCCGGACCTCGACCTGCCGGCGCTCGAGGTCGACGGTCGGCGTCAGCGCCGACAGCACCGTGCCGGTCGCGGCGTCGCGCAGCTCGGCCTCGCTGCCGTGCCAGGTGAGGAACAGCTGCGCGGACGAGGACACGCCGGCGTCGTGCGGCCAGTCACGAGCCGCCGGCGACTCGCCGAGCGCGATCGTGAAGGCGGACCGCTCCGGGTCCTGCAGCGTGTTCAGCGTGACCCGGAACGCCGTCGCCTGCGCCAGCGGCTTGACCCGCAGCTCGACCAGGTCGGCGGCGTTGTTCGCATAGACCGGGTCCTTGGGGTAGGTGAACGTGCCGCCGCGTGGCGAGTAGAGGTGCGCGCTCGCCCCGTAGGGGTCTGCGTTGTCCTTGACGCCCGTGGCACCGGCGTCGTCGAACAGGAAGTCCTGGTACAGCCACTCGCCGTCGCGGTACGACTCGGCGCCCGACACGAGGATGGGGTCCGCCTTCCACGGCCCGGTGTTCTGCAGCTGCGGCGCCTTCGGCGGCGGCAGGTACAGCGCGTCCGGTCCCGGCCGCTCGCCCGAGCCGACCTTCGGGAGCGACGACGGCGCGGGCCCGCCGGCGGTGGCGGCACCAGCGGCGGCGACGAGGGCGGCGGCGAGCAGCACGGCGACGGCGGGACGACGGCGCACGGGTTCTCCTGTCGGACGGCGGTGGCGGCCCGGTCGCGGCCGCCCCGCTTTCGTTCGCCGCTCGCCGCCGGGCTCCTGCCGTCCTGCGCGACATCGCGCGCTGATGTCTCGGCCGTGGGCGGGTAGAGGCCGGCCGTGGACATGACGGTGGAGCTCCTGACGACGCAGCGGCTGCAGTTCGACGACGGGTCGCCGGTGCGCGCGGCCTCGGCCGTCGCCCCCGTCGACGGCGGGTGGCTGGTCGCCCAGGACGACGCCGTGCACGCCGCCTGGTGGGCCGGCGACAGCATCGTGCCGGTGCGGCTGCTCGAGGCGGTCGACGGGCGCGAGGTGTTCGGCGAGTCGACCGGCAGCAAGCACAGCAAGCCCGACCTCGAAGCGGCGGCCGCCGTGCCGGAGGGCGTGCTCCTGCTGGGTTCCGGGTCGCTGCCCACCCGCACGACCGGCGTGCTGCTCGACCGCGACCGGCGGGCGACCTCAGCCGACCTCGCGCCGCTCTACGACCGCGTCGCCGGGCGACTCGGGGTCGCGCGCGGCGTCGTCAACATGGAGGGCGCATGCCTCGCCGGCGGTGCGCTGCGCTGGTTCCTGCGGGGTGGCGGCTCGACGCCGTCCGCGAGCGTCTCGCTCGTGGCGACCGATGTGGTCGACGCCGTGACTGGCGCGGCGGACGCCGCCTCGGTGCGGGTCGACGACGCCGTCGAGCTGGCGCTCGGCGAGGTCGACGGCGCGCGGCTGGCGGTCACGGACGCGGTGGCCCTGTCCGACGGGCGGGTGCTGCTGAGCGCCGCGGCGGAGGACACCCCCAACGCCGTCGACGACGGACCGGTGGTGGCGAGCGCCCTGCTGCTTCTCGACGGTGACGACGTCGTGGCGAGGGCGCTGCTGCCCGTGGTGGGAGGCCAGGTCGTGAAGGTCGAGGGCCTCGCGGTGGTCGAGGAGCGCAGCAGCGGCGTCGAGCTGCTCGCGGTGGTCGACGAGGACGTCGAGGGCGCGCCGTCGCTCGCGCTGCGCGTGCTGCTGCGCCGGCCGTGACTCAGGTGTCGCGCAGCAGCGCGATCGTCGTCAGGAGCACGAACACGGCGAGGAAGATGAGCCCCCACCCGAGCGAGCGCGGCTTGCCACGACGGAACGACCGCACCATCAGGTAGGCCGCGAACAGCAACGCGGCCACGGCGAAGGCCCACAGCGTCATGGCGCGCAGTGTGCCGCCCGTGGTGGACGCGCCCGTGCAGGACCCGCCGGACGTGCGCCTCGGGGGGCGGCGAGACGGCGGTCAGCACGTCGCCGGACCCCGGCGTCGTACCCGGGCACGCAGCACCGCGGCTGCGGCGCACGACAGCAGCGCGACCATCGGCACGCCGTCCGCCGCGCCCGTCGCCGGCAGCGTCCGCGGCGCCGCCGTCGGGACCGTGGCGGTGGCCTCGGACGACACGTCCGGCCCCGGCGCGACGGCGGCGGTGTCGGCTGCGCCGTACTCCGCCACGAGCCGGGTGAACGCCGGGAACGCCGGCTTCTCGGTGTAGTCGTCGCGCAGCAGGCCGACGGCGTCGAACAGGTCCGTTCCCGCGCTGCGGTTGTCGCGCAGGTTGAACCAGCGGTACTCCCTGACGCCGAGCGTGCTGGACCAGCGGTGCAGCGCCTCGACCGTCTCGACGAGCGACGCCTCCTGCGCGGCCTCCGTGCGGCCGAGGTTCGTGGCGTAGCCGTTCTCCGTCACCCACAGGTCGACGTCCTGCAGCCCGGCCATCGGCAGGTAGCAGTCGCGCAGCAGCGTCAGCGGCTCGACGACCTCGCGGGTCAGCGAACGGCCCGGCAGCGGAGCCGGCGGCCAGACCAGGTGCGGGTACAGCTGCAGGCCTACGTAGTCGGTGGCGGCGAGGAACTCCGGCGTCGCCAGCTCGCCGAGCTCCTGCCAGAACCGGCGGTCGCTGTCCGGCGTCCACCGCCAGGCGAAGGAGAACCCGAGCCGGATGTCGTGGCGGCCCATCCGGTCGAGCTCGTCGCGGGCCGCGACGGTGCCGCGCACGATCGCCTCGCGGACCCCCTCGTAACCGCCGTCGGAGGTGTTGGTCGACGCGGTGACGTTGGCCTCGTTGGTGATCGACAGCGCCGTGACGCTGGACCGCGCACCGAGCGTGCGCGCCGCCAGGCGCACGTGCTGCTCCCAGCGGGCCAGGTCGCCCTCCGCGCCCTCCGGCGGGTGGTAGCGCACCTGCAGCTCGCTGTCGAAGCCGGCCGCGGCGTAGCGGTCGACCAGCGCCGCGTACCGCTGGACGCCGGCCTCGCCGTCGGCCCAGAACATGCGGTTCAACCGCAGCACCAGCCGCTTGCCCGGCGGACGGAGCCGCTCCAGGGCGTCGACGTCGCGCTCCAGGTCGAAGGGCACCGACGGCAGTTGCGCCGCACCGGCGCTGCCGGCCTCGAGCGGCGTGATGCCGAAGCCGATCGGCTGCGGCGCTGCGGTCGGCGGTGGCGGCTCGGCCGTCAGGCAGTAGTCGTCCGACGACTGCGCCGTCGCCGGCGCAGCGACGGCCAGCAGCAGCGCCGACGCCGCCGTCAGCACCGCCGCTCCCGGTCGTGTCCGACGCCTGCTCACGACCGCTCCAGTTCGCCACGGCGGCCCGGCGTCCCTGCCGGGTGACGGCGCGAGGGACCTTCTGCCGCGACGTCCCGCTGCCGGGCACGGCGGCACCCGCCGCGCCGTCCGCTGAGACGCCGGCCACAAGACGTCACGCTCGGTGTGCAGGAACCCGGACCTTCTCGGCGAACCGGGAGGAACCGCACCCTCGTCTCCCTGGAGCGACATGACAGTCTCCCGCGCCACCTCGCGCCGGATCGGCATCAACGCCGCGGTGGTGGCCGCCGCGCTGATCGCCACCCCGGTCGTCGCGAGTGACGACGCCGGCCCAGACCCCGTGGCCGTCGCGCTCTCCGACATCCGGTCCGACCCCGCCAAGTACGGCGTCACCGCCGCCGACGTCGACGAGCTCGAGGTCACCGACGCCTACACGTCCGCGCACAACGGCGTCACGCATGTCTACGTCCGGCAGCTGGTCGGCGGCGAGCCGGTCGCCGGCACGCAGGCGAACGTGAACGTGACCGAGGAGGGCGAGGTCGTCCACTTCGGCTCGCGGCTCGTGTACGACGTCGACGGCATGGTCTCCGGCTCCGCGGCGCTCACGGCCGTCGAGGCGGTCGCGGCCGCCGCACGTGGGCTCGGTATCGACGCGCCCTCCGGGTCGCAGCTGCTGAAGGACACCACCGAGGGCGCCACGCGCACCGCCCTGGTGAGCGACAGCGGCATCGCGGTGCGGCCGATCCCGGCCGTGCTGGGCCCGGTCGCGACGCGTGACGCCGTCCGGATGGCGTGGACGGTCGAGATCGAGCGGCCCGGCGGCACCGAGTGGTGGATCGCGGTGGTCGACGCCGAGACCGGCGCGCTGCTGCAGTCGGAGAACCTCGTCGTCAACGAGCGCGCGGCCGACGCGGCCCGCGCCGACGGGCGCGCGGCCGTGTCACCGGAGAAGGGCGGCCCGTCCGGGCTGGCAGCGCAGAAGGACGGCGCCAAGTACCGGGTGTTCGCGCAGCCGCTCGAGAGCCCGAACGACGGGCCGCGCACCGTCGTGACGTCCCCGGCCGACCCGCTGTTCTCGCCGCTCGGCTGGCACGACACCGACGGCAAGCCGGGCCCCGACACGACGACCACGTTCGGCAACAACGCCAACGCCTACGCCGACACCGTCAACGACAACGCGCCGGACCCGGGCTCGCAGCCGACCAGTGCCACCCGCAGCTTCCAGTACGTCGCCGACGAGCGGCTCACGCCGGCGTCCTACCGGGACGCGGCGGTGACGAACCTCTTCTACTGGACCAACGTGATGCACGACTTCACGGCGCGCTACGGGTTCGACGAGGCGGCCGGCAACTTCCAGGTCGTGAACTACACCGGCTTCGGCAAGGGTGGCGACGAGGTGCAGGCCGAGGCGCAGGACGGCGGCGGCGTGCTCAACGCCAACTTCGCGACGCCGCCCGACGGGCGTCAGCCCCGCATGCAGATGTACCTCTGGGTCCCCGGAGCCGGTCCACTGCTCCCCAACGGCGAGGTGACGCCGCCGAGCCGGCCCGAGGCGCTGCTGCGGGACGGCGACTTCGACTCGGGCGTCGTCGCGCACGAGTTCGGCCACGGTGTCTCGAACCGGCTCACCGGCGGTCCCAACACCGGCGGCTGCCTGAGCACGACCACGACGCAGGAGCAGATGGGCGAGGGCTGGAGCGACTTCTTCTCCTACGTCACCACGATGCGCGCGTCGGACGCGCTCGACCTCGGCGCCACCCCCCGCGGCATCGGCACGTACGTGCTCTACGAGGACGGCCGCACCGCCAAGGGCATCCGCCAGACGCCGTACAGCACCGACATGGCGATCGACTACGCCACCTACGACGAGATCAAGAAGAGCTCGGTCGCTGCGCCGCACGGCGTCGGCTGGGTGTGGGCGTCGATGCTGTGGGAGGTCTACTGGAACCTCGTGGCCGAGCACGGGTTCAACCCCGACCTCGACGACAGCTGGAACACCGGTGGCAACAACCTCGCCGTCCAGCTGGTCATGGACGGCATGAAGTTCCAGCCGTGCCGGCCGGGCTTCGAGGACGGTCGCGACGCCATCCTCGCTGCCGATCGGGCGCTGACCGGCGGGGAGAACCAGTGCGCGATCTGGCGCGGGTTCGCCAAGCGGGGACTCGGCCTGAGCGCGTCGCAGGGCGACCCGGGCAAGAAGACCGACGGCATCGAGGCGTTCGACCTGCCCGACGGCTGCTGACCGCTCGGCAGCCCGGGCGCGGCACCGCGCCCGGGCTGCCCGACGGCGGGCCCACGTGCCGGCGGCCTCGGGCGCTGTGGCACGCTGCCGGGGCTCGCAGCCCCGGAAGGACCCGTGACCGACGACGCCCTCGTGCCGCCGCAGCAGCGACCGGACGCGCGTCGCCAGGAGCTCGGGCGGTACCCCTTCACGGTCGAGCTGCAGACCCGCTGGGGCGACATGGACGCCCTGCACCACCTCAACAACTCCGCGCTCGCGCGGTACTACGAGGAGGCGCGGATCCGCTTCCTCGCGCACGCGCAGGAAGGCGTGCCCGAGCCCCTGCGCCTGATGGTCGGCTCGCTGCGGCTGGACTACCTGCGCCAGGCGCACCACCCGGCGCCGATCCTCGCTGGTGTCGGCATCGCCGGTGTCGGCGGCGCGTCGATCCGGCTGCTGCAGGCGCTGTTCCAGCAGGGCGCGTGCGTGGGCCTCGCCGACGTGACGCTGGTGTGCACGTCGGCGGACAGGAGCGGTCCGGAGCGCGTCCCCGACGACTGGCGGGCGCGGTTCGACGAGCTGGCGATGAGGCGGCCGACGGCTCCGTGACGGAGCCACCGGCCCGGTGCCTCAGCCGGCGTAGAGCTCCTCGATCTGCGCCGCGTGCCGCTCGTGGACGCCCCGCCGCTTGAGCTTCATGGTCGGCGTGAGGACCTCGCTGTCGGGCAGCCACTCCTCTCCGACGACGGCAAAGCGCTTGATCTGCTCGACCTGCGAGAAGCGCGCGTTGACCTGCTCGACGCCGGCGGCGATCTCGCGGCGCACGTCCTCGTCCGCAGCCAGCGCGGCCAGGTCGGCCGGCTTGCCGTGCGCCGCGGCCCACGCGGGCGCGGCCTCCGGGTCGAGCACCAGCAGCGCCGACAGGAACCGCCGGCCGTCGCCGATGACGCAGGCCTGCCCGACCAGCGGGATGCTCTTGAGCGCGGCCTCGAGGTTGGCGGGCGACACGTTCTTGCCGCCCGCGGTGATGATCAGCTCCTTCTTGCGGTCGACGATCGTCAGGTAGCCCTCGTCGTCGAGCACGCCGATGTCACCGGTGTGCAGCCAGCCCTCGTCGTCGAGCGCCTCCTCGGTCTTCGCCGGGTCGTCGAGGTAGCCGCGGAAGACGATCTCGCCCTTGCACAGGACCTCGCCGTCCTCGGCGATGCGGACCTCGACGCCGGGAACCGGCCGGCCCACGGTGCCGGGCTTCACGCGCTCGAGGTCGAGCGTCATGGCGCCGGTGTTCTCGCTCATGCCGTACACCTCGGCGAACGGCACACCCAGGCCGCGGAAGAACTCGACGACCTCGACCGGGATCGGCGCGGCACCGGTGATGGCGTGCCGCACCTCGTCGAGGCCCACGAGCGCGCGGATGCCGGCGAACTTCTCGTCGACGAGCGTCCACAGGCCGGCCAGGTCGTCCGGCAGCGGCTCGCCCATCGCCTTCTTCGCGGCGACCTGCTTGCCGACGTCGAGACCGAAGGCGAAGCGCCCGGCCGCCTCCTCGCCCTGCGACGCCACGGCCGCCTCGATGCCGGCCTTGAGCTTCTCCCAGACCCGCGGCGGGCCGAACAGGACGTGCGGTCGGGTGGCTGCGAGATACGCGCCGAGCTGGGTGAGGTCGGGGCACGTCGTCACCTCGGTGCCCCGGTAGAGCGCGCCGTAGTGCGTCGTGACGCGCTCGGCGATGTGCGCCATCGGCAGGAACGACAGCCCGCGCTCGGGGTCGGGCATCTCGCCGGTGAACAGCGAGCGCAGCGCGACGACCTGGTGGACGACGTTGCGGACGTCGATCATCACGCCCTTGGGCGGGCCGGTCGTGCCGGAGGTGTAGATGACGGTCGCGAGGTCGTCGGCGTGCAGCTGGTCGGCCGCTGCCTGCAGGTCGAGCCCGTCGGTGGTGAGCAGGTCCTCGTAGCGGCTGTCGCCGCCCTCGCCGTCGAGGACGACGAGCGTCTTCAGCTCCGGCAGCTGGTCGCGGACTGCGGTGAACCGCTCGAGGAACGCGCCCTCGACGACAGCGGCCTTCGCGCGTGAGTGGCTGGCCAGGTAGGCGATCTGGTCCGGCGAGCTGGAGTTGTAGATGCTGATCGGCGTCGCGCGCAGCGCCAGCGCCGCCAGGTCGACGACGTGGAACTCCGGCCGGTTGCGCAGCATGAGGACGACGCGGTCGCCCGGTCCGACGCCGTACTCACGCAGCGCGGCGGCAGCGCGCGCGACGTCGTCGGCCACCTCGCGCCACGAGCGGGTGCGCCAGTCGTCGCCGTCCTTCCAGCGGTGCGCCGCGGCGTCCGGTCGGTTGGCGGCGTTGTCGAGCAGCCAGCGGATCGGGTTGCTGGGCACGACGACGATGTCGGCGCCGCGGGCGGCGTTCTGGCTCATGGATCCTCCGAAGCGTTGTGCGTCGGCTCGCACTCAACAGCAGTGGCGGCTCTCGCGGGGGCCACATCTGCATGTCGGCGCCCGGCGATCGGCCGACAGCGCGTCCCGCTACAGCTCCGCGGCCATCTGGGCCAGCCCGCTGCGCACGTTCTTCT
The DNA here is from genome assembly GCA_046565705.1 of Actinomycetes bacterium. GTDB lineage: Bacteria > Actinomycetota > Actinomycetes > Mycobacteriales > SCTD01 > DATLGD01. The sequence goes on from JBKHYE010000120.1 coordinate 11,283, forward strand.
CGATCGCGCGCTTGAGGGCCCCGCCCGCGCCGGGCACCTTGCTGTCGAACTCGATCGTGTAGTCCAGTCGGGTTCCCGAGCCGACCGTCGAGAAGCGCATGACGCCGACGTGGTCCTTGAGCGGGCTGCCCTTGGTGATGCGGTACTCGATCAGCTCGTTCGGCACGGCCTGCGTCACCGTCTCCTCGAAGGGCGGGAGCAGCGGGCTGACCTTCATCCGGCGCACCGAGCCGACGCCGTCCGGCGTCGTGTCGCCGTCGCGCAGCCGGGTGATCTTCGCGCCGAACACCTGCTCGAGGTTCTCGTGCTTCGCGAGGTGGCCGTAGACCCGGTCGACCGGGGCGGAGAACTCCTGCGTGACCTCGACGCGCTGCATGCCGGCGACCTTAGGTCGCGTACCGACGTCACGGTCGGCCCGATGACGGTCAGGGCGGTGGCAGCTGCTCGGCCAGGGCGTCCGGGATGCGACCACCGGCGGCCTGCACCGCGCGTTCGGCCTCCTCGAGCTGCGCCCGCCGCGTCTGCATCGCCCGGAGCGACCGCAGGGCGTTGCGCCGCGCCCGCGCCTGCAGGTTCAGCACGCCGCCCATCCCGTCGCGGCCTCTACCGCCGGGCCCGCCGTCGTTCACGACGTCCGGCGGACGACGAGGTCACCGCGGCGCCGGCCCGAGGCCACGAGCACGATGCCGCCGGCGAGCGCCGCGAGAGCAGCGGTGCTGATCAGAACGAGCTCACCGCCGGTGATGGGCAGCGTCCGCGGCGCCCCCTCGGAGCTGTCGACCGCTGTGTCACCCGTCCCGCGCTCGAGCGACGTCGGGAGCACCGAGGCCGGCGGCGTCTGGCACACGCCGTTGTAGGAGTCGCAGTCGGCCGCGGCCGCCGCGGCCGGCGACAGGACCACGACCACGGCCACGAACGCTGCTGCGAGTGCGCGGTGCATGTCCTGCTCCTCCGACGGTGCCGACAACGGCGTCGTCGACGCTGCGCTGCCGGGGTTCTGGAGCAGAGCGCCATCGTACTCCTGGCCGGCAACGGAACGCGTGGGCGTGATGTCGGAGATGCACCGGGGTGCCGGGGCGATACGCGTCGGACTTTCGCCGAACTTCGACAGAAGTCTTGCCATGCACAACAGAACTGGTTACCTTCCCGCAACAAGTGCTGTGGCTCGGGTCACAGCCGCGATGCGGGCGAGGTGCGCAGGGTGCGGGTGTCGAGCCGACCGGAGAACGCCCAGCAGGCAGCGGTCCTGCGGCTCCTCCGCGACACCGGACCGGTCAGCCGCGCGGAGCTCAGCGAGCTGGTCGGCCTCACCCGGTCGAAGCTCGCGCTCGAGCTCGACCGGCTCACCGCGAGCGGCCTCATCGAGGCCGCCGGGCTCGCGGCCTCGCGCGGCGGTCGCCGCAGCGGCGTCGTCCGGCTGTCCAGCGCCCTGCGGTTCGTCGGCATCGACATCGGTGCGACGAGCGTCGACGTCGCCGTCACGGACGCCCAGCTCGAGGTCCTCGACCGGACGAGTCGGGCCGTCGACGTCCGGGACGGCCCCGACGCGGTTCTCGCCGTCGTCCTCGAGCTGGTCGGGAAGCTGCGCGCGGAGGGCACGGCCGTCGACCTGCACGGGGCGGGCGTCGGGGTTCCCGGCCCGGTCAGCTTCCGCGACGGCGTCCCCGTCGCGCCCCCGATCATGCCGGGCTGGGACCGCTTCCCGGTGCGCCAGGTCCTGTCGTCGCACCTCGGCTGCCCGGTGCTCGTCGACAACGACGTCAACATCATGGCGCTCGGCGAGATGCACCGCGGGGTCGTCCGCAGCGTCGAGGACTTCCTGTTCGTCAAGGTGGGCACCGGCGTGGGCTGCGGCATCGTGGTGCACGGCCAGGTCTACCGAGGAGCGAGCGGCAGCGCCGGCGACCTCGGCCACATCCAGGTCAGCGAGGACGGCCCCTTCTGCTCCTGCGGCAACGTCGGCTGCCTCGAGGCCTACTTCAGCGGCGCCGCGCTGGCGCGGCAGGCGCACGAGGCGGCGCAGTCGGGCGCCTCGCCGTTCCTCGCCGAGCGCCTCGCCGAGACCGGGACCCTGAGCGCGCGCGACGTCACCGCCGCGGCGACCGCGGGCGACCCGCTCGCCGTCGAGATGGTGCGGGCCGGCGGTCGGCGGCTCGGCCAGCTGCTCGCCGGTCTCGTCAGCTTCTTCAACCCCGCCGCCGTCGTCATCGGCGGTGAGGTCGCCGCCGGGCTCGGCCACCCGCTGCTCGCCGAGGTGCGCAGCGTCGTCTACCGCCGCTCCCTGCCGCTCGCGACCGGCAACCTGCCGATCGTCCTGTCGGAGATGGGCGCCGACGCCGGTGTCGTCGGCGCGGCCCGCCTGGTCACGGACGAGGTGCTCTGCCGTGCCTGACCAGACTGCGCCGCTGCTGCAGATGTCGGGGATCGTCAAGGCATTCCCGGGCGTGCGCGCGCTCGATGGCGTCGACCTCGACGTCCGGCCCGGCGAGGTGCACTGCCTGCTCGGGCAGAACGGCGCCGACAAGTCGACGCTCATCAAGGTCCTGGCCGGCGCGCACACGCCCGACGAGGGCACCGTCACCTGGATCGGCGAGCCCGTCCGGCTGGCCAACCCGCAGGCCGCCATGCGGATCGGTGTCGCGACCATCTACCAGGAGCTCGACCTGGTCGACGGCCTCACCGTCGCCGAGAACGTCTACCTCGGCCATGAGCGCAGCACCGGCGGCTTCGTCCGCACCGCCGAGGCGCACGAGGCGACGGCACAGCTGCTGCGACGCCTCGGGCACCCGGAGATCCGGCCGGGTCTCGAGGTCGGCCGGCTGTCGGCGGCCGGCAAGCAGATCGTCAGCATGGCGCGGGCGCTGTCGCACGACGCGCGGCTGATCGTCATGGACGAGCCCTCGGCCGTGCTCGACGCCGGCGAGGTGCAGAAGCTCTTCGGCGTCATCCGCGACCTCACCGCCGACGGCATCGCCGTCGTCTACATCTCCCACCGGCTCGAGGAGATCCGCCAGATCGGCGACCGCGTCACCGTGCTCAAGGACGGCCGCACGGTCGCCACCGGGCTGCCGGCGCGAGACACGTCCACCGCGGAGCTGATCCGGCTCATGACCGGACGCTCGATCGAGTACGTGTTCCCGGCACGACCCGCGATGCGGCCTGCTGCGCCCGTCGTCCTGGAGGTCACCGGCCTGACCCGGCCGGGCGAGTTCAGCGACGTCAGCTTCGTCGTCCGCGCCGGCGAGATCGTCGGGCTGGCGGGGCTCGTGGGCGCCGGCCGGTCGGAGGTCGTGGAGACCGTGTACGGCGCCCGGCGCGCCGCCGCCGGCTCGGTCCTGGTGAACGGCAAGAAGCTGCGCAACGGCTCGGTCGGCTCGGCGGTGGCGGCCGGCGTCGGCCTGGCTCCGGAGGAGCGCAAGAGCCAGGCGCTGCTGCTCGACCAGTCGCTCGTCCGCAACCTCAGCCTCTCGACGCTGAACCGGTTCTCCCGCAGCGGGTTCGTCCGTCGCGACGACGAGCGCGCGGCAGCGCAGGAGCAGGTCGATGCCCTCGACGTGCGCCCCGTCGGCGTCGAGCGGGCGGCACGGACGCTCTCCGGCGGCAACCAGCAGAAGGTCGTGCTCGGACGCTGGCTCATGCGCGGCTGCCGGGTGCTCCTGCTCGACGAGCCCACGCGCGGCGTCGACGTCGGAGCGCGCAGCGAGATCTACGCGCTCGTGCGCCGGCTGGCCGACGACGGCGTGGCCGTCGTCGTGGTCTCGAGCGAGATCGAAGAGGTGCTCGGGCTGTCGGACCGCGTGCTCGTGCTGCGCGACGGCCGGGTCGTCCACGAAGGGCCCTCCAGCGAGATCGACGAGCACCGGGTCCTCGACCTGGTGATGGAAGGAAGCGCAGCGTGAGCGAGCCCACGACCAGCCAGAGCGGTCACCTCGGCGGTCTCGACGGCCCGGAGATCCCGTCGGGCGAGCCGCAGCGAGCCGACCCCGCACCCGCGCAGCGCGACTCGCCGTCGGCGCTGGCGCGCGTGCTCGACAACCCGGCCGCGCGCAGCCTCGGGCTCGTCATCGCCCTCGCGCTGCTGATCGCCGTAGGCGTCGCCACCGCGGGCGACCGGTTCGCCACCGTGGACAACGTCCTCACGATCCTCCGGCTGGCCGCGGTCATCGGCGTCGTCAGCATCGGCATGACGTTCGTCATCACCGGCGGCGGCATCGACCTGTCGGTGGGCGCGCTCGTCGCCCTGGCGTCGGTCTGGTCGACGACCCTCGCGACGCAGACGATGGCCGCCGACACGCACTGGATCGTCATGGTCCTGAGCGCGGTCGTGGTGGGCGCTGTCGCCGGGCTGGTCAACGGCGTGCTCATCGCGTACGGCAGGCTCGCGCCGTTCATCGCGACGCTCGCGATGCTCGCGGCAGCACGCGGGCTCGCCGAGATCATCGCCCAGCGCCGGACGCAGATCGTCACCGAGCGGGGGTTCGTCGAGTTCTTCGGCGGCGACGTGCTCGGCGTCCCACGGCTGGTCGTCATCTTCGTGCTCGTGGCGGCGCTCGGCTGGGTGCTCCTCAACCGCACCACGTACGGCCGGCGCACGCTCGCGGTCGGCGGCAACCCCGAGGCGGCCCGCCTCGCCGGCATCAACGTCAAGCGGCACGTCGCCTCGCTCTACGTGCTGCTCGGGACGACGTGCGGCATCGCGGCCGTGATGATCGTCGCCCGCACGACCACCGGCAGCTCCACGCACGGCCAGCTCTACGAGCTCGACGCCATCGCGGCGGTCGTCATCGGCGGCACCCTGCTCGCCGGCGGCCGCGGCACGATCACCGGCACCGTGCTCGGCGTTCTCATCTTCACGACGCTCACGAACGTCTTCACCCTCAACAACCTCGACACGTCCACCCAGGCCGTCGCCAAGGGCTTGATCATCGTCGCCGCCGTGCTCCTGCAGCAACGCGTCGCCGCCGGCTCAGGGTCGCGCACCTAGCCGCCCCCTCCAGGCCGCTCGCCGCTGACCGCTCCGCCCCACCAGCTCCACCTCATCCCGGCCCGGCACCGCTCGGGCAACCTCTCCAAGGAGTACGCATGTCTCTGTCCACTCGTCGCCGCGCGACGTCCCTCGCCGCCGCTGCGGCGGCCGGCCTGCTCCTCGTGGGCTGCACCAGCAACGAGCCGGAGGACTCCGGCAACGACGGGGCCGCCGTCGGCAACGCCGCCAGCAGCAACGACGACAGCGGCGAGACCGTGACGATCGGGTTCTCCGGACCCGCCGCCGACCACGGCTGGCTCGCCGCCATCAACAGGGCGGCGCAGGAGGAGGCCGAGAAGTACGACGACATCGAGCTGCGCGTCGCCGAGGGCACCAACGACGCCAACCTGCAGATCAGCCAGATCGAGACGTTCATCAACGAGGGCGTCGACGCCATCGTGCTGCTGCCGACCGACGGCGCCGCGCTGACCGACGTCGCCATCCGCGCCATGGAGGCCGGCATCCCGGTCGTGAACGTCGACCGCGAGTTCTCCTCGCCGTTCGCGGCCCGCACGACGATCCTCGGCGACAACTACGGCATGGGCGTCTCCGCCGGGACCTACGCCTGCCAGCTCGTCGAGGAGCGGAGCCTCAGCAACCCGGTCATCGCCGAGATCGCCGGCATCGACGCCCTGCCGCTGACGCAGGACCGGTCGAAGGGCTTCTCCGACGCGCTGGAGGCGTGCGGGCAGAACGTCGACAACCGCGTCGCCGCCGAGTTCACGGTCGAGTCGGGTGAGGCCGAGGCGTCGAACCTGCTCCAGGCCGCGCCTAAGATCGACATCATCTGGAACCACGACGACGACCAGGGCGTCGGCGTCAAGGCCGCGTTCGACAACGCCGGCCGCGACGAGTTCGCCTTCATCGGCGGCGCCGGCTCGGCCAACGCGATGCGCTGGATCCAGGAGGGCGAGATGGAGGCCACCGTCCTCTACCCGCCGACCCAGGCCGCCGACGGCATCCGCCTGGCCCGGCTCATCGCGCAGGACAAGGGCATGTCGGACCTGGTCCAGGTCGAGGTGCCGCGCCGCATCGTCCTCAACGCGCCGGTCGTGACCGAGGAGAACGTGGAGGAGTACCTGCCGCTCGGCTTCGAGTCCTGACAGCGGATCCGACAGAGCCGAGCGACGGGAGGAGCAGCCATGAGCGAGGGCACACCGAGCCTCGGCGTGGGCATGGTCGGCTACGCGTTCATGGGCGCCGCCCACTCGCAGGCCTGGGCGTCGGCTGGTCGGTTCTTCGACCTGCCGCTCGCTCCGGCGATGACCGCCCTGTGCGGCCGGGACGGCGCGGCGGTCACCGCCGCGGCGTCCCGGCTCGGGTGGGCGTCGGTCGAGACCGACTGGAAGCGCCTGGTCACCCGCGACGACGTCGCGCTCGTCGACGTGTGCACCCCTGGTGACACGCACGCCGAGATCGCGATCGCCGCGCTCGAGGCGGGCAAGCACGTGCTGTGCGAGAAGCCGCTCGCCAACACCGTCGCCGAGGCGGAGGCGATGGTCGCCGCCGCCCGCGCGGCGGAGGCGCAGGGCGTGCGGGCGATGGTCGGCTTCACCTACCGGCGGGTGCCGGCCATCGCGCTGGCGCGCAAGCTCATCGCCGACGGGCGGCTCGGCGAGGTGCGGCACGTCCGGGCGCAGTACCTGCAGGACTGGATCACCGATCCCGACTTCCCGCTGGTCTGGCGGCTGCGGAAGGACAAGGCGGGTTCGGGCGCGCTCGGCGACATCGGCGCGCACATCATCGACCTCGCCCAACACCTGCTCGGCGCGTCGATCGCGGGCGTCTCCGGGCTGACCGAGACCTTCGTCAAGGAGCGTCCGCTGCCCGACGCGTCGACCGGCCTGTCGGCCTCCGGCGGGTCGGGCAAGGGTGCGGTCACGGTGGACGACGCCGCGCTGTTCCTGACGCGCTTCGACAACGGGGCGATCGGCAGCTTCGAGGCGACACGGTTCGCCAACGGGCGGAAGAACGCCATCCGGCTCGAGATCAACGGCTCCCTCGGGAGCCTGGCGTTCGACTTCGAGTCGATGAACGAGCTGCACTACTTCGACCAGCAGCTCGACGCGGAGACGGCGGGCTTCCGCCGCATCTACGTCACCGAGGCGGACCACCCGTACGCCGCCGCGTGGTGGCCACCGGGGCACGGCCTGGGCTACGAGCACGCGTTCACCCACCAGGTCGTCGACCTCGTCGGCGACATCGCCGCGGGGCGCACGCCGTCGCCGTCGTTCGCCGACGGCCTGCAGGTGCAGAGGGTCCTCGAGGCGGTCGAGCGCTCTGCTGCCGCCGACAGCGCCTGGACGACCGTCACGCCGCCGTCCGCATGACCCGGTGCGGGGCGATCGCTCGCCCGGTCGCCCCGCACCGCTCTCCCCCTCCGACAGCAGCACTCAGGAGCACTCGATGACGCGACCGATCACCCTGTTTACCGGGCAGTGGGCCGACCTGCCGTTCGAGGAGGTGTGCCGGCTCGCCGCCTCGTGGGGCTACGACGGCGTCGAGATCGCCTGCTGGGGCGACCACTTCGACCCGTGGGCCGCCGTCGAGGACGACACGTACGTCAAGGCCAAGCGCGAGGTCCTCGACCGGCACGGGCTGCAGGTGTTCGCCATCTCGAACCACCTGAAGGGCCAGGCCGTCTGCGACGACCCGATCGACGAGCGGCACCGCGGGATCCTGCCCGACCGCATCTGGGGCGGCGGCGACGCCGAGGGCGTCCGGCAGCGCGCGGCGGAGGAGATGAAGATGACGGCGCGCGCCGCGGCGAAGCTCGGCGTGCAGACCGTCGTCGGCTTCACCGGCTCGAAGATCTGGAAGGCCGTCGCGATGTTCCCGCCGGCGCCGCAGTCGATGATCGACGACGGCTACCAGGACTTCGCCGACCGGTGGAACCCCATCCTCGACGTGTTCGACGCCGAGGGCGTGCGGTTCGCGCACGAGGTGCACCCGAGCGAGATCGCCTATGACTACTGGACGACCGTGCGGGCGATGGAGGCCATCGGCTCCCGCGAGGCGTTCGGGCTGAACTGGGACCCGAGCCACTTCGTCTGGCAGGACCTCGACCCGGTCGGGTTTCTGTGGGACTTTCAGTCCCGGATCTACCACGTGGACTGCAAGGACGCGAAGAAGCAGGTGGGAAACGGTCGCAACGGCCGCCTCGGCTCGCACCTGGCGTGGGCCGACCCGCGCCGCGGGTGGGACTTCGTGTCGACCGGGCACGGCGACGTGCCGTGGGAGCAGTGCTTCCGGATGCTCAACACGATCGGCTACGACGGCCCCATCTCGGTCGAGTGGGAGGACGCCGGCATGGACCGCCTGGTCGGTGCGCCGGAGGCCCTGCAGTTCGTGCGCTCGCTCGCGTTCGACCCGCCGTCCGCCGCTTTCGACGCCGCGTTCTCCAGCTGATCCGCACCCACGAAGGAGCCGCTGCCGTGCCTGTTCAGCCGACTGCCGACGACCGCTTCTCGTTCGGGCTCTGGACCGTCGGGTGGACCGGCACCGACCCCTTCGGGACCGCCACCCGTCCCGCGCTCGAGCCGTGGGAGTACGCCGACCGGCTCGCGGAGATCGGGGCGTGGGGCATCACGTTCCACGACAACGACGTCTTCCCGTTCGACGCCGACGACGCGACGCGCGAGCGCCGCTGCTCGCAGCTGAAGAAGGCGACCGACGCCGCCGGCCTCGTGATCGAGATGGTCACGACCAACACGTTCACGCACCCGGTGTTCAAGGACGGCGGGCTGACGAGCAACGACCGCGCGGTGCGCCGCTTCGGTCTGCGCAAGATCCTGCGCGCCGTCGACCTCGCGGCCGAGATGGGCGCGACGACGTTCGTCATGTGGGGCGGCCGTGAGGGCGCGGAGTACGACGGATCGAAGGACCTGTGGGGCGCCTTCGAGCGCTACAAGGAGGGCCTCGACACCGTCGCGGGTCACATCAAGGACAAGGGGTACGGACTGCGCATCGGCCTGGAGCCGAAGCCGAACGAGCCGCGGGGCGACATCTTCCTGCCGACCGTCGGGCACGCCCTCGCGCTCATCGCCGAGCTCGAGCACGGCGACATCGTCGGGCTCAACCCGGAGACCGGCCACGAGCAGATGGCAAACCTCAACTACACCCACCAGCTGGCGCAGGCGTTGTGGAGCGGCAAGCTGTTCCACATCGACCTCAACGGGCAGCGCGGCCTGAAGTACGACCAGGACCTGGTGTTCGGCCACGGCGACCTGACGTCGGCGTTCTTCACCGTCGACCTGCTGGAGAACGGCTTCCCCGGCCACCCGGACGCGCCCCGCTACACCGGCCCGCGCCACTTCGACTACAAGCCGTCGCGCACCGAGCACATGGAGGGCGTCTGGAGCTCGGCCCGAGCGTGCATGGAGACCTACCTGCTGCTGCGGGACAAGGCGGCCGCTTTCCGCGCCGACCCCGAGGTGAAGGAGGCGATGCAGTACGCCGGCGTCTACGACCTCGCGACGCCGACGCTCGCGCCGGGCGAGACCGTGGAACAGCTGCTCGCCTCGGACGACGGCTTCGACCCGGACAAGGCGGCGGAGCGCGACTTCGGGTTCGTGCACCTGCAGCAGCTCGCGCTTCGCCACCTGATCGGCTGACCTGTGGCGCTCGTCGCCGGGGTGGACTCCTCCACGCAGTCGTGCAAGGTCGTCGTCCGCGACGCCGACACCGGTGCGCTCGTCCGGAGCGGATCGGCGCCGCACCCGCCGGGGACGGAGATCGACCCCGAGCACTGGTGGACGGCTCTGCTGGCGGCGCTGGACGACGCCGGCGGCCTGGCCGACGTCGACGCGCTCGCGGTCGCGGGCCAGCAGCACGGCATGGTGTGCCTGGACGCCGACGGTCGTGTCGTCCGCCCGGCGCTGCTCTGGAACGACACGCGATCGGCGGCGGCCGCGTCGCAGCTCGTCGAGGAGCTCGGCGACGGCGACCCTGCCGCCGGACGTCGTGCCTGGGTCGACGCCGTCGGCACCGTGCCGGTCGCCTCGCTGACCGTGACGAAGCTGCGCTGGCTGGCCGACGCCGAGCCGGGCGCCGCGGCCCGCGTCGCCGCGGTCGCCCTGCCGCACGACTGGCTGACGTGGCGGCTGTCCGGAGCCGACTCGCTGGACACGCTGGTCACCGACCGCTCGGACGCGTCGGGCACCGGCTACTACGACGCGGCAGGAGGCGGCTACCGGCGCGACCTGCTGTCGTCGGCGCTGCGTCGCGACGCGTCGGCGCTGGTCCTGCCCCGGGTGCTGGCACCGGACGAGCCGGCCGGCCGCGCGTCGGGCTTGCGCGGCACCGACCACGTGCTCCTCGGCCCGGGGTGCGGCGACAACGCCGGCGCCGCGCTGGGGCTCGGGCTCACGCCTGGGCGCACGTCGCTGTCGCTGGGGACCTCGGGGGTCGTCGCCGTCGTGGCTCAGCAGCCCTTCCGCGATCCGAGCGGGCTCGTCGCCGGTTTCGCGGACGCGACGGGCAACCACCTCGGGCTCGCCGTCACGTTGAACGCCGCGCGAGTGCTCGACACGGCGGCGACGGTGCTCGGCGTCGACCACGAGGAGCTGTCGCGGCTGGCGCTGCGAGGTCCGCGCGGAGCCGGCGGGCTCGTGCTCGTCCCCTACCTGGACGGCGAGCGCACGCCGAACCTGCCTGACGCCAGCGGCTGCCTGTTCGGCATGACCACGAGGTCGCTGACCCGCGAGAACTACGCCAGGGCCGCCGTCGAAGGGCTGCTCTGCCTGATGGCCGACGCGCTCGACGCCGTGCAGGCGCTGGGCGTCGAGGTCGACGACGTCGTCCTGGTCGGTGGCGCGGCGAGATCGGCGGCGGTGCAGGGCGTCGCGCCTGAGGTGCTCGGTGTGCCGGTGCAGGTGCCGGCGCCGTCCGAGCACGTCGCCGACGGCGCGGCGCGGCAGGCGGCATGGGTGCTGGCCGGTGGCCCGCGGCCGCCGGAGTGGCCGAGCGGGAGTGCGCGCACGCTGACCGCGCAGGCACGTCCCGAGCTGCTGGCGCGGTACCGCGAGGTGGCGCGTCGCGCGTTCCCGACGGCGTGAGCACTCGCCGTCGCTGCGGCGGCGCCGGCGCAGGCAGTTGCAGGCAGGCCCGGCGCACTACGGCGTGGCGCGGCGATGACCGAAGAACGACCGCCCCACGATGAGCTCGGCCACGGCCGTCGGGACCATGGCCTGCCACGACTCGTCGCCGTCGGCGATGCGCTTGAGGACGTCGCGGCTGAGGATCGGCAGGTAGTCGGCGCGGTAGTTGTCGAGATCGACCAGGCTGCCGCGCCGCCAGAGGTAGTCGAACAACGGCTGCAGCACCGGCTCGACCTCCAACGTCCGGGCGGTGACCACATCGCCGGAGGACAGGTCGAGCATCGGGTAGACGAAGAGCTTGAGGTCGTTCTTGAACAGCCGGCCGAAGCTCTCGAGGATCCCGCCGGGCAGGTGTGTGTGCTGGTCCTCGTCGAACAGCTCACGCAGGCTCGGGACGCCCATGACGATGCCGATCCGCTCGGCCGTCCGGGCCGCCAGGTACGCCGCCAGCCGGCTGTAGTCGACGTAGTCGGAGATGAGCACGGTCATCCCGCACGCCGAGAGCAGGTCGGCGCGGGCGAGGAAGTCGCGCCGGTCGACCGCTCCTGACGCACGCAGGTTGCGCATCGTCAGCTCGGTCAGCGCGAGAACCGGCTTCCCGGCGACGCCGTCGTCGAGCTCGAACTTCTCCTGGGCGCACCTGAGCATGTCGATGTCGACGACGGTCGGCGGCCGGAAGCTCCCCCGTTCGACGAGCACCGCCTTCTTGCGCAGCACCTCGCTCGGCTGCAGCACCTCGCCGTCCGGACCGAACATCGCCACGCCGCTGAGGCCGAGCTGCACGAGCTCGAGGGCCATCAGCCGGTTGTCGACGCGCCGGAACTCGATCCCGCTGAAGCGGATCATGTCGATCTCGATGCGGCCGGTGGAGAGCTGGTCGAGCAGGCTGCGCACGACCTGCATCGGCTCGTGCCGTTCGAAGAACGCCCCGTGCAGCAGGTTGACGCCCACCACGCCGAGGGCCTCCTGCTGCTGCGCCGCCTCCGGGTCGAGCATCCGCACGTGGGCGACGATCTGGCTCGGCTCGTCCTCGGGCTGGGCCTGGAAGCGCACCCCCATCCAGCCGTGGCACTCATTGCCGCCGGCATAGCTGCGGGCCACCACCGTGTCGGCGAACGCGAAGAAACACGTGGTGTCACCGCGGCTGGCGGCGAGCCGCTCGACGTCGAGCCCGAACTCGTGCTCGAGCATCGCCTCGAGCCGCCCGAGGGACACGTAGCGGTCAGCGCGGCCGTAGACCGCGTCGCTGACCGCCATGTCGTAGGCCGATATGGTCTTGGCCACCGTGCCGGCGGCCGCCCCTGCGCGGAAGAGCCAGCGAGCGACCTCCTGGCCGGCGCCGATCTCCGCGACCGTCCCGTACCAGCGCGGGTCGAGGTTGATGCGAAGCGCCTTCTGCAGCGTGTCGGTGGACACCTCCACGGCGGCTCGCCTCCCCACCGGTGGCTCGGCCCTGGCACGGGCCGAGCGGGCAGGTGGAGCGTCCTCCTCGATCGCCCGGATGTCAGCCGATGCTGCATTGAGCGGCGAGAAGGCGTTGACGCGGAACCTGCCTCGGGTGCGGACCTCGGAGGCTCCCGTGAGGCGATCGTCTCAGCCGTCGATGCCGGACGCAGCCATCCGGTCGAGGGCCGCCGCGACGATCGGCAGGTCGGCGCCGTCCAGGTGGTCCAGGATGTGCCTGCGGAGGCTGCCGACGTGGGCCGGCGTCGCCTCACGCAGCCGGCGAAGGCCCTCGTCAGTGAGGACGGCCTGCCTGCCGCGTCCGTTGTCGTCGCTCGGCTCGCGGACGATCAGGCCCTGGCCCTCGAGCCGGCTGACGAGTCGCGTCATCCCCGCCGGGCGACATCATGGCGGCCGACGCGAGCTCGCTCATCCGCAGCCGCCGGCCCGGCGCTTCCGACAGGTGCGCGAGCACGTCGTACCCGCGGTGGGAGAGCCGCTGCTCGCGGCGGAGATGGGCGTCCACGGCGCCCGGGACCGTCACCATGGCGCGAACGAATGAGCGCAGCAAGGCCTTCTCGCGTGGCGACAGCGGCGGTACCGCCACTCGAAGCCCGAGGCACCGGCGTAGGAGCGACTCGACCGTGCGCATGGCTATTCGGCCCCGGTCCCGGTCGGGTGCAGCTCCACCGCCGCACCGGACACGACCGAGCGATCGTCCTCGGGATCGAGATCCACCGTCAGTACGCTGCGCCGACCCATGTCCTCGCCCTGCACGATGGTGATGGACGTCGGTGGCGGGGCCAGGCCGAGGGCCCGCAGGTACCCACCGAAGGCAGCCGCCGCGGCCCCCGTGGCGGGGTCTTCGACCACCCCGCCGGTCGGGAACGGGTCGCGCGCGCGCCACAACGACGGCGTCTCCCGCCACGTGACGTGCACCGTCGTCCAGCCGCTGTCCTCCATCACCGCGAGGAGCGCGTCGGTGTCGTACGAGAGCGCGGCCAGCCGGCTCCTGGACCGGAGCGGCACGATCAGGTGCCGGTTGCCGGCGAAGGCGACGTGCACGGGGTGAGCAGGGTCCAGGTCATCACCGTCGAGCCGCAGCGCCGACAGCGCCCGCTCCCGCTCGTCCGCGTGGGCGTCGCGGCTCCACGTCGGCACGCTGGTCAGCGAGGCGATGAACCGTCCGTCCCTTCGGACCACGGTGACGGGCACGTCACCCGCTGGCGTCGTGAAGACGAACCGATCCGTCGAGCCTGACCGCGACGCGAGCGCTACGGCCGTGGCCACGGTGGCGTGCCCGCAGAACGGCACCTCCCCTCTCGGGCTGAAGAACCGCAGCGACGAGCCGGCCAGGAAGGCGGTTTCCGAGTAGCCGACAGAGGCCGCCACCTCGGCCATCTCCTCGGACGCCATGCCGCTCGCGTTCAGGACGACGCCGGCCGGGTTCCCGCCGGCAGGGTCATCGGTGAACGCCGCGTAGTGCAGGACCTCTGGGCTCATCCGTTCTCACGATCCCCTCCGAACGTGCCGCCCGACGCGCCGCAGCTCTGTCGAGCCTGTGCGAGGCGCTGCGACGCTGCGGATCGAGCGAGCTGCATGGCAAGACTGTCAGGCCCGCTGCTGGCGCGTCACTGGCACAGCGCTGTCCATTGCGCCGGCATGCCGGGCCGGTCGACGTCGGTCAGTACAAGGGAACTGGTCGGCCACTCTGCGCCCTCAGGCAGTGCGCCGTGCCGCCTGCGCAGCGCGCGCGACCAGCGCATCGAGGACAGCCGCCCGCTCGGGTGGCACGGTGATGTCCATCTGCACGCTGTCGGCACCGACCGGCCTGACGTCGAAGGCGAAGAACGAGCAGCAGGACGTCTCGCGGTTTGCCAGGTCTTGAGCGTCCGCACGCACAGGCCCTCCACCCTCGAGCCGCAGGGAGACGCGCTGTGCGTCGAGACGCTCGACCCCGACCAGGTGGTCGGCGAACAGCGCGTCGAACTCCGCGAGGCGGAGCGGCTGCTGCGCCGTCGGCAGCGTGCACGCGTCGCCCGGGACCCACGGGTGGCGTTCGTCGGCGTCGGTGTGCATGTGGAGTCCTCTCGGAGCCGGCTCTCGTGGTGCCGTCCGTAGAGACGCCGAGATGGTGCTGGACGTTCCGTTCGGCTGTTGTGGTGACAGGCTGGTGCGCGCCATTCGTCCCGCCTCGTGGCGGGGCTGACCCGGGCGCGGACGAGGACGCAGCACGCCGCGCACGACCTCACTGACGCACGCCCAACACCGGCCCGCGGAGGGAAGGCGTGACTACACGTTGCAGCGGAACGTGCCCCCCGTGCGGATCTTGACGACGTGCCGGCAGCCGAACCGCCTCTGACCTGCGGTTTCGTGCTGGCGGGTCTCGGCTCGTGTCGGGGCGTGCGCGGACGTCTTGCGGACTTTCTGCGGACTGAACTGCCGCTCGGGACGTCGGCGCCACCCCCTGGGACCGTGGCTATCCGGCGTTATGCGGGTGATCGCTGTCAAGCGCTTCAGGACGCGGCGTGCTCGTCGAGGTCGTTGAGCAGCCGGTCGAAGGT